>NZ_JBGOSE010000008.1:0-172012 GCF_041538045.1 Aliiglaciecola sp. SL4 | reverse complement strand
GTTCTTATTCATAAGTAGCGCTATATTCTGGCGGAATTGATATTTCATTAAATACACCACAAAAGCCAAGTATTAAGGTTGTAGAAATAGAAACCCCGATAAGGATTATTACGTAAGCAAGCTTTGTACGTAACGGTTGTTGAATTGAGTTGCGACTAAGCCAATTGAATGCTGAGGCTAAGTGGACAAATAAAGCAACAACTGCAAAAAAGTAATAAGGGATAAAATAGAACTGAAATGGATCTGTATGAAACCCCGCAATGCCATAATAAATATTGGTATCTAATTCTGCGCCAATCCTACCATATAGCACAGCACCAACATGGTTTATAAAGAAATACGCTAAGTACAAGCCTGATATTGCTTGCGCCTTTTCGAGAAACCCCGAGCGTTGACCTCTGCGTTGCCATACAAAATAAAGACCACTGCATACTTGAAACATTACACATAATAATAAGATGCTCTCTGCGATGACATTACGGTAAGCCAAGCGAAAAGTATCCATGAACTCTATATGTTGTTGTACGCCGCCCAGAATATATAGGTGATTAATAAGGTGGAATAAAATAAAAGAGCTAATCAGTAGAGCGGACAACCTATGAAACTTATGTAACATCAAACTTCCTCTTTTGCAGATTTCTTAAAACCTAACAGTATTAATCAGCCGCAAAAGCCCGTGATTAAACACGGGCTTTTTCCGTGTATAAATTTAACCTATTTTAATCACAGGGGGTAACTTATTACAACATATAGGTTTTTTCAGATTTCTACGTTTCTCTCTGTGAAAATACGGCAATTACCGGTGAGCTTGTATAGTTACGGCTTCGAAGCTAAATCTGTATATAATCACAATAATCGGTGTTGCGATGACATTGATTTACTAAATGTTTGAATGGCGGCATCTGGCACTTAGCCAACGGAAGCCTACAGCCCAAAAGCGAGCAATACAGTCTATTTGCTGGCAATCTGACTTTAGGCAAAAAACATTCAACTTTTCGTCACCACTACTTCACTCAATTTAAATGTTGAACTCTAATCTTCCATAATACCTTTTAAGTTCTCCAAGCCTTGTTGTAGATCAGGGCCAATTAACGAGTCCATGGCCAGTGCAAAGTAGCGGTTAATAGGGTTTCGTCCCACATCACCGGTACCAATCCAAGTGACTAATGTTTGGCCATTACTCTCTTGAAAGGTTAATTGTCCTTGGGATGTCATATCAAAGGCAGAAAAGTAGAGTTCATAGGTGACACTTTGGCCTGGCTCTAATGCAGAAATTGTCATAATACCATCGCCTTCTGACACACTTTGCCAAGAAGATTGCATGCCTATGGGTGCACTTTCGCCTGAAAACTCTACTTGCATATCGGGATCCCGTTGATACCAGACACCCCAATTGCGCCATTGTTTAAGATCCGCAACTTGCGGATAAATGTTATCCGCCGAGGCGTTAATTGTAATACTCCGTTGTACTCGATATTCAGATGGCAAAAAGTACCCAAATACAATAATCAGAGTAAGTAGTATTAAAATTGCGAATACGATTTTTTTGAGGGCTGCCATGTGAGGTTCTCCTAGATCAACATCTAAATTGTTTTAATATATAGTTTAGAACAGCATCCTTATCGACATTGAATGCCACGTCGATATCAAAGCCCTGCTCTGGATCCCGATATGTCTGACCTGCATTGGGTTCGCTTATCGCCACATTTAACTTTACAGATTGAAATTCAATTTCATCACCTTGCAGCGCTAACACGCAAGTGGCTAGAACATCCCACATAAAATAGGTAAATTCATAGCTAGGAATGGTATTGATTGTGGTTGCCCAAAACTGACAGGCTATATTTGAAATGGGATATTGTTTTTGTTCCGCTAATTGGCTCAAAAAATCAATATTTACCGGCAAACAGTTAGTCGCGTCTAAGCCAATTAACTTAATAGCTAAACCGGAAGCAAAAAGCTTTTGGCTGGCAACGGGATCCCAATAGGCATTCCACTCTGCACTTTTATCATGATTGTACATGGCCACATTACCAGCCACATCAACGGCTCCGCCCATCCAGATAACGTCTTTAATTTTAGCCTTTAATTGCGGCTGTTTTTCAAGGGCAGCAACTAAGTTAGTGCTTGGGCCAGTCATAAGTACACTGACGTTATCAGCGTTAGATAAACAAGCGTTGATCAACTCATCTGCACTTAATTCAGAGACTTGGTTTTGATCAAAACTTTGCGCCAGCATATCTGGCAACACGTTACATATTTTAGGTTGTACGCGCCAGTCGGCAGGAAACGCATTTTCACCATGTAATATCCCCTTGCCCACAGGTACATCAGTACGGTTGAACATAGACAAGATTTTTAACGTGGATGTAGTTGCATCTGACAAATAGCAATCTGCTGGTGTAATTGTGACTGCTAATAAGTCGATATGATCCATTGTTAATAACAAGATGAGGGATAATAAATCGTCTACCCCACCATCGTGATCAAATATGACTTTTTGTTTTTCTGTACTTGAGTTGTGTTGATTTTTTATTGGCATTAATTTCTCTTATTAACCTTGGTAAAACTGTTGTTGATATTCACTTGGAGAAATACCAACAAATTTATGGAAGTTAAATCTTAAGGTGACGGTATTATCAAACCCGACGCGTGATGCAAGTTCGTCCATAGATAAACGATCGTGCTCTAATATTTCTTTGGCTAATCTAATTCGCTGTTGATTTAACCATTCTTTTGGGGGCATACCTACAGAGGCTTTAAAATGACGATCAAAACTACGTCTAGACATATTGGCATGCTCAGCTAAATCATCCACTTTAGAGATTTTATCCAACTTTTTAATTGCCCATTGCAACGTTCTGGCAAACTTATGGTGCTTTTGCGGCATTGGAGTTTCTACAAATTGTGCCTGCCCACCCGTTCTATGGGGAGAAATAACTAATCGTCTAGCAACTAAATTTGCGACCTCATGGCCGAAGTCTTGTCGCACGATCTCTAACGATAGGTCAAGACCAGATGCGCTGCCTGCGGCACAATACATATTATCTTGCTGAGTATAAAGAACGTTATCCATATACTCCACTAAAGGAAATCGCTGTTTAAACAATTCAGCATATCGCCAATGAGTCGTCGCTTTACAATTATTTAATAGCCCCAATTGAGCGGGCAAAAAAGCGCCTGAACAAAACGTAATAATTCGTTTATTCAAACTATGAAATGCAACGATTTGCTCCGCAAGTGCTAACTTTATTTTACGCGAATGAATGTCCCAACCTGGGATCAATAAAATATCGTAGTGAAGTAATTCAGTTACCTCATTAACCTGCATCAATAACCCGCTAGAGGAAGCTAACAGTTTGCCGTCAAAACTTATAACATCACTCTTATACCACGGAGATAATTCTTGCCGCGGTAAGTGAAAAACTTCCAATGCACAACCTAGCTCAAAGACTGGAAAATTATCCGAAACTAAAATCGCCATATGATGCATTTTCGATTCCTTTTCGATACTGCAACGGTTGAAACTGGCCTAATCTTAGCGAATTATAATTAATTTGCCAATCTAACCATGAGCTAGCAAAAGTATCTTTAATAACTTTTTAACAATTCAAATTGTTTTTGACTAAAGTACGTGCCAAACTCGTTACATCAAAGGGAAAAATTTAGTTTTTATCACTTTGAGCCAACATTCTTACTAATTGTTTGAGGAAGTAATTATATGGAAGGACAGAACCCCCGTTATATCAGTAATTTAACTCGTGATACATATGCTCTAATTTTAGCTGGCGGCCGCGGTTCTAGGTTGCATGAATTAACAACTTGGCGGGCAAAACCGGCTTTATATTTTGGCGGTAAATTTCGAATAATCGACTTTCCCCTTTCCAACTGTATTAACTCCGGAATTCGTCGAGTTGGCGTTGTTACCCAATATAAATCTCACTCATTGATTCGTCACCTAGTTCGAGGTTGGGGACACTTCAAAAAAGAGTTGGGTGAATCAGTGGAAATTCTACCTGCATCTCAACGATCTTCAGACAACTGGTATCAGGGAACGGCAGATGCGGTATTTCAAAATATCGATATTATTCGTCACGAGTTACCAAAATACGTAATGGTGCTATCCGGTGATCATATCTATCGAATGGATTATGGTACTTTGCTGGCGCGCCACGCGGAATCTGGCGCCAAAATGACAGTGTGCTGTATGCCGGTCCCGATAGAAGAAGCTGCAGGCCAATTTGGCGTTATGTCAGTTGATGAGACCATGCGTATTAACGGTTTCGAAGAAAAGCCAGAGAACCCCTCCCCGCTTCCAGGCAAACCAGACATGTGTCTAGCCTCTATGGGCAACTATGTATTCGATACTGAGTTTTTATTCGAACAATTGAAACGAGATTCAGAAAAATCCAACTCAGATCGTGATTTTGGTAAAGATATCATCCCAGATATTATAAAGGATCAGCCCGTTTACGCGTATGCCTTTGATGAAGTAGACCAACGTGAAGTGTATTGGCGTGATGTGGGTACCTTAGATTCATTTTGGACCGCTAATATGGAACTGGTTCAGCCTGTTCCAGCGCTAAACTTGTACGATAAACGTTGGCCAATATGGACTTATCAAGAGCAACTTCCTCCCGCTAAGTTCGTTTGGGAAGAAGATAATAGACGCGGTGCAGCCATCAATTCTGTGGTTTCAGGTGGATGTATCATCTCTGGTGCTACCGTACGTAAAAGCGTTTGTTTCTCCAACGTACGAGTTCACTCCTACTCAGTAGTTGATGAATCGGTAATTCTACCTGATGTTGAAATCAAACGTCATTGCCGTATACGCCGTGCAATTATTGACAGGGGTTGTATTATTCCTGAAGGAACCGTTATTGGGCATAGTCGCCAAGATGATGAGGCAAGAGGCTTCAGAGTGACGGAAAAAGGCGTGACGCTTGTAACCAGAGAAATGCTCGGTTTACCCGTAGGATACTAAATATATAACCTTTAAGTAGTTTGAGTTGAAAATATTATTATTTGAGGCTCAAACTACTCCTTCTGTTTTCTTCTGAGAATCCCATTGGCTAATTTTATCGTTGATCATAGTTGCTACTAGCTGTGGTTGCTCTAAAGGAAACATATGCCCTCCACCTTTAACCACAAGATGCTCTAGTTTGTTCTTTTTAATAAAAGGCGCAATTAACGTATTCTTACAGACTTTGGTTTTTTCTCCTGTAATAATAGCTGCAGGTAAATTACCAGGTAATTTATAGCGTTCTAAGTTCAGAGGAATCGTTCTAAAAATATTGGCTTCTACTCGATGGTCAAAATCTAATTTAAACTCATCAGGCATTTCTTTTACAGCAGAGCCCACATAATCGGCAATACATTCTGGATGCATATCTTTAAATAATGCTTTGCCTTTAAAGTAGTCTTCTACATTGGTCCCTTTTGGCCAAGAAGTGCACCGATTCATTGCTTGTTTAGCTGGCGACAACCTATCACCAAACCCCAATTTACGTGCACTTTTAAATAGTAAGCTGGTTAAGCCTGTAATTAACGGTGGATCAAGCAGTACTAAACCTTTGACCATTCGCGGATACTGACAAGCCGTTAAATAAGAGACAACGGCGCCAAAGGAATGCCCAACCAAATAACATGGCTCTGCCTGTTTTTCTTGTATAAATGCCATCAACTCAGATACTTGATTTTGCCAGCCCAAAACAACCGGAAAGTTAGCATTATGTGCCAGTTTATCAATAGCAAACACCTCAAAATTTTGACCTAATGAGTCTAATAGAAGACGATAACTTCCTGCAGGAAATCCGTTAGCATGGGCAAAATGTATCTTTGAATAACTTGTCATTTTTATCTTAGCTTTCTCTGTAAATATTTTAAGGGCTAATCTACCTACTACCCCTCATTTTTGTAATGAGTTTCGGTTTAAATTTTTGGGTATAACTACGAATACCTAAGTATCAGCAAGCAGATTTATTTATTCACTCCTATGGACCAGAATCAACCCAAGTTAAACAACAAACCATCCAATTGAGGTCAATATGAAAGCACAAATAAAGCTTCTTGTGGTAGCCAGTATCGCTACTTTAGGTGTTTCGAGCTTTGCTAATGCATCTATTAACGCTTCAATGGAAATGGTTTGCGATAACGTCAATGCTTTAAATGTTAAGGAAAATCGAACGTCAACTGATAAAGCAGATAATGATTCAACGCTAATGTCACAACACTTTGCAGTGACGACCTGCAGCGGAAAGCAATTGTTATCAACTACAAGTTTAGAAAATGCAAGTTTGTTGTCGAATAAGTCAAACGACGATCAACTTGTAGGTTCAACCGATTAACCGAATTGGATAATCCAATTTAGACCCAAACCATTTCCTTTGATACTTAGTGGTACTTTTCCATCTCCTGATGGTAGTCGCCGCTCCTCCCCGGAGCGGCATTTTTTTATCCGTTACGTTGCTCTGCAATCTCCCAATCTCGGTTGACTCGTCTAGATGTCCAATAAAACGCTAGGATTGATAATATATAAGGCACAACTAACCAACTTAATGCCATCCTTAAAGACTCCACCTCACCATAGGAGTCACTTAGCATATTACTCAAAATACCAATAAACGTAGGACCTCCGCCCAAAGCGATTATATTGAGTACAAAGAAAAATAACGCCGTTGACATAGCTCTAACTCGTACTGGTGCTAAAGTTTGGGCCAAGGCAAAAGAAGGGCCCAAATATGCTCCACTGGTGAATAGCAGTACGGTCAATAAAACTAATGATAGTATTGGACTACCAACTTGCAAAGCCATATAGAACGCTGGTGCTCCCACCATTAGCATAGCTGCTGGCACTAAACCATAAGCTTTTTTGTTCTTCTTTCCCCATTTATCAACTAAAGCACCACCAATCCAAACACCCGCCGCATAGGCAGTACCATTGCTGATCCCCATAATAATAAGCAAATTAAAAAAACTAAAATCTGGGTGTGCTCGTACAAAAAAGTCAATCATCCAAGTCGAAATGGCGTAGTTACCAAAAGAACCGAAGGAAATACCAATACACATTCCCCACCATGATGGGATAGTAAGTAAGGCTTTAATTGCTTGATTAAAAGGCACGGTCTCTAAGTTTGCTTTTTCATTATCTCCGCCGCGCACAGGTTCTTTTACAGTGAGCTTTAATAGTAAGGCTAAGACAACCCCAGGTAACCCCACACTAATCATTACAACACGCCAATCTGCACTGCCGCCTTTAGTTAAAAATGCAGTAGCAAAAAATGCGAACATAATCCCAAAGGGAATACCTAAAGAATAAATAGACAGCGCGCTTGCTCTTTTATCTTTTGGAAAAAGGTCTGAAATCATTGAATGTGAAGGTGGACTACCACCGGCTTCACCAATACCCACGCCGATTCGAGCGATAGCAAGTTGAAAATAACTTGTTGCAAGACCTGACAGTGCTGTAAAACCACTCCACAGAGTTAACGAAATTGCGACTATATTCACTCGGCTATATTTGTCAGCTAGCCACGCTATAGGGATACCAACGAAGGTATACAAAAGAGCAAAATAAATACCTTTTAGCCAGCCTAGTTGAGCATCGTCTAAACCGAGATCTGCTTTTATCATAGGCGATAAAATGCCAATGATTTGTCTATCAATAAAGTTAAATGCGTAAACTAGGGTCAATATGGCTAACACATACATCCTGTATTTACTGCTAACTTCTCCTTGCTTAACGTCTCCACCAGCATCATTTGTCGCTTTGTTTGTCATCTTAACTCCCACGTAATGTTCAAAACTATATTCATACTAATGATCTATGGTTAAAAAAAACAAGCAATCCTGTTAACTATTTGTAAATAAAATAATAATCATCATACATATTGATAGTTCAATTGAAATGCCGCGTGCAAACTAGAAGAACTTAAAACCAACTCTGGCAGTCTTTTATTGAGTATCAAAACTCGATAACCTAGCTGGACATCCGACCAGTTTACCGCTATAAAAGCATCTCTTTTAAGGAAAAACATATGACAATAGATGAATTATTAGCACTGGCTAAAACCCATAGCCTCAATGCCGATGAACAACCCACATTGATAATTCCAAAGGAGTGGGGACAAGGACGGACAGTATTTGGCGGGTTATCTGCTGCAATGGTTTATGCCGCCATAAAAATACAGGTTGAAGATGATAGAGTGATGCGCTCATTTAACTGTAACTTCGTCGGTCCTTTGCTTGTGGATACAGAATTCGAAATAATCGTCGAAATTTTACGGCAAGGGAAAAATGCCAGCCAAGCTTTAGGACGAATTGTACAAGATGGCAAAACATGTGTTTCATGTCAGGTCTGTTTTGGGGTCGCTAGAAAATCAAAAGTTGTGGTAAAAAATAACGATAGCCATATGTTGGAAATGCCGAAAAAAGGCTCGTTTTTACCGCAAATACCGAAAATCACACCCAAATTTTTGCGTTATTACGATCTATCATTTATGAAGGGTAGAATGCCGTTCACAGGCAGCAAAAAGAGTGAAATTAACGGTTGGATGCGATTTAAAAAACCACCAGCAGAAATAACCGACGCTCATTTAATCAGTTTAATCGATGCATGGCCACCTACTGTTCTGCAAATGCTGCGGTTACCAGCGCCAGCGAGCACCATGAGTTGGAATGTTGAATTTATTCATCCCCATCAAGATTTTTCCCCCACTGACTGGTTTGCCTTTAAAGTCTTAACCAGACAAGCCGCTGACGGTTACGCTCATACAGAAGGAAATGTTTGGGATCAAAGTGGAGAATTAATTGCTATCAGTCGCCAGACAGTGGGTATTTTTGATTAAAACACTAACTGAAATTTACATTACAGATGCAGCAGCAGGGTTAAACATAGCAAGGACGCTTAGACTCTGCATGCCTACATGGCTTAGCGCGACATCTAAATCACTATCTTCTAATCCTAACTTTTCGTACAACTCTACTTCTAAATTAGCATGTCCCGAATAAATTTCAGGATTGCAATTATCTAGGGCCAAAATATAACTCAACTGCATTATTTGTTGTTCTACATCTTCTGCTTGATGTTGACTGAAATGTTGATTACGGATCGGTGTAATTATCGATTCAGGTATCCCCCACATTTGAACCAAGGTAGAACCAATATCAGCATAAGACGCCCCACCTAACAATTTTAACTGCAGATCCAAAGGTGTTTCATTTTCATTAATTTGCGCACATTTTTTAGCGATATCAGGGTTAAATCTGATCATAACCAGCTCCCCTACATTATGCAGAAGACCAGATACGAATATACGTTCAGGCTCTCTAAGCTTTTTACGCTCTGCAAAATACTTACACAATAACGCACAGCATACTGCATTTTCCCAAAAACGCTCTAAATCGATGACAGTTGAATCTAGCTCTTCGAATGTTCGACATATACTAAAAGCGACGACTAAGTCGTAAACAGAGTTAGTACCAATGATTTGAATGGCTTTTGAAACAGTTTCTATTTTGTTAGGAAATTTATAGAGGGCACTATTTGCGATTTTTAATATTTGCACGGTTAAAGCTGGATCGAAATTAATAACATTAGCAATATCATCCATACCACTAGCGTCATCGTCTATTAACCTTTTTATCTGAAGTACTGAATCAGGTAACACGAAAATGTCTTTTGCTTCAGAAGCATAGTCTAATGCATGCATCACTTAATCTCCGTTAGACCTTATCTATTCCAGTGTAGTTAATTTAACAAAATTTACTGTAAAGGTGGAACATTTATTCTCAGTTTAGAGTAAAAATAATCCCAGACCCAATTTATTTAGACGTTATAACTAAATTATACAACTCATCAGCGGAAAATGATTTTCTGGAGTTTGAGTGAGAATTAGATAACGCTTGGATTAATCCCATAATTTTCTTGTTAACAGGTGTGTTAACCCCTAACCTTTCCCCTTCCTCGACGATGACGCCATTTAGATAATCGATTTCTGTTTGTTTACCATTAGCGATATCCCACCACATCGAGGTTCTCACGTTTTCGTCAATAGCCAACATTCGATTGGCAACAATTTTAAATATGACGTCAGGTAAACTTAAAACAACAGGTAGAATTTTAGCTGGTACTGAAGTCAATTTTGGTAAGACTACGCCTTTTGCTTCAGTTACCAAAAGTAATTCACGCATCATTTTCGCGATCACTAATCTATATTTTCGCTGCTGTAACATGTGTTTTACTGGAATATCTGCCAAAGCATTAACACTATTCCCTAAGTTGAGTTGTAACTTAGCCCATAACAATTGGGTCATTTGCTGGCAAGAGGTTGAAGGTAAAACTGGAGATTGAATACCTTTAATGAGTTGCTCAGTAAAGTCCCCATCGTTATCACTGGATTCAATAGTAAACATGCCCTCAGAACCTCGATGATAGTGGCCATCGGCTAACTCAACGACATTAAAAGGCACCATGGCTCGTAATACTCGGTTATCTGGGAAAGCGTGTTTTAAAACGGATTCTGAGCCTAAACCATTTTGACAACAAATAATGGTAGTTTGTTTATGAACTAAAGTTTGTAATTGCCCTATCGCTGCTTCTACACCGGTGCACTTTACTGTAAGCCAAATTACATCAAAAACCTGTTGCGACTCACTATTGGATAACAATAAAGTTGGTTTTGGCGTTGTTACTTTGTGCCCTAGATAATCCGTTAACAGTATGCCTTGAGCTAATTTTTGTGCTATTTGTTGACGCGCTAATAATGTCACATTCTGATTTTTATGGATTAAACTCGCACCCAAGTAACACCCAATTAAACCTGCACCAAAAACTAAATGTTGTGACATAACCTGTCCCACCTTTTTAATATTAAGCGATCTTTGCTCTTTCCCACTTTACTACATAACGTTATCATCCTCGACCTCCATTGATTTGCCACGAATAGATAGTTAGATGACTCAACCACTTAACAGCAAACCCAAACAGCTTTTAGCCATCGGATACGTTTGGCCTGAACCGAATTCATCGGCAGCAGGAAAGCACATACTGAGCTTATTGAAGCTATTTAAAACGGCTGGCTATCAAATATGTTTTGCTAGCCCCGCTATGCAAACTGAACATAAGATTGATTTAACTCAGTTGGGAATGGACGAAGTCAGTATTGAATTAAATAACAGTTCTTTCGATGAGTTTATTCGTGCTCTAAATCCACAAGTAGTGTTATTTGACCGATTCATGATGGAAGAGCAATTTTCTTGGCGAGTCGCCAAAAGCTGTCCTAATGCATTGCGAATTTTAGATACTGAAGATCTACATTGTTTGCGGGATGCTCGGCATAAAGCTCATAAACAGTCGCGAGAGGTAACTGAGCAAGATTTAAAAAGTGATATGGCAATGCGGGAAATTGCCGCTATCTATCGCTGTGATCTGACCTTAGTTATATCTGAATATGAAATGTCAATTTTGCAGGAACAATTTAAAGTCCCTACTGAGATATTGCATTACTGCCCTTTCATACTTGATATCAAAAAGTTAACCCCTTCGGCAAAAAGTTTCAATCAACGCCAACACTTTGTATGTATTGGCAACTTTCGCCACGCCCCCAATTGGGATGCGGTTTTATATCTAAAACAGAGCATCTGGCCATTGATCCGTAAACAAATTCCTTCAGCAGAATTACATATATACGGTGCTTACCCACCCCCAAAAGCCACCGACTTGCATAATCCGAAAACCGGTTTTTATGTAGATGGCTGGGCTGAAGACGCGTTTACGGTGTTAGAGCAAAGCAAAGTCTGTATTGCGCCCCTGCGATTTGGAGCTGGTCTAAAAGGTAAATTAGCTGATGCCATGTGGACAGGCACCCCTTCCGTGACGACTCGTGTAGGTAGCCAAGGTATGAATGATAGCGATAAGTGGCCTGGTGCCATTGCCGACACGCCTCAGCAAATAGCAGATAATGCGGTTGCCTTATACCAAGATGCTGAACTATGGCAAAGTGCCTCAGAATATGGCTACGAAGTGTTGGCAGCCCGTTTCGATGCAAACATTATCGAACCGCAACTATTGGCAAGAGTGGAAGATTGTTTGGCGCATTTATCACAACATAGATTGACTAATTTTACAGGAATGATGTTACAACATCATTCCCACAAAAGTACCCAATATATGTCACAGTGGATAGAAGCGAAAAATGCCCATCCAAAGTGATCTATTGCTAGCAAAAAATTGACTTATTTAACTTGTTTTACAATACTTTTTTCGCCTAACCACTCTATGCGATAAAGATCCCGCCGTTTATCTAAAAAGTTACGTACTGAACCTGTATTTTGTAGCATTTGTAACTTGTTTAAATCGACATCGACAATTAACGTCATTTCGGTATTTGGCGTCGTTTCAGCCATTACCGCATCATGGGGAAATGCAAAGTCAGACGGCGAGAAAACCGCAGTTTGTCCGTATTGGATATCGACGTTGTCCACCTTGGGTAAATTACCAATACTGCCGGCAATTGCTACGTAACATTCATTTTCAATGGCACGAGCTTGTGCACAACGCTTCACTCGCAGATACCCATTTTTTGTGTCAGTCCAAAAAGGAACAAATAAAATTTGCATTTCTTCTTCACTAAGCAAGCGGGCAAGTTCTGGAAACTCCACGTCATAACAAATAAGCACGCCAATACGACCAAAATCCGTGTCAAATAATGTGAGTCGGTCTCCCCCCTCCATGGCCCAATCTTTTTTCTCAGAAGGCGTAGGGTGTAACTTATATTGGGATTCAATGGTGCCATCCCGTTTGCAAATGTAAGCCACGTTGTATAACAATTCTTCTTCAATAAGCGGCATTGAACCAGCAATAATGTTGATGTTGTAACTTACGGCCATGTGGGACACAGCATTCAGTATTTCTTCAGTATAAGTTGATAGATGTTTAATGGCCTCAATGGAAGAGCTCTGATCCCCTAACCCCATTAAAGGTGCATTAAAAAACTCAGGGAAGAGCGCCACGTCACAACGGTAATCTGACAAGGCATCAACAAAATACTCAAATTGTTGCAGAAGCTCTTCCACACTTTCCATTTCACGCATTTGCCACTGCACACAGCCTATTCGCACCGAATCTTTTTGATGACCGAAAAGTTTGCGCTCTTTAGGTTCATAATAAATATTGAACCACTCCAATAAAGTTGCATACCCCTCAGACTCTTTGTCTTCAGGCATGTATCCTCTTAGTACCCGTTTCACTTCAAAGTCGTTAGATAATTGAAAGGTAAGAATGGGGTCGTATAGATCACGACGTTTCACCGCCTCTATATATTTTTGCGGCGAAAGTTCATGGCTGTGATTTTTATAGTTGGGTATCCGTCCACCTAGAATGATGGCGCGCAGATTTAAGCTTTGGCATAGCTCTTTACGAGCCTCATAAAGCCGACGACCGAGTCGCAGGTTGCGATAATCTGGGTCGACAAAAACCTCAATACCATAAAGCACATCACCATTGGGATCATGAGTAGTTAAATAAGAATTTCCGGTAATTTCATCATAGGTGTGTTCGTCACCAAATTTATCATAATCAACGATAACCGAAAAAGCAGCAGCAACCACTTTACCATCGTCTTCAATACAAATTTGTCCATCCCTAAAAATCTTTAACATCGCCAAGTAGCGCTTTTTAGTAATAGAACCGCCCAGATTTGGGTACACCTTGTTCATTATGACTTTAAGCACATCAAAATCGGATTCGGTTAGATTTCGAGCAAGTAACTTTACTTCATTTTCTTGAGACATATATTTCCTATCATTAGGCTTTAGAATTGCTAAACACAACTAAATCCAACCGTTAGCTATTTTGTATAGCATAGTGTTGAATTTTCTCAATTACCGCTGCGAGACCGTTGCCACGGCTTTCACTTAGGTGACGGTCTAACTGTATATCAGACATATATAATTTGTAATCAAATGCTGAAACAAATTCAGCCCTTTGATTTTGAATGGGTTCTAAAACAATTGCTAACAGCCCACGTACTATTTTGCTGCTTGCGTCCACCTCAAATGTTAGCTGCTTAGAAGGTGAAATTTGGCATCTTAACCATACCTGTGACTCACAACCAAACACTTCTGAATCAGCAGTTTTTTCACTTTCGGCTAAGCGGTTTAGGCTTTTTCCAGCCAACATAATTTGTCGGAAGACTTGATCCCAACCACGTGCAGACTTGATAGAGTCGGCCAACATGGGATTTTGTTTTGACTCACCTTGTGCAGGATTAACGGACGCAGGTGTATTCCCTGAATTGTCTTTATCTTGGATGTCAGCTTTGGCTGACTCTGAATGTTGCAACTGGCCAATGGCCTCATTAAGGCGCGCAATAAAAAAGTCGATTTCCTCAAAGGTATTGTAACAACTCAATGACACCCGAATTGTGCCGCTAAGGTTTAACCTTTTCATTAGCGGCATCGCACAATGATGTCCGACCCTCAGGGCAATTCCTTGTTCGCCAAGCAAAATGCCAATGTCCTGACTATCCTGACCTTTTACAGTAAAAGAAACTGTGGCAATTCTGTTATCTTGATCACCATACAAAATCACTGCGGGTATGCTTTGCATTTTTGCCGATAAATACGTGATTAAAGCCATCTCATGTTGAATAATTTGGCTGCGGTGACTATCTATAAATTGCAGCGCTTCTTTGAGGGCTAAAATACCTTCAATATGTGGCGTCCCCGCCTCGAATTTCAATGGGCTTGATTGGTAGGTTGCAGAATCAAAATCGACACTTTTGACCATCTCACCACCGGTTAAAAATACCGGTAACTTCTGCAAAGCCGTTAGTTTGCCATAAAGCACCCCCGTACCCGTTGGAGCAAACGCCTTATGACCGCTAAATACCAGAAAATCACAATCTAACTTGTTTACATCAATGGGCAAATGGGCGACGGCTTGTGCTGCATCAATTAACGAAATAATATTCAGCGCTCTGGCTTTGTTTAAAAAGGGTTCAACAGGCTGAATACTTCCCAGCGCATTCGACACCAACGCTAAAGAAACAATACAGGTTTTATCCGTTAACAAAGCCAAACCTTTTTGCTGATCCCACACCCCAAATTCGTTGACAGGAATCACGTCAATTTGTAAGTTTTTCTTATTTGCCAAAACTTGCCAAGGAACAATGTTGGCATGATGTTCAGTGGCGGATAACAAAATCCTGCCCCCTGCAGGAAAATCCATTTCAGCCAACGATTTAGCGACTAAGTTAATACTTTCAGTCGCACCTTTGGTAAATACAATTTGATCTTTATGTTTAGCACCAATAAATTTTTGCACATATACTCTTGCGTCTTCGAACTCAGCAGTGGTTTGATTAGCAAGACTAAACGACGAACGATGCACATTGGCATTTTTCACTAAATAATAGTCGTGAATATTTGCCAGCACTTTTTGTGGCTTTTGAGTCGTCGCAGCATTATCAAAATAGATTAAATCTGCATTTTCTGTTTGTTTGAAAAACGGAAACAAGTGACGTAGGGAGGTATCTTTCATAGGGCCATTATTTTGATAATAATATTAGTAAAATTCATAAAAACATTACCCAGAAATGTCTTCTGGGTAATATTCACAGGCAAAGCTAAACAAGCGGAATAAAGTCAATTTATACCTATTTAAAAGTAGGTTATTATTCCATTTGTTCCGCAAAACACTCTGTTAACTCTGTTGAATCAAGCATAATTCCTTCTTCGTCATCACTCATGGGAAAGACTAATATTAAGGTCCCGTTTTTTTCCATCCCAGGTAACCATTGTTGTATCCAATCATCCAACGTAATTTGTTTTGGATTACAGTCTGGAAAATCATTTTTCTCCCACGCTTTAGCAAAAGATTCACTGGGCCAAATGGGTAAACATGCGTCGTCTTCTGCTTGCAGCAACAGCCAACCGTTATCGCCAAACAATCCCCATAACTCTTTGCTTTCAATCATTCTAGATAATGCATATTCAAAGCGTGCTTCAGGTTGTAATTTACTGATAGTAATAAATTCTTCCGTAGATAGTTCAGGCATCACGTTTTCCTTTTACATTGCCAAATTTCATTCAAAACAAACCAAATTGATTAAAATTTAATCATTTAGCTTGCAAAATACACAATTTGATAGCTTAATTACCTTAATAGGGAATTTTCTTATGCCATTGGAAACTGTGAAATCGACGTTTGCCAACACCAATCGTAAAACTTGGGTGTATGGCGTTTTGATTATGCTGATCTTTGCAGCATTGGGTTACTACACTCTTTTAAATCAAAAAGATCGCACCGCTAACCATGATTATTATAGGGTGCTTTATGAAGCTTCCAATGAGTTCAAAGAAAATTTAAATAAACTAGACAGTATGCACCGATACAAAGAGGGTGTTTCGTCTATACGCTCATTACTCCCGAGTTATACCCGAAAAGCTGATTCGGAACAAAACCTTTTACATGCTGATGGCTTTAAATACTCTATTATAGGCCAATCCTTGCAGGTTAATGCGGATTTGCCAGGCAGTGATAAAGCCTTCGAGGCTGAGTTATCTTTTGAAGACATTCTCCCCAATCCCAAAAAAGGATTTAGCCAATATTTATTTGCTGATAAAGACGGTAAAGTGATTGCGACTGTAGGCGATGAAAGTACCATTTCCATCGTTGAATTACGCAGCATTAACCAACAAATACAGCGCAAGAACAAGCAGTTTCAATTTAATTTTAGTGAATCGCAAAGTATAGATGCGAGTTCAGCTCCACCTCCCCTTCCCACATACAGCAATCATGTAGATATGAAAATATCCTATGGTGACTTTCGTGTCTTTGTATTTCCGTTTGCATTAGAAATCCCTTTAAGAAAATCATCTGCAGTGGAAAATGAGGGAGACCAAGAGGTCATAGTGGAACTTGATAAGTTATATCTTGTTGGCTTGCTACCACAAAGCAAACTTAGCAATAGAGAAAACAATGATTGGAACCTGTCATTATTAGTTGTCACCTTGGTCAGCCTGCTGTTTATTTGGTGCTTACTACGGTTATTTTTACTTCCGCAAAATCAATCGATTACCCGCTCATTCAGATTGTTAACAGTGGCTTCTAGCTATGCATTTTTTATTGTCATCATAGCGTTAGCATTAGGTTACATGCAGAAATATTTATTGCAATTAGAAAAAGATCAAAAAGCCACTGAATACGCGAGTTATTTAGATCAGAAGCTAAAAAGGGATATTAATGAGGTCTTTAGCCGACTAGAACAATATCAAACTTTTTATACAGAAATACTGGAGACCTTGGAGACTTTTTCAGAGATCTCGCAAGTTTACTCAGGTTTCACTGCAGAAAATCTAACGACCTTTAACCAATCAATGAAAAAAGCAATTTTAAGTCTTAATGCACAGCACTGTATTAACAACAAGCCGGCTTATTGGTTGCCTGGCAGTGCAAGTACTCCAAATAAAACCTATGCAATCCAATACGATTGCTCGTTGCCATCCGATAATCCGCAATTTATGCAATTAGCCCTCGATGAGCATGCCATCAATGTTATGTTGAAAGCGTTTAATTCAAATAAAGCTAACGAAGTCACTTTGGATTTCTATTCCAATATTCAGAAGCTTGATTTAGTACCAGAAGAGTCCTTGAATACGTCAGTAGCGGCTCCATTTTTGCAGGATAAATCGCGCACAATTTTATCCTCATTTGCGATTAATAAAGAAGGTAATTCAGTGCTTCCATCCCTGAACTTTCAAGAGAGCAATGCCTTGCCTGCAACCTTTAATTTATCACATCGAAATTACTACAAAAAAGTACGAGATCAAAAGGGTTGGGATATCCAACGACTACCCACTGCCAATCAGCCAAATGCCGCTTCGGGACATTCTGATAAAACATCTATTGCCTCTTTCAGTCCCGCTGCGAGCCTGTTTAAAAACGTTTATATTCAGCGGTTGTTAAATGTAACCAATGGTACACGGGGTACCACTATCTCAATGCCAATATCACCAACAAATAGCAACAAGACCTATGATTATATTTTAGCTGCAGACGTATTACTGCCTTCAATGACGTTAGGTCAATCCCCCCCATACGATTTTAATTACATGGTGGTAGAGCGCAGCACTGGGGATGTTTTATTTCACAATGATTCAAGCCGCTCTTTGGTGGAAAACTTATATTTCACTGGAGATAGCCATTCAGCTCTTAGCAAGTGGCTCAAAGCAGGATTAGATCACTACCCTGAACTAGGCAAAGAACTTATTGAAGGTTCCTATCATGGACAAAGTGGACGTTTCGCCATTTCCAGCACAGTAGTAGATAGGTGGGCAATTGTTATTTTCTACCCTAACGATAGCTTGCAAACCTTTATGAGCAATCAATTTCTTTATGTGATGACCACATTTGCAGTCATTATTGCTTTAATGGTCGTAGGAATATATGCAGTTCGCCATTTCATTTGGACCAGTACCTTAAAAGAAAAACTCAGATTACCCGCCAAACTGAATGTACGTTTAGTGATGTTGGTTAGTTCAGTACTCTTTAGTGCCAGCTATTGTTTATATTTTATCGGGCATAATATTGATACCTTGTTTAATCACGGCGCTGGATTTAACTGGTCACTTTGGTTACCTATATTGGGCTTATCAATTGCCACCGTGTTCGTTTATCGTGGCTGTTACAATCACTTTTGCTTCCCTTTTAATCAATTAAACACCCCCACTTTGGTGTCAGCAAAACGCGGCTCAAGACGACTAATAATTGCGGTGCTTATTGCCATAGGGATCCATTTTTTATATCTCCAAAAAACCGCAGATACGCCAGAAAAATCCTTAGACTTTCACTATCAGCAACTCGCTTGTAATTGGCTCAATTACGAAAGGCAGGAAGTCAACTCCATCGGGTTAAGCCGCTACCCGAACTCTATCACTTCAAATAGAATAGCGCCGATTAACTTACTTCCAATAGATAACAATTGGCGCAAGCGTTTAACCAGTAAAGGTGGAGATTGTCAGAATCTTTCAACACAAATACATCCGGACGATTATCCTAGTTTAAGCTCAGTATTTAGCGCGACCTATTTATGGCAATGGATAAATATTTATATCCTCGACCGGGATCTTGCGGCTAATTATCAGCCTAACTCTGATTTTAGGACGTATAAACATAGGGAGCCTGATGGTTTAGTCAGCTCTATCTTATTTTATATTGGGCTTTTTGCCGTCATTATATGGGCCTGGTTTAGGTTCAATACGCAGTTATTGTGGAATCGATTGTACTGCCCTGAGCGCTTCTTGCAGCACATTAATAGAATGACACGCTCAGTCCAAACTTTGCATTTTGAACAACGTAGCGACAACCTTAAAATTGAATGTGACACCATAAAACTCAATGGGATTGGGTTATCTTTGTTACTGCGGTCTATGGGGTTAAAAGGAGCCAATACTGAAAAATCGCCGCAAACAACTAGCCTTCTGGCTGGATTCGAAACGCTGTTTTCAATGAGTCCTTGCTTGCAGAAATTTAGTGAAGAAAACAGCTTTTTACCGAATTTAAAACTGAATATAGTGCATCAGGAAGAAAACAGAATTGCTGTTGAGATTTGGGATATAGAAACCTGTTTAGAAAAAAGTGAATTTAGACAACTATTACTCGACTTAATAATGGAAATTAAATCCCTCACATTATCAGGTCAACTCGCTAGTTTTACCATTTACACTGGGTTTCACAGTTTACAACGTGTGAAGATGAAAGATCCTCTCATGTTAGATCAGAGCAGCGTACTTGATCATGCCGAATATCTATCTTGGGCAGAATGTTTAATGGATTTTATCGTCGTGATCCCCGAGAGCTTCAAACAAGGCATAGACTGGCAAATGTTGCGCGAAGAAGTAAGTGGCTTCCCTGAATTACAATTCCTCCAACAAGAAGTCGAACAAGCAGAGCAGCAAGAAACCTGGGCACATGTTTGGAAACGGGACGAGCAACAAAACATTGAAAGTCGTTGGAGTACCATTAATTATATTTTGCTAAATGCGGAAGCCCTATACCGATTTAAATGGGAATCGTGCTCAAGTGCAGAGAAACTCGCACTGCTCAATTTGGCAAAACGCCAAAAACTTAATCCTGCCAATACGCAAATGATTGAACACTTAGCATTAAACGGATTGATTACTGTGCGTAAAGGTAACATCGAGGTAGTTAACCGCAGTTTTACCCATTTCATTTTGCATGCTGAGACGAAAACAACGTTGAATCAATTAGTAAAACACGGCGAAGAGGGGCTTTGGAAAAGTTATCGACTCCCCTTAGGCGTTATTATTATTTTAATTATTGGTGGTATTGCTTTAACCTCAGGGGAATCCATTTATATCATCGCAGCATCAATGGCCGGTGTCTTAGGCACTATTGCCAGCGTTACCAATAGTGCCAATCTATTACGCGGACAAATGCGAGAATAACGCATTAGTGTCTCAATACAAGTCTAGACTATTGAGACATTCCAGCAGCCAATAAGCGAGTTAATGGACATTGGCACACCTTCACTGCCACCCACAAAAATAGGAAGCATGGAAGCAAATACCATTAAAGCCTGCTCTTTTTAAAGTAAGTGCTATTGCCAAAGCCAGTCAAATGGGTTTATTCAGTCTATTGAGTGGACTTTTCATCCCGCTCACTTAATTGAGAAATTGGCGCACTCCCAGTTGTCGGTACAGGTGGCTTAGGATATTCGTTCCAATAGGTAATGTGTAACTCAAGGTTACTACGCCAACTTTCGTCTCCACCAGCAGGATATTGCCCCTGCAACAAACCCTCAGGTTGAATTCCTGGATATTGCAGTTGTGAAGGATCTGATGGCATTATTTCCAATCCTGCTGTTTTGGCAAACTTGTGAAATTGCGCCCAGTAATTGTCCATCTCCGAGCTATCCTCCTGCACTCCATCTAATGGAATAGGGACACCAAATTTACAGGCAAGACCATATTGAAATGAAGATAACCAAGGTTTCTCTGATGCTCCTTGGCTGTGAAGTTCTTTTTGTTGAACGGGTGTACGGTAGCCTTCAATTAATTGAACGGGACTATTTTTTTGTTCCAGATGGGTAATTAATCCCTGTACTCTTTTGCGCATAATAGGATGTAAATTTTCTAAAACAGTATTGAGTGTCATGATTACTTTCCTTCTAATCCGTCTTTAAATATGCAGAAATATTGAATCGATTATGAATTCCATACTTCAAAAATCACTCTAAACATCATTACTTTACACTTAATCTTGACAGTTGAACATTTTTTAAGCACCTTGGTTTATACTTTTAACATTTGTTTGTGTCACCCGAAAGACCTTACCTGAAAAAGGAAACGTAATGAGTGTCTTTATTGCTGAATTAAGACGGCGCAACGTATTCAATGTCATTGCCGGTTATGCCGTCATTGGGTGGTTGGTCATGCAATTAGCCGTTGTACTAGAAAGCGCCCTGCACTTGCCTACATGGTTCGATACGATTGCCACAATATTGGTAATCATTGGCTTTCCTATTGCAGTTCTGCTCGCTTGGGTTTTTCAATTTACCCCTAAAGGTCTAGTACGTACTTCCAAAAACCCCACGTTAAGTAAAGCAGTCAATTCTAAAAATACCATTACAGTTTTTACTTTGACGGGGTTAATAAGCGCGGGATTGATCACCCTAATGTGGATGCATTTAGGTAAAAATACATTAGCCGATGCAAATACAGAAACGAGTCAACAAACCTCCCAATTAACCATCGAACCCTTGCAAAGCTCAGCGACTCAATCCATAGCCGTTTTACCTTTTAATGATTTTTCAGAACGTAATGATCAAAGTTATTTTGGTCATGGAATTTCTGAGGAACTACTCAATTTATTAAGTCGAATCAAAGGCTTGAGGGTTGTCTCTCGCACTTCTTCTTTTGCATTTGTGGGTAAAGACGCCACCGTAAGTGAGATAGCGAAGGCACTTAAAGTGGCACATGTATTAGAAGGGAGTATCCGAAAGTCCGGTAATACCATCCGCATTACTGCGCAATTGATTAATGCACAAACGGATGAGCATGTTTGGTCTGAAACCTACGATCGCCCACTCTCTGCACAGAACTTATTTGCCGTGCAAGATGAAATAGCCAGTAAAATAACGCAACAACTCAAGGGAAAGTTGACGGTTGTACCATTAAAGGACTCAGATAAAACCCTGTCTTTAGAAGCATATGAACTCTATTTACAAGGCCGTGAAAGTCAGAAGTTACGCTCTCCTGAAAGTTTAGCCATAGCAGTTGAAAAATTTACTAAGGTGATTGATTTAGATCCAAATTTCGCCCCTGCCTATTCCGGTTTATCTGAAACTTATTTACTGATGGAAGGTTATGCAGGTTTAGATAAACAAACCTCCCAAGAAAAAGCGACCCCCTTGGTGATCAGAGCACTTGAATTAGCCCCTAACTCAGCAGAAGTGCTCTCAAGCGCCGCGTACCTTGCCAAAGATAAGAATACCGCAGCGTCCATTAAAGAAGCCCAGCATTATGCTAACTTGGCCATTGAAGCCAATCATAATTATGCCAATGCCTATTTTCTGTTAGGGGGGATTTTATGGGAACAATTGAAGTTACAAGAGGCCATTGAGCAATATAAAAAGGCCAGATTACTAGATCCCCTTTCTAGCAGTATATTAAGTAACCTTGCTCGTATTTATTTGTCCCTTGACGATAAAATAAATGCCAAAATCATAGGTGACGATTTAGTGCGATTGCACCCTACCCAACCCTTTGGCTACAGTGTTTTAGCTGATATTGCATTTAAAAATGGGGATTATTCCGAATCACATAGCATGTTACAAAATGCCTATGCTCTGAATCAACAAAGTACCAGTATCAAACGAAACCTAGCAAGATTGTATAATTTGGTTGGTTTATACCAGCATGCACTTTGGTATAACGACAGCCCTACTAGCCAAGTTTGGCATGGCATTTACACAAATAATTTAGCAGTAGTGAGCAAGCAACTCCCTAACGTAAAAGATACGACAGATGTTGCATGGTTTTTATATTATTTACGGAACTATGAGAAAACCAATCAAATTGTTAACGCCTATATTGAAGCGTACAAATTTCTCGACAGACCCATTGAAAGTGCAGCCAGTGCAGACTATATAATTGCTCTGGCACACACTCGACAAGCCTTAGGCGTAAACAATGAACAACTGCTAAGCATGTTAAAAACGTATTTGAGGGACAAGCCCCTTGAACAGGTAAATAACGTCAATGAGTTCAAGCAACGAGTCTTATTTAACACCTTAATGGGCAACCACCAACAGAGCTATGCAATGCTAGAGCGAATGATATCTTTAGGTTACGTTATGACCTTTATCGATCCTATTTTTGATGACGTTAGAAATGCCTCGAAATTTCAAAACCAGATAGATGCCATGGAGGAGTTAAGAGATACTTATCAAGCACAGATTAACACACAATTAGCCAATCCTAACCCTTTGTGGGTAGTGCCTCCTACCAACATATAGGAGGCGCTGGCTAGATATGAACTATTCACAGTGCAATACAACGGCTAGTTAGACAACCTTTGGGCTAAGCCACTGCTGCGCAAACACAGATTATTAATGCACCCTTGCAGGCTTTCTTTTTGACTATATAACACAAAGGTTTGGCGAGCTCGAGTGAGTCCCGTATAAAACAACTCTCGACTTAAGCCTTTGGCACCAGGATTTAATCTCACATCTGGCAAACAAAGGTAAACCTCATTGAATTCCGAACCTTGGCTCTTATGAATAGTCATCGCATACACAGGTTGATGTTCAGGTAAGCGGCTGAGTAAAACCCCTTTGTAGCCGCCTTCTGCCGTTTTGAACCAGGCTTTTTTTAAACTTAGATTTTCAGGATCTGGCATCACAATTCCCACATCACCATTAAACAACCCTAAGTTATGATCATTACGGGTTAGCATGATAGGTCGGCCTACATAATCTTTTTCATCTTTTGATATAAAACCTTGGCGGTCTAACTCCAGAGTGATTTGATAATTAATATTATCCACGCCCCACGCTCCTGTTTTATGGGCGCATAATATTTGCTGATTTAATAGATGTTTAAAACCTTGCTCTAAATTTCCTTGTTTGACCGACGAAAAATAAGCGTTTAATTGACTTGCATACTGACGGGCAAAAACCTGTATTTTGCCCTCTTGGTGCCAGGTTAAACTGGTTTGTTGCTTGTCGGTAAGGATATCTAATACTGAATTTATATCACCTTGAATGGTTTTCTTTGCCAACAAACCAATCCCACTATCGGATGAGAATCGATGACTTTTTTGTAATTTCACTAAACAGTCCGCAATTGGACTGGTGATTGTGTTTTCCTCTCGTTGAGGAATATGTTGCGCGCACATCTGACTAATCTGCAATCCGGTTTGAGCTGAGTATTCAGGGTTTGGCTTGCCTAATAATGCTGCGTGACAAATATCCGATAACACACTGCCGGTCTCAACCGAAGAAAGTTGATTGTGATCTCCTAATAATACCACTTTTGTTTTTATTGGCACCGCGCTCAGTAGTCTATACATCAACGGTAAATCCACCATTGAGGCTTCATCAACAATCAGTGCATCCATATGCAATGGATTTTCGCCATTGTGCTTAAACTCAATTTTGCCAGTTTGAGTCCCTAACAGCCGATGAATGGTACTGGTTTGCAGATTTAATCCAGCTTTATACTTTTCGGGTAATGTTTCTCGGGCGGATACAATGGATTCAGTCAAGCGCGCGGCCGCTTTCCCCGTTGGCGCAACTAATTGAACTTTCAACTCTTTGCCTTGTGCCTGTTGTAATGCAAATAACAAGGCTAATAGTTTCGCCACTGTGGTGGTTTTACCGGTACCTGGTCCGCCGGTGATCAGACTAAAATTGCGGGTGGCGGCAATACCTACTGCCACTTTTTGCCAATCTATTTCCCTTTGTTCAGCAGAGCCAGGAAATAATTCATCAATAATTGGCGTAGCAGTTTCAACAGATACGTCGGTTTCGACAGCTAACTTTTGTTGAATAATTTGGGTTAAGGCTAATTCATATTGATAATATCGCTGCAAATAAATCGCATTTTGCGTAAATATTAAAGGTTTTTGCGGATCTTCAGTCGCCGTTGAGGAGACACAAAAACTGCCATTAAGGACATCGATAAGATCATTAATACTCGAAAAGCCGAGTAATTTAAGCTGTTTATAAGAAAGCTCATCTAAGTTTAAACAACTGTGCTGCTGACTCAAACGTTGACTCACCAAACCTGCCAGCAAAGCTACCTTGTCATTTTCGTGGGTTTCCTGCTGATAAATGAAGTGTGCAAAGGCACTGTCTAAATTCGACAGGCCAAAGGCACTGATTTCTCCTTCACAGCGCTCAAAAAAGTGGCTATTAAGTAAACTATTTACCATAAGTCCATCTGCTCCTGATGACTGCTTTGCTGGGAAGCTATCACGGCTGCCGGTTTCCCTTGAAATAGTGTATCAAGGGATTCGATGATGCTTTTATCTGGTTTATAAAAGTAAATTCCACTACCACTATGATGCTCAGACATGCCCCGCAAAAACCAATAGTAAGCGCCGCCAACGTGCTGGTCATAGTCATAATCCGATAACTTACTTTTAAGAAACCGATGCAGGGCTAAAACATATAATAAAGACTGCAAATGGTAATCATGTTCGACCATGGCTTTTTGCATTTTTTCTTCCGTATAGTCGCCATAGTCTGATCCTAAGTAATTGGATTTATAGTCGGCAACATAAAAACGGCCATCAACGCAAAAAGTTAAATCGATATAGCCCTTTAACATGCCGTGCAATTGGGAGAATTGATATTGCCGCTTACTGGTTTTAAATACGTTATTGATTAATTGATTAAATGGCTCAGCTTGCACTGATTTAAGGGGTAAATGAAACTCCATTTCAGGACAAACTTGCTCCTTAGACAATGATGCTAAACTAAACGCGGAATTTGCGCCTCCCTTGTTAGGAAGGGCAATACGGGTGTTTAACACCTCTGTCAGCCAAGTTTCCACTGTTTCATTCCACTTAACATCAATACCGAACCAACTGCCCTGCTGTTCTATCACCTGGGAAAGTTGGCTGGGTTGCTGAAAGTCGATATTTTCCAACACGCCGTGGAGAAAAGAACCGGCTTGTGCACCGCGAGTAAACTCAAATCGATTTAAATTAGCTAGCAAAGCATCGACTTCATCGTCTATCTCTTCAGTTAGCATATTAGAATCAACAGCACTTACACCCTCACTCTCATCTGTGCCCGGTTGCTCATGCTCAACGTGGAACTGGTTGCGGGCAATGGCCGAATAACTGGTGATCCGCCAGTTGCCATCAATGGATGTTTCAAGCTTATTCACTGACAAGGTTTCGTCCTTGTTTAACGTTTCAGGTCGGTATTCCAGCACTTCAGGGGCAACAAACACTTCTTGATAATCGATGTCTGCACAATGTTGTAGACTTTGAATTTGCTGCGCCATAAAGCTGTTGCTAGGTTCACTGCCGTCTTTATCTAATAACTTACCTAAAGCAGAATGAAATAAACCAGAAAGTGACTTACTTTTGCCTAAAGTTGGATTCCACAAACCAACAAAACAATTGTACACAGCTCGGGTGAGCGCCACATATAACAACCGAGTATCTTCTGCTAAACGCTCAAAATCAGCTTTTTCTAAGTTTTCAGTGGTATTTTCAAAATCCATGGTCAAATGCAAATTTTGATCATGAAACAGCGCCTCGGATGCCAATTTAAATGAACACCCAAAAGGCACAAAAACAAATGGAAACTCTAGCCCTTTGGAAGCATGGATAGTAATAATCTGTACCAAATTACCATCCGTTTCTAAGCGCAATTGATGGGATTCATTATTATGGTCTGGCTGCTGTATTTGTTGCCCTAACCAATATAATAATTGGTTGTCACCAGGGGTGATCGCGCTTTGCTGCTGCAACATTTCTACTAAATGACGAAGATCCGTTAAGCGCCGCATGCCGTCGCTAAAATGGGTCATTAAGCCAGTAAATACATTAAAATGCTGCATAACCTGATTCAACGCCATCATAACACCAAAACGTTGCCACTTAAGCTGCCATCCAACAAATAGCTCTACGATGAGCTGCCACGCGGATTCGTCAGTAAATAACTGATCTAACTCCACGCTACTAAAACACATAAGCTCACTGGTTAACGCGGCTTTAATGCGTCTCTCATCAGATGGGTTAACCAAAGCATCTAAAAGACGATATAAATCCATGGCGGTTTCAGTAGCATAAACACTGTGGCGAACCAAAAATACGCTATCGACACCCCGTATTGTCAATGCCTGTTTGACTAAGTTCGCTTCATTGCGATCTTTTACCAAAACACAACACTCGCCAGCGCTTACCTTGTTTCTTTGCTGCTCATGTTTTATCAAATGGCCATGTTGCAACAAATCAACAATGATATTAGCGGTATGCCCTGCCAAATCAGTTTTAGCATCTTTGTTACTCATTACCTCTTTGCCACCTTGCAGATGACAAAAGGTTAAACTAGCGTAGCGCTTTTCTGAGCTCGTCAATTCAGTGGCAACAGATGCAGCTTCTACTGGTAAAAATGGAATGGCTTGATCGAATAAGAAACCTTGTTCACTGTTAGCAAACAATTGGTTTACTGCATCAACTAAGGCTTGCTGAGAGCGCCAATTGGTTCCCAAGGTAAACTGTTTTTCGTTATCAATTTGCTGCTTAGCTTGGATATAGGTGTATATATCGGCACCGCGAAACCCGTAAATCGCCTGTTTTGGATCGCCAATCATAATTAACGAATATGTCAATTGATGGTTGTTATGCAGTGGATAAACTTGGCTAAAAACACTCAACTGACAATGATCGGTATCTTGAAACTCATCAATCATGGCTGCGGGAAACTGCGTGCGAATAAGATCGGCTAGGGTTTCACCATTTTCACCCAACAAACCATCATTTAAACGGGTTAACAAATCATTGGGGGATAATTTACTGGTGCGAGCCTTAAAGGCTTCTAAGTTTTTTCGAACTTGAATTAACGCACTGTTTAAAACGCCATTAGTCAGTGTGGTTACAAATTTTTGCCGTAGCCTTTCGATTAGTTCAAAACGTTCGAAGTCTAGTCCGGTTAACTCTGGGCTGGTTTTAGAACGGGCTTTTTCGACCTTTTCAGGGAAAAAGTCGACCCAACCGTTATCAAAGGGGCAGACAACTGAATCACTTTGACAAAAGCTATCCATGCTCTGATAGATAGCTTTTTTGCCAAACTTTGTATTTCCCTTAAGTTTAGCTTGCTGTAATTGGGCTGACACATTTTCCGTCAACCACCAACTTTTTAAACTATTAGTGCTGTCGATGAGTTGCGCAAGTAGTTCTTTAGCCTCTGCTATCGTCACTTGTTTTGTAGGGGAAAACTCCCGCTCCAAAATGCCCTTTAATGACTTAATTAGACTCTCTGGGCCAGACCAAATACTGCGAATGTACTGAACCATAGTGGTGGGCAGCGGAACAATAGCACTGCGCCAATAATCTTCTACGGCTTGTTGTATCCAAGTTGATTGATCTAATTCTAATTGCTCATCAAACACACTGCCGCTGGCGAAGGCGTGTTCAGACAACATCCGTTGACTAAAGCCATGAATGGTAAAAATTGCCGCTTCATCCATTTGCCGAGAAGCAAGTAACAAGGTCTCACAGGCCAATTCAATATCATCGGTATCGTCGATTAATTTTTGAATAAAACCATCACTACTACTACCTCGATAGAAATCCAAATAGGCTGTTTGTAATCGTCGACCAATACGTTGTTTTAATTCGGCTGTGGCAGCGTTGGTAAAGGTCACCACTAAAATTTGTTCTACCCCCAAGCCTAATCGCTGGTCGGAATTTGATAGGTTTAATCCCTCACTTTGATGCCCGAGTAACAAGCGTAAATACAAATTCACAATGGTATAGGTTTTACCAGTGCCAGCACTCGCCTCAATTAGCGACGCGCCCAAAAGTGGATAGGAATAAGTATCAAGAGGATTCATTTAGATACCTTATAATCAAGAATTGGCGCAAAAATCATTTCGCTCAGATGTTTAAACTCACTAAAGTTAACCGATAAGTCGGGACATACACGATGAATATTGGTCTCTTGACCTTCACCCGAATTAAAATTAGAGCCATTAAACTCTGTTAAGGTTTTATCTATATCCTGGGTTTCTACCCATTTTTTTGCGCTATTGGCGAAAAACATCGGAGGTTTATTCAAGCCCTCGGAATAAACACTTAACAAGGTGGTTAACAATTCTAATGCTTGAGTTTGCGGCACTACTGATAATTCAAATGGTTTTTCCATATTTAAGTATCGAGCTACGCCACAATTACGTTCAGAAGATGCGCAATAACATAACCATTTTAACCAAAGCTCAATGACATCTTTACCGCGTATTTTGCCTGCTCGATATAATACTAAGTCCGTGCCATAAACCTGTTTTAGCCAGCCTTGAATAGCACCATTTGAGAGTAGTAAATCAACCTCCACTAAGCTGGCTTTTTTAGCTTTCACATTATCAATTAATTGGTGACGGAGATTCTCAGACGCCAGCCATATTTGTTGGAAACTCAACGGACCAGCTGCACCTGTGGGCAACTTACCTTGTGCCAAATAATCTTCATAAAACTGTTTTTGAAAGGCGTCTTCATCCATTTCCAGTTTTAACATTGTCTCTAACAAGGATGCATTTAGTTGAAACCGCGTTAAAGAGTCAATCTCAAAGGGTTCTTCATCCACCAACTCATTAAAATACAGCGATAACGTGGTGCGCCAGCGTTGACGGAAAAAGTATTTAGGTGGGTTTTGGAAAAAGCCAATTAAGTCATTTAGCTCGACCACTAAACTATTATCTTCCAATTGACTCGGTAAGCTGTGATTAAAAAATTCGCCACTTTGGGTTTCGGACATTTTTGCATTTAATACATTCAACCAAATCGATTGATAACTTTGCAAAGTATTGCTTTTATCAAAATATTGTTGGGAAAATGGCTGTAAACCGTGGTTTTCCATTAGGTGACTGTTGAGCTGTTGTTGGGTTTGTTCAACCGGCAAGGTTAAGGTGCCTTGGACACAAAATACCTGTTGGCAATAATCTACTAGCTCGGTAACCAAAATCGAGGGATTACGCTCTGAGTTATCGCGGCTACTATTGCCCAAAAAGCTTACGTATAACTCATTACGTGCAGATAAAATGGCTTCCAAAAACAAATAGCGATCGTCCATTCGTCTCGAACGATCGCCCTTACGAGTCTGGGTTTCTCGCATTAAATCAAAGCCGATAGGAACAGATTGTCGAGGATAATCCTGATCGTTCATCCCTAACAAACAAACCAACTTAAACGGAATACTGCGCATCGGCATTAACGTACAGAAATTAACTTTCCCCGCTAAGAAGCGCTGCCCTACTCCTTTATCTTGCAGGCGCTGGGTTAATTCCGCCACAAACACATCCTGACACACGGGTTGATTAAATTGTGCAACGTGAATTTGAATACTTTCCAATGCCTGACGCAATTGATTTACATACACTTGCTCATTTTCATCAATGGCATAAAACAGATCGATAAAGTCCAAGCTTTGTTGCACTTTATTATCTAGGGTATCTGTGCTTAAACAAAACGTGAGTACATCTTGCAGTAATAAAGCGAATCTGTATAACTTGCCTAAGGCAATTGCCCGTTGGCCTTCGATATCTTTATATGGCGCAATTGAAGCGCTGTCAGGGTCGCTTCCAGCAAATAAAAAGTCGCCACTGAGTGCGTACCCAGATAACAAACGTTCAAGGGCAAAAATCAAGGTATTTTGTGGTTCTTGAGGGACTGACCAACGAATTTTATCTTCGCCACTTAATCCCCAGCGAAAACCAACTTCAATTAACCAGTCACGAATATCTTCATATTCGTTTGCTGAAATTTCAAAACACGTTTGAATGGCTGGGATCTCTAAAAACACCAATATTTCAGATAAGCTTATACGACTCTGGTGCAAGCTCAGTAAGTTGATAAAACTTTCGATAATATGCGATTCTTGGGCGGCATTGCGGTCTGAAATACCATAGGGAATAAAAAGCTCGGACTCAGCACTACCAAAAACACCATCGATGTAAGGTGCGTAAGCCGCTACATCCGGCATCATAACCACTATATCTGACGGTTTTAACTCAGCATCTTGCGAAAAATGATTAAGCAAATGGTCATGCAAGACTTCCAGTTCTCTGACCTTAGAATGACAACTATGAATTTGAACCGAGTTGTCACTTTTAGATATCTCAATTTTGGGGTATTCAACACCATTGCTTAACAGCTCATCAGCTCGCAAGGGTGGCTGAGTATCACGCATGGTTAATTCATAGATTTCATGCTGTAACCAATCCAACAATGTATTTGGCTGCACTTCCACAAATATATCACTGGACTCTGCGCTACTAGCCAATAACATTTCTAAATAATCACGCCCTGGTTTTCCCCAACTCGCCAATAGAGGGTTCCCCACATCAAATAAAGCACTACGCTGGGAGTGAGTGTCACCTTCTTTTAACTTGTGACGACTCAAGGTATTTTCATCTACAATATCGGCCCAGAAATGCTGACTAGGATTGCACCAAAATAAATACACATCACGATGTTTGGCCAAGGCTTGAAATACGTCTAACTGTTGTTGAGGCAAGGTAGAAATGCCAAACACATAAAGGGGCTTTTGCTCGCCTGGTGGCTCCCTTTGCTCTATTCGCTGAAGCAACTGCGCATGCAGATTCGCACGATGATAGACTGATTCGCCCAACTTACTGGTTTGCGCCACCAGCGCGCGCCAAAGAATGGGTTGCCAAAGATGTGACGTGAGCATCTTTCCATCAACGCTGTTTTCACCGGTTTCCCACAGATTGATCCACTCTGGACGGTACACCTGATATTGGTCATATACGTCTGCGATTTTTTGACACAGTTGATAGAACTTTAAGCCTCTGTCTCCTTTGAGATAAAGGTTAATTTCAATAAATTCTGGAGAATCTAAATAGTCCCCAAGAATACTCATCAACTTCCAAACCATATTGGGTTTCGTGAACGCGGAGGTTTCCGGCAAGTCATCAAAAAAGTATTTGTATTGCTGCCAGATATAGCTTGATGGCAGTGGAAAATCGATGTTGGCAGCCACGCCTAAATTTTCAGCAATGGCAATTTTAATCCATTGCGCCATACCAGGACTTTGCACGATGATGGTTTCAGGGATCAGCAGCGCGTTCAGATTTTTATAATCAGAGTTCTGTTGAGATGATATTTGCGATGGCTGTGGTGATAATTTGTCTAACAAATCAGCCTGTAATACTTCCATTTTATTTGACTGAATTAAATGTAACACTCAACACCCTTTTCCATTTTCGCCCACATCTTTTGTATGTTTATCAGAAGTTATGTTAGCGCGTTTAAACCAATTCCAGCAAACACTAATAACCCCTTTATTAAAACGAACGATTATCTTTATTTTCAACTGAGTAGCTTTGTTTGCTAGAATCACCGGCAAAATTTAGTCGATGGTAAAAACATGAAATTTATTTCCTTTAATATAAACGGTATTCGAGCCAGATTGCATCAATTGCAAGCACTCATTGAAAAACATCAACCCGATGTTATCGGACTGCAAGAAATCAAAGTGCATAATGATCAATTTCCTGTAGCTGATGTGGCAGCCATGGGCTACCACGTTTATTTCCATGGGCAAAAAGGCCATTACGGCGTAGCAATGCTGTGTAAAGAAAAACCCATAGACGTGCAATATGGTTTTCCTACTGATGACGAAGATGCTCAGCGACGCATGATTATGGTGACTTATCCGCTGCCAAACGGCGAAAATGTTAGAGTATTAAATGGTTATTTCCCCCAAGGAGAAAACCAAACTCACGAAACTAAATATCCAGCCAAACGTAAGTTTTATAAAGATTTAATGGGATATTTGAATGGTAATCACAGCCCTGATGAAAATGTCATTGTCATGGGCGACGTCAATATTTCCCATACAGATTTAGATATTGGCATAGGGGAAGAAAACCGTAAACGCTGGTTAAGAACAAAAAAATGTAGCTTCTTACCAGAGGAGCGCGAATGGCTAAACACCCTCTTTGATTGGGGATTTGAAGATGGGTTTAGAACATTAAACCCAGCAGGTGGCGAACAATATAGCTGGTTTGATTATCGCTCTAAAGGGTTTGTTGATAATCGAGGATTGCGCATAGATCTAATTTTAGCTACCGCTAAACTTCATGAGAACCTCAAAGAAGCTGGTATTGATTATGAGCTTAGAGGAATTGAGAAACCTTCAGATCACGCCCCAATTTGGGCAACTTACGAGTTTTAAATGTTTGACTTAACCTATCTTCAAAGTGCGGCTTGGCTGATCTATTTAATCGGCGTGGTGTATGTATTAACACGAGTTTCATTTGCTCAATTTAAGCAAAATAAAAAGCTGCAACATCTAGTACTTGGCTCGTCAGTGTCAGTATTTGGATTATGGCTTTTCCGTGTGGGTGTTGAACCTGGATTGGATGTGCACTTTTTGTGGTTAACCGCAATGACTCTGCTATTAGGCTTACGTTGGGCGCTTTTAGCGGGATTTTGCACCCTGATTGTATCCACAGTTGCCGGCTACGATAGTTGGCAAATGTTTGGAGTAAATGGTGTTTTGGGGATCAGCATTCCTATTGTGATCAGTTATTTAATTTATAACTTTTCCTTTCACAAGCTGCCCAGACACTTTTTTGTGTATGTGTTTGTCTGTTCATTTTTTGCCGGTGCAGCAATGATCGCAGTAAAAATGCTGCTGATGTCTGGTTATTATTATGTGGATGGTATTTATGATGCAGACACCATTTATGATTCGTATTTACTATTAATTCCGTTGTTACTTATGTCTGAAGGTATGCTTAACGGTTGGACTATGACCATATTGGTAATCTACAAACCAACGTGGGTGTACACTTTTTACGATAAATATTACTTACACGGAAAGTAACTCTCGTGCATAAAAAAGGGCGGATATTTCCGCCCTTTTGTCATCACATTTTCGACTTATTTGTCGAACAAAATATCATGAACATTTTTCAAATCGGTTTTTCCTTCAATGATTTCATCAGGTGTTAAACCAGAAATTTCATGGGGGAAAACCAACCACTCATCACTTTCGTGAATAAAGTAATCGGGCACCATTTCAGTTTTGTTATTCTGAGGTTTGTAATATGGGCAAGCTACCCGTATGTCTTCAGGCATGTTCAATCTAGACAGCTTTTTGATTTGTTCAATCAATGCATTTACGCTGCGCCCTGAATCAAATACATCATCAACAATCAGCAGTCCATCTTTGGCGTTGGCATTTTCAATTAAGTAATGGAGACCATGCACTTTAATTTCTTTAGACTGTTTATCTATCCCATAATACGACGAAGTACGAACAGCAATATGATCTGTTTCTACTTTTTTGTAATCAAAATATTCTTGTACTGCAATACCAATGGGTGCTCCCCCACGCCAAATACCTACAATAAATTGCGGACGAAATCCGTCTTGATAAACCTTTGCCGCCAAACGAAAAGAATCTTCCAACAATTTTTGTGCAGTAATATACGTTTTTTGCATTAATTAACCTTAATTTACAAAGACTCAAAAGGGTTTTTACAAAAACCTGTTCTTTTTTGAGTATGATTTTTCTCTATGTTGACAATTATAGCGAAAGCATTTGATAAAGTGTTGAGAAATCCCAGTCAATTTATCCCTATTCGTATTTTAGTGCTTCAGCAGGTTGTACTTTTAATGCTTTATACGCTGGGTAAAGGGTGGCAATAAAACATAATCCAATGGAAAGCGTGACCAAAGAGAGAATTTGCTGCCAACGAATATCAACGGGTAACCCTTGTCCATCTCCAACAGCGATAGGCATGCCGAATACTTCTAAAATTGTATTTAACTGTGTTACCAGCAATATCCCCAATATCAGCCCAATCACTGTCCCTTTAATTCCATTGTATAAACCATTGATTAAAAAGATAACAATGATACTGCTACCGCGCATTCCTTGAGTCCGCAAAATAGCGATGTCACCTTGCTTCTCAGTCACGACCATCACTAAGGCCGATACGATGTTAAATGCTGCAACGGCGATGATCAGCAACAACATCAATGACATCATGTTTTTTTCCATTTTTACGGCGTCAAATAAAGGTCCTTGCCGCACTCGCCAATCGACTGTGGGTAAATCAATTTGCTGCTCAACACGTCGATATTGAAACGCATCTTTTAAAAATAAACGAGTTTGCTGCAACTTATCCGCTGATTTACGCAGTAGTTTGGCATTATCTTGAATATCTATGTACACCACTTTGTCGTCTAGTTGAGAGGCTAAATCGAATAAGCCAACTACAGTAAATAGACGCTGACTCGGCATTCTGCCCATGGGAGAATAAGAGCTTGCACCTGCAGATATAATGCGTACTTGATCACCAGGCCGAATACTCAGTTTACTCGCTAAGGCTCGTCCCACAATAATATTGTATTGGCCAGATTTTAATTGGCTAAACTGCCCAAAAATCATATTTTGAGCAACGATGGAATGTTGTTGCATATATTCTGGATCTACGCCATGTAATTGCACCCCTTGGATACCGCGGCGAGATTGCACTATACCTTCACTTTCAATGATCGGCGAAACGCCATCAACTCCTTCGATTTCCGCCAACTGCGCAATTTTATCCGGGGTAGAGTCACGGGTATCTGCAACTATGTGCGGAGTAATACCTAACATGCGATTTTTCAATTGCAGTTCAAAACCGTTCATTACCGATGAAACCGTGATCAGTGCAATAAGCCCTAAAGCGATACCTACCACTGAAAATAAATTAATGAAGGCAATAAAATGACTACTTTTACTGGCTCTTGCGTATCTAAAGCCGATAAAAGTGGAAACGGGATAAGACATATTTGGGTATCTAGCCTTTTGGGGATTCAATTAAACCAAAATATTGAACACAATAATTAGCCTTAGGCTGTTCATTGTGGACGATAAACTGGCATAATACGTGTTTGAGATCAGCTAAACAAGAAACAAAATAACGTCGCTTTGGTAAACTATAATCAAAGGCTTACAAAGACTATGTGGGTTAAATTGAAATTAACTTATAGATAACTAAAGTTAGAAAAAACAAAGACGTTAAAATCGAATCAAATGGGGAATACATGGATCCACTTAGTTTGGAACAAAAAATGGCTCAGTTTCATGAGTTTTTTACCATAAAACATCAGCTCAGTGTGAATATGACCCCTGTTAGTGATGATTTTCAACTTCCCAATTTAGAAGATTTAGTGGGTCAAATGCCTTATGCGTTTAAAATAGCAGCTGAGGTGTCGAATGTTGACTCACAAGCCATAAGACCGTTACGTAATCTTAGCGAACATGCTAAAGATCTCACTGATTTCCTCAATCATCAAAACAAGAAAATAGATTTGATGATGTCTTACATCTTGCAGCAACAAGATGATCCACAACATCGTTATATGTCAGTAGAGTTTGGCGGTGGAGGTATTATTTTAAAACGGGATGCGCCTTTAGAAGAAGGCACTGTTGTTGAGCTTAAAGTCTTTTTAACCGAAGAGTCAGCGGCAGTTTATTGTTACTCCGAGGTGATTAAATCGGAACCTGTTGATGACGATTACCATATTTATCTACTTTTCAGTCGTATCCGCGAAGAAGACCAAGAACTTCTAGTTAGAGCAAGCTTGCATTTGCAGACACTTCAACTTCGCGCTCGTTCGAAACAACAAAACAATGATTCAAATTAATGATAACAAGTATTTTTACCCCTGAGTTACCCAAAAAATCTGGCAATGTTGTCCAATGGGGCAATATGCATGGCAGTAGTTTATCATTGGCCATTGCCAATGGGGCTAAACGCAATCCCGGCTCTACTCTGTTGGTTACGGCAGACACCCCTACTGCGCTAAAACTCGAAAAAGAATTGCATTTTTTCCTTGCCGGTGCCGGAGATGATGAGTTAGAAGTAAAATTAATGCCGGATTGGGAAACCTTACCTTACGATAGCTTCTCCCCTCATCAGGATATTATTTCTCAACGCTTAGAAACCTTATTTGAGCTGACCCAGAATAAACGCTGCATATTTATTGTGCCCGTAAACACCTTGTTACTGCGAATGCCACCTGTGGATTTCTTAGGTCGTTACTTGTTGATTTTAAAAACCGGTCAAACCTTGGATATCGATGAGTTCAGACTCAATTTAAACAAGTCAGGGTATCAACATGTGAATCAAGTGATGGGCCATGGTGAATTTAGTATTCGCGGCAGCATTATTGACCTGTTTCCCATGGGTAGCAATAAACCGTTTCGAATAGATATGTTTGACGATGAAGTTGATTCAATTCGTCACTTTGATCCTGACAATCAACGTTCCGGTGATAAAGTCGATGGCATTAACCTATTACCAGCCAGAGAGTTTCCAACAGATAAAGAGGCCATAAAGCGTTTTCGTGAAAACTATTTAGACACCTTCGACACCGAAAACAGTAAAAACTCAGTTTATTATCAAGTGGGCAAAGGCATCATGCCTGGGGGGATTGAATACTATTTACCCTTATTTTTCGATGACACTGCTACCTTATTCGATTATCTGCACCCGAACACCTTACTCATGACCTATGGTGATTTATCTTCGGCATGTGATTTTTATTGGGCAGACTTAAACGAACGTTATGAGCAGCATCGTTATAACCCCGATCGTCCTTTGTTAGCGCCGCAACAAATTTTTCAACGCTACGAAGAGCTTTTTGCGGGTTTCAAACAATGGCCAAGAATCAACCTAACGAACCAAAAGCTAGAGGAAAAAGCGGGAAGAATTAATTTAGCCACTGATGATATTGGTGAAATAGCCATTAAGCATCAAAATAAAGTACCTTGGACTAGTCTCAAAGAATCTGTAAAAAACTGGCAGAAAAAAGGCCAAAAAATCCTATTTTGTGCAGAATCACAAGGACGACGAGAAAGTCTGTTAGAGATTCTCCACAAGGCGCAAATTCAAGTTAAAGCTTTTGAAGATATTCATGCATTCTTAGCCAGTCACGAACCTATTGGTATTGCCATTGGATTGGCAGAAAACAGTTTCCAGTTGTTGGAAAAAGACGGTGAACTTGCATTTATCACTGAAACCCAATTATTAGGGCATAAAGTAAGTCAACGTCGCTTGCGAGAAAAGCGTCAAGCTACCGATGAAAGTGCCATTATTCGTAACCTTGCTGAACTTACACAAGGTCAGCCAGTAGTGCATTTAGAACATGGTGTAGGACGATTTTTAGGATTGCAAACCCTAGATGCAGGCGGATTAACCACTGAGTACCTCACCATCGAATACGCTAAAGAAGCAAAACTCTACGTCCCTGTCGCATCATTACATCTAATCAGTCGATACAGTGGTGGCGATTTGGATCATGCTCCTTTGCATAACCTAGGCTCTGATGCTTGGAGCAAAGCACGCCAAAAAGCAGCGGAAAAGGTCCGTGATGTTGCGGCGCAATTATTGGATGTATATGCCAAAAGGGCCGCTAAACCCGGATTTGCATATAAAATTGAGTGGCCAGAATATCAAGCTTTTGCAAATAGCTTTCCTTTTGAAGAAACCGATGATCAATTGCAAGCCATTAATGCTGTGATCCAAGATATGGGCAGCCCGAATGCGATGGACAGACTTGTTTGTGGTGATGTTGGTTTCGGTAAAACGGAAGTGGCTATGCGTGCAGCATTCTTAGCTGCCAATCAAGGGAAACAAGTTGCTATCCTCGTACCTACCACTTTACTAGCCCAGCAACATTTTGAGAACTTTAAAGATCGATTTGCTAATTGTCCTTTTCGCATAGAGGTACTATCACGATTTGTTACCGGAAAAGAGCAAAAACAAGTCATTGAAGGTATCGGTAACGGCAAGGTAGATATCATTGTTGGTACCCATAAGTTGTTACAAGATGACCTGAAGTTCAATGATTTAGGTTTAGTCATTATTGATGAAGAACATCGATTTGGGGTACGTCAAAAAGAGAAGTTTAAAGCCTTGCGTTCCGATGTGGATATTTTAACCCTCACGGCAACGCCCATACCCAGAACATTGAATATGGCCCTCAGTGGAATGCGAGATTTATCGATCATTGCCACCGCACCTGCCAAGCGTTTAGCGATTAAAACCTTTGTCCATCAACGCAGCAAAGAACTGCTGCGAGAAGCAATCATGCGTGAAATTTTACGCGGTGGTCAGGTATATTTCCTTCACAACGAAGTAGATAGCATTGAAAAAACTGCAGCCGAAATCGCTGAGATAGTGCCCGAGGCACGTATCGCTGTTGGTCATGGACAAATGCGAGAACGCGAGCTTGAGCGCGTGATGAGTGACTTCTACCACCAGCGATTCAATGTTTTAGTGTGCACAACAATTATTGAAACCGGTATAGACGTGCCATCGGCGAATACCATAATAATGGATAGAGCAGATCACTTAGGTCTTGCCCAATTACACCAATTACGAGGGCGTGTGGGACGCTCCCATCACCAAGCTTATGCCTATCTACTGACTCCGCCACCAAAGCGGATGACAAAGGATGCCCAGAAACGCTTGGATGCCATTGCCAACTTAGAAGATTTGGGCGCTGGATTTGCGTTAGCTACTCACGATTTGGAAATACGCGGTGCCGGCGAGCTATTAGGTGATGACCAATCTGGACAAATCGCCACCGTCGGTTTCTCTTTATATATGGATATGTTAGAGCAAGCGGTAGAGGCTCTCAAAGCTGGCAAAGAACCTTCATTAGATGATGCATTATCTGCTCAAACAGAAATTGAATTGCGCATTCCTGCACTATTGCCAGAGGATTATATTGGCGATGTAAATACGCGTTTGTCCTTGTATAAAAAGCTGGCTGGATGTTCAAATTTAACCGAAATAAAAGAGTTTCAAATTGAATTAATTGATCGTTTCGGGTTATTACCAGACGCGGCTAAGAACTTGGTGAGAGTTGCAGAATTAAAACTCTTGGCGAAATCCGTTGGCATTAACAAAATAGATGCGACAATTAAAGGCGCAGTCATTGAGTTTTCAGACTCCACAAAAATTGAACCGGGATATATTATTCGCATGATCCAAACTAAACCTAATAAGTTTAAATTAGAAGGTCCAGATAAATTAAAAGTGGTGATTAACAATGATTCAGCGCAAAGCCGAATAGACGTTATCGAAAACTTACTGAATGATTTTAGCCGTCAGGTAAAAGCAGCATGAAAGGTAAATTAACTGTGTTCTGTGTTCAAAAATGTTTTAGATTGAGTCTGGCTGTTATTCCGAAAGCGATCTTAGCTTGGCTGCTTTTGTCTATTAGCTTTGTAGCCGCCAGCCAAGAAAAACAATGGTGGTTTGACGTCGAAGTTATTGTCTATAAACGTAATATAGACCCAGCATCTATTGTCGAAAAATTTCCAAACAAAATAGCAATAGAGCCCTCACCTGTTGGGTTTGAAAACCTACATGACTATTTATATCCCGATTTAGAATCGGTTTTTGTTGGGCTTCCTTTATGCTTTTCTGAATCCACTGAACCACAAGAAATTGGCTCTGACATTATTCTTAAGGATACCTTTGGGAATTATGTTGCATTTGATGATAAGCAATTTGCCCTGGCCAATTCAGACGTTATTGAAAATGACGATGTCGCGGAACCTATAGCATATCTCGATATTTGGCAGCTTAACTTTCCCTTAGAAGAGGTCAAGGTGCCGACTAACTTTCTATGTCGCATGGAGCACGAAAAGCCCATCAAACCCTTTATTGAAAAAGTGCCCACTGTTATTAGTCATACTGAAGATCCGTCGTTACATACTACCCAATTACTTTCATCCGATAGCTTTGAGTTAAATGAGTTGGCCCGCGACATTAATCGTCAAAGAGGGTTATCGACCATACTTCATATGGGCTGGCGACAACAAACGGTTTTCGGCCAAGATAACGCCATAGCGCTTCACTTATTTGCAGGTAAAAATTACGGTAAAGAGTTCGATGCAGTAACTGGAAAACGAATACCTGAACAAAGTAGCAGTATTGAGTTAACCAGCCTAGTAGATTCATTGTCGGAAAACCAAAACGGAAAGATCTCTGCTTCTGAATTCACTGACAAGCAACAGGTACAACAAGAGCAGCAAACGGATTTAATAGAACAGATAAAGTTAGCTCTGAATGATGATAATTTTGAATATTCTCTACCAGCTATTGATGTTGTTGATGAAAATCATATGTTAACCAGTGATACTTCCCTTCAAGAAAACGATATTTGGGAGCTAGATGGCACAGTTAAAGTGTTTTTACGTTATATTCAACGTACTCCCTACTTGCACATCGACAGTGATCTTGATTTTAGAGCACCCGTTTTTGACTCTCCAGCCTATTTAAGAGAAGAAGCTGCGGCAAATCAAGTACAACAATCTTTGCCAGAACCAGACCGATTGCAAAGTTACCCGTTCAAGCAATTACGTCGAGTGATCAGTAATCAAGTCCATTATTTTGATCATCCCTTGTTTGGCATGATTATCCAAATCAGACGTTATGATTTACCCGCAACCTTTGATGGTCAAAAAAACTAAAGAGCAAATAAATTGAAAATATATACAAAGTCTGGCGACACGGGTAAAACCCAAATTTATGCTGATAAAGTGGTTCGCTTAGATAAAAATGATGAGGTTTTAGAGTGTTATGGAACCTTAGATGAGCTTAATGCCAATATTGGGCTATTAATCAGTAATAGCCGTTGCCCGGTGATCAGCGAACAAACAGAGTTATTAATGGATATTCAGAAAAATCTGTTTCAAATCGGTTTTGCTATTTCAGCAAATGCCTCCTTAACGGAAAACGCTGTTACCCAACTTGAAACTACAATTGACCAATTACAAGCTAAGCTTGCGCCACAAACTCACTTTATTTTGCCCGGTGGACATACCATAGCATCTCAAGCTCACGTTTGCCGCACGGTAGCAAGAAGAGCTGAAAGACGCATGGTAGGTTTACTTTCAACCTACCCTGTTCCCGAAGCTTGTTTGCAATACTTAAATCGATTATCTGATTACTTGTTTGTATTGGCCAGAGCGATTAATCACCATTACATTATAGAAGAAACAAAAGTCTCCTAACCCAGACTCTTGTATAAATCATGCTCTTTTGAAGATTGCTATTTGTTAGGCACTCTAAAATGTAAATACACTGACAACAGTGATGACGACAGCAGCGATAATGTTGAGCATGAATCCCTCTCTGGCCATGGTTTTAATACTAAATTTACCGGTTCCATACACTATGGCATTTGGTGCTGTAGCCACCGGAAGCATAAAGGCACAACTTGCACTCATAGCAGCAGGCATCATTAATAAAGCAGGATCGACACCAGCAGCAATGCCCGCAGTAGCTAAAATTGGCATCAATAAAGTAGCGGTGGCTGTGTTGGATGTTATCTCAGTGAGAAAGGTAACAAAAAGGCAAATTGATAAAACCAATAAAGGCACTGGAAGCGCAGATAACCCATTTAGCCAACCGCCCATGACTTCACTCAAACCTGAAGCAGTAAATGCTTTCGCAATGCAGATCCCTCCAGCAAAAAGCAATAACATGCCCCAAGGAATATCATTTGCAGTGGGCCAATCCAGCAGCGTTTGTTTTTTGCCATATTGAGTTAGATTCCCATTGGGAACGAGAAACATTAATACCACGCCCAGCAGAGCAATAGTGCTATCCCCGACATATGGCATGTTGAACCAACTTGTCCAATAAGGTCTTAAAACCCAAGCCAAAGCCACAAACGAAAATACGATTAACACGCGTTTTTCTGCTATTTGCCAACTTCCAACTTTAGGTAAATGGCAATCATCCATGGTTTTTAAGCCACGGGTTAACCAAATTGCCATTAACGGAATCGCGATAATGACAACCGGAACACCTGTCTTCATCCACTGTAAAAAATCAATTTCATGTCCCTGGACTTCTGAGTAAACACTCATAAAAATAATATTTGGTGGCGTACCAATGGGAGTGCCAACGCCACCTAAGCTTGCTGAATAGGCAATGCCCAACAACAAGGCAACAATGATCTTTTGTTGTTTAATGTGCGGAACAATAGCTAACACTATGGGCAGTAACATAAGAGTTGTCGCTGTATTCGAAATCCACATACTCAAAATAGCGGCAGTTAACATAAAACCTAACACTAAGCGCCGTGGACTTTGACTACCAGTCATTCTTATCATATAAAGTGCCAGGCGGCTGTGAACGTTGGATCGCTCTAAGGACTTGGATAACATAAAAGCCCCCATCAACAATAAAATGACATGGCTGCCAAGTGCTGAGGCAGCTTCTTTATGGGTGATAACCCCCGCCATGGGAAAAGCAAAAAATGGAATTAATGAGGTAACCGGAATAGGCAACGCTTCGGATACCCATAACGTAGCGATGAATAACGTAATAGAAGCCGTAACAGCAATTAGATGAGTTTGCTGCATGTATAGGAATAGACCAGCATAAACCGCAGATGAAATAACAAAGGCAATACAAATAACCGGATAATTAAGCTTCACTAAATTCGCCTAAAGCACGTAACGCCTTTTGATATTTTTCCGTTTTTTGTAATTGTTCAAAATTAAAAAAGGGTCCCTTGCGCATACTTGTTGCTCTTCCTGTGGATTGGTAACCAGTTGGCAATCCATCGATAGCTTTAGCCGCGTCCTTTGGGCTGTTACAAACCAGCGTCATATCACAGCCAGCACCTAATGCAGCTTGAATTCGCTCAACAATTGAGCCTAATTGCACTGCCCCTTGCATAGACAAATCATCGGTGAAAACCACACCTTCGAAGCCAAGTCGTTTGCGCAGTATTTGGTCAACCCAGACCGGAGAAAATCCAGCAGGCAAACTATCTACAGCCGGATAAATAACATGGGCAGGCATCACCGCATCCAATAAACCTTGTTGATTAAGGGTTTCAAATATAGTCATATCCAGTTGAAAAATATCTTCACTGGGTCGTTTATCAACAGGCATTGCTACATGGCTATCCTCTTTTACATTGCCATGACCTGGGAAATGTTTGCCGGTACATTTCATTCCTGCATTATGCATTCCGTTTATAAAAGCACTAGCAAGTGACACAATATGTTGCGGTTGTTGATGGAAACTACGATTACCGATAACGTCAGAAATGCCGTGCATATCCAACACCGGTGCAAAACTGATATCTATATCAAACGCAAGTAGCTCTGCGGCCATCAGCCAGCCAAAGCTTTTAGCCTGCATCAACATGCTCTCAGAAAGTTTTTGGTCAGGCTCACAAATGCTGCCCATTGCAGGGATTGAGCTAAAACCATCGCGAAAACGCTGTACCCTTCCCCCTTCGTGATCAACGGCAATGAGCACGTCATTGCGGGCATGCTTTCGCAATTCAACAACCAACTCTTTTAGCTGTTTCTGGTCGTAGTAATTTCGTGAAAATAAGATGATTCCGCCAACTAGGGGATGATCTAAGATGTCTTTTTCTTCGGCGCTGATCTCATACCCTTCGACATCCAGCATTATTGGTCCCATTGGGCCCTCGTTAATCATTGAGTTATATATATAAAACTATATAAGAATGAATAACATAACTAAAGTTAAATTCACTTTTCTCAGCTTTCTGCGTTTTTTAATTAATGCATACGTATGTTTCTATCAAATCAAACCACTTTATATACAATGGCTTAGTTAAAAAAATGTTAACAATCCAGATAATAAAAATAAGAGAGCTGTATGCTAGCGTTCCAAAAAAGTCTTAGTAATGGTTTTTATAGCCTCCTTAGTTTGCCAGCAAGTGCCATGGGCTTTGCCCTGTCAGTACAGATTGCCGCTTTAAGTTGGTTATTGACCACGCAGTACGGTTTGGATTTGCATGATGTAGGTTTTGTCTGGGCGGCTGGGCCTATCGCAGGTATTTTAGGACAAGTCATTGTTGGCGCAATTAGCGACAATATTTGGTTTTGGGGTGGCAGAAGAAGGCCATTTATTATCATCGGTGGTGTACTTGCTTCCCTTAGTTTATTGGCTCTGCCAAACATAGGTATTATTTCCGCAGCGCTAAATATTGAAGCTATTTTAGGTATTGCAGTGCTGGTAGCCCTAACACTTGATTTGTCCATTAACATCAGTTTCAATCCAACACGCTCCATCATTGCCGATGTTACACCAAAAGGACATGAGCGTACTAAAGGCTATACTTGGATGCAAACAGTATCCGGTTCATTTGGTGTTTTAGCTTATGTAATTGGTACCTTTTGGAATAATTACGCGTTGATTTATATAGGTGTGGGTCTGGTACTGGTCATGTCTATCATTCCCCCGCTGTTTGTAACTGAATCACGTAGTTTTGAACACTCAGAATCGTCAGAACAGCATACCAAGCTGGGCTTTTGGAACGGTTGCAAAGTCATTGAACCGCTTTGGGGATTTATTCTTTATTCGGTTTATGCGTTCACAATTAAAATGGCTAACATTGATATTCAACACTACTGGGTAGAGCTAGCCTGCCTCATGTTAACCCTGATACTGATATTCAAAACCCTAATCACTAAAGATACCCACAAGCCCGATGGCACCAGTGAACAAGGATTTAAAAAAGTATTGGCCGCGCATGCCTTCACTTGGTTGGGTGTGCAATCTATGTTTATTTATATTATTGGTTTTATTAAACAGAATCTCCCTGAGCTTTCAAATAATCAAACGGGACAGGTTATCAGCGCAGGCTTTCTCATATTAAGTGTGGTGTCCGCTATTTTACCTGCATTATTGTTAGAGCCTTTAGCGAAAAAGTTGGGGCGAGTAAAAGTACATACCTATTGTATATTATCAATGTCCGTCGCCTATTTCGTGTTGTCTCAAGTTGGTGAGTCAAAATTAGGGATTTATATAATGATGGCTTTTCTGGGCATTGGTTGGGCAGCAACAATTAGTTTGCCGTTTGCAATTATGTCTCAAAAGGTGCCTCCAGCAAAAATGGGACTATTTATGGGGTTGTTTAACCTATCCGTTGTTTTACCTCAATTAGTTTCAAGCTTAGGGATAGGAAAGTACATAAACCAAGTGGCGAACAAGGATATGTTATTCGTAATATGTGGCGCTTGTCTGCTAATTTCAGCTATAGCTTGGTTTTGCATAAAAGATGACTCTTAACAAAACCTTAAGAAGTCTCTATTGGCAGTATTGTCATTCAAACTGAAAATTGGACGGTGCATATTGCGAAAGTGTTTAGCTTTATCTTCTTTTCTAAAACCAATGTCTAATTACCATCTTTCAGCGAAGCTTTATAATGCTCTTCTGATTCAGTTATTAGTATTCCCTGCCGAGTTATTTTTAATTATACAAATACATCTTAAACTCAAAGAATTTACTACTATCAGTCTACTCAAATGAACTAAAATTGAGGATAAGTCACCAATTTAATGATAAATCGTTATAACGGTCAGCAGCACGAATCGATATCTATTGCTAAAATTATCTGACTAGGAGTTTGTAACATGACATCAAAAGACACTATAAACGCGCCTCCCCTCAGTCAATTCTTCGAGAAGCCTACTGAGATTGAAAAGTATTTTAGTGCTGCTTTCAATATTTCTAAGGATCCGATTTTTGTAAAAGATGAGCATTACCGGTTATTACTTGTCAATGATGCATTTTGCAAAATATTAGGTGTAACTCGACAAGAAGCGTTAGGACGAACACTAGCACAAAGAGTCACGCCAGAGCAGCAAGCGCGTTTTTTGTCCACTGACAAAAAAGTACTACAAACTGGTAAAGAAATTCTATGCGAAGAAACTTTAACGATTACGGGAAGCAAAGAAAAAACAATATTAACCAATAAAAAGCGATTTACTGACTCCCAAGGTAAACATTTTTTAGTCGGAATCATTCATGATATTAGTTATCGCAAGCAAATTGAGTCAAGAGTAAAGTCAAGTGGACATGCACTAGAACTCATCTCCAGTGGCAAACCATTAAATGAAATCTTACAAGCGATAGTTCGTGTAGTTGAACAAGAGAATCCTGACATGCTTTGTAGTGTCTTATTATTAGATGATTCTCAAAAACACCTAGTGATTGGGACTGCATCAAGCCTGCCTGCGTTTTACAATGAAGCTATCAATGGTATTGAAATAGGCATTGGTGTGGGTTCTTGTGGGACTGCTGCTTATACCAATAAGCGCGTTATTGTAAATGATGTTCTTAATCACCCTTACTGGCAGCAGTACAAAGAACTCGCCGCAGAAGCTAAATTAGGAGCATGTTGGTCAGAGCCAATACGTTCCACTTCTGGAAAGGTGTTAGGTACTTTTGCTATCTATCACCATAAAGCCCATCAACCCACGCCTGCAGATCTTGAACTAATTGAACAAACCGCCAGTTTGGCTAGTATTGCCATAGAAAAAAAACACGCTGAAGAAAAGCTCGAACGTGCAGCAAGCGTCTTTACTCATGCTCAAGAGGGCATCATGATTACCGACGCTAACCATAAAATCATCGAAATTAACGATACGTTTAGTAAAATGAGTGGATACTCCCTTGAAGAAGTACGAGGGAAATCACCAAATATATTTCGTTCTGAACGCCACTCCGACGAATTTTACCTAGAAATATGGGATGCAATGACCAAACAAGGTTATTGGCGCGGGGAAGTATGGAGTAAACGCAAAAATGGCGTTATTTATCCCGAACTGGTCACTATAAATGCCGTGAAAAACACAGCAGGTAAAGTACAACACTATGTATCCTTATCTACAGATATCACACCTATGAAAGAGTATCAGGGGCAACTTGAGCGCATTGCCCACTATGATGCGCTAACTAACCTCCCTAATCGGGTATTATTAGCCGACAGATTGAATCAAGCCACTATACAATGTGAACGTCGTAAAAAATCTTTAGCGGTTGCATTTATGGACTTAGATGGGTTCAAAGCGGTTAATGACACCTATGGCCACAATGTAGGAGATGACTTGCTCATTGCCCTTTCACAGCGGATGAAAGAAGCATTGCGCGAAGGCGATACCCTCGCTCGCATCGGCGGCGATGAGTTTATCGCAGTAATGGTAGATTTAGAGAAATTTGAAGATACTAAGCATGTATTAAATCGTTTATTAAAAGCCGCATCTGATCCCGTCAGCATTGGCAATGCATCTATACAAGTTTCCGCCAGCATTGGTGTAACCCTCTACCCTCACGACAATGTCGATGCAGATCAACTTATACGACATGCAGACCAAGCCATGTATATCGCCAAACAGGCAGGCAAAAATCGCTACCATCAGTTTGATATCGCTCACGATATAGCTCTCAACTCGCAACGTGAGAACATAGAAAATATTTATACCGCCATAGAAAACAATGAATTTGTATTGCATTACCAGCCAAAAATAAACATGCTAAGCGGCGAAACCGTAGGTGTTGAAGCGCTTATTAGATGGCAACACAAAACCAATGGATTAATCCCGCCACTAAAGTTTTTACCCTTAATAGAGGGGCTGAGAGTGAGTTTAAAAGTAGGCGAATGGGTGATCAGCACTGCACTACTTCAGATAGAGAGTTGGCAGAAATTAGGTTTGGATATACCCGTTAGTGTCAACATTAGCGCTTATCAATTACAGCAAGCTAATTTTACCGCTCGGTTGTCAACGCTATTGGCCGCCCACCCTGCAGTTAACCCCAATCGCCTAGAGCTTGAAATTTTGGAAACCAGTGCCCTGCATGATACCGATATTGTGTCTAAAACAATGAATGATTGCCGAGATTTAGGAGTTAGATTTGCTATTGATGATTTTGGCACAGGTTACTCTTCACTAACTTACCTTAAACGACTTCCTGCATATTTAATTAAAATTGATCAGAGTTTTGTCCGAGACATGTTAGAAGACAATGATGACTTGGCAATTGTGCAAGGTGTCATAAGCTTAGCAACAACTTTCCAACGTAAGGTAATCGCTGAAGGTGTAGAAACCATTGCCCATGGTAAAGCACTTTTGCAGCTAGGTTGCGAACTGGCTCAAGGTTACGGAATCGCTAAACCCATGGTCGCAAGCAAAATACCTGATTGGGTGAAAAAGTGGGAAAATGATAAGGCTTGGAAGTTTGATGTTTGATGTTTGATGTTTGATGTTTGATGTTTGATGTTTGATGTTTACAAAGATAAACCAGTTGCTTGATGTTCGTGTTCTGATTTACCTCTATAAAATAACTATTTTTTATCTTTTAATCAGCAGTTTTTGACTGTCGCTCTTGCCATTGTTGTTTAGCCAATTGCAAATACAATTCCACGTCTTCACCACTCTCTTGGGCTAACTGCTCTGCCAATCCTCTAATCTGCTTGTCCCGTTTTTCAACCAGTTGTTCTGAACGTTCAAACAAATCTTGTGCTTCAGGATAGTCGTCTTTTAACGGTTGGATATCTTTAAAACTTAGGTAATACTCTTGGAATTTATCGACAAAAAGTTGTCTGCTAGCTAAAAACTGCATAAATCGCAAACCATTTTCACCCGATATTAGCGACATTTCGTTATCGGGTAAATTCGCCGCTTCGCCTATTTCTATCGCTCTTTGTTGTAACGATTGAGCCAGCGCAATATCATTATTTTCAACAGCTTGCTGCATACCTAGCCTGAACTCGTCATTCTGCAGAATGTCATTATAACTAAATTGTTTGATACTAGGGGTTTGTTCAGCTTCGGAATGATCAGTGCTATCGCTAGTCGAAAGAGTCGGTTTAACAGAGTCGCTAAACTGAACAACTACAATGATAGCTACCACGACGAGTACAATAGCAAAAGAAAGTTTTTTGGTCATAGGACGTATTTCTAGATTTAATGATCAGACTCAGCAGAATTCTCGAATCTACCAAGTTACTTTAGCTTTATTCGCCGAAAAGTTAACACACCCTATTGAAATTAAGGGTGTGTTTTACTTCATCTAAGAATCGGAAGGTTCCGAATTTTCTACACGACTTTTAAGTTTCTGACCAGGTCTGAAGGTCACAACTCTGCGTGCTTTAATAGGAATATCCTCCCCTGTTTTGGGGTTCCTACCAGGACGTTCATTTTTTTGACGTAAATCGAAGTTGCCGAAACCGGATAATTTTACTTGCTCTCCGTCTTCAAGTGCCTCTCGGACTTCCTCAAAAAATGATTCAACAAGATCTTTAGCATCCCGCTTATTAATTCCCAATTTTTCAAATAAATGCTCAGCCATTTCAGCTTTGGTTAACGCCATAAAGTCAATCCCTCAATGATGCCCCGAACTTTTCTGCTAACTGGGACAGAATATCTTCAACTACCGCTTGAATATCATTTTCTTCAAGCGTTCTTGTTTGGTCCTGTAGAATAAGAGAGATTGCCAAGCTTTTATAACCGGCCTCTATTCCCTTACCTCTGTACACATCGAATAAGTTTAGGCCAACTAATTGATTTCCGCCAAATTTTTCGATGTAAGAAATTATTTCCCCTACAACTTTATCTTCCTCTACAACGATGGCAATGTCACGTCTATTAGCCGGAAATTTTGAAATTTCTTCTGCTAAAGGCAATTTTTTGCCGCCAATTGCATTAAAATCAAGTTCAAAAACGTAAGTCTTACCGTTTAGGCCCAATATTTTAGTTAATTTAGGATGTACCGCACCAACATAACCAACCAACTCTTGACCACGATATATTTTCGCACACTGGCCAGGGTGAAGTGCTGAATGCTCAGCCGCCTTAAAACTAAATTCGGAAATATTCGCAGTGGTTTGCAATAATGCTTCTACATCTGCTTTAATATCGTAGAAGTCAACGCCTCGCTCTTCTTCATTCCAATGTTCATTATGGCGATTACCACAAATTACACCACCAACGACAACTTCTTGTCTAACACCCGTTTTTTCATCGCTATCAGGTACAAATCGTAACCCCGTCTCAAATAATCTAACTCGGCTTTGTTGGCGTTTTTGATTATATGACACTGACTGCAATAACCCCGTCCACAAACTCACTCGCATCGCTGACATATCAGAAGAAATTGGATGCGGTAGTTGCATACCCAACATCTCAGGGAATAAAGCGCTTTGCACTTTAGGATCCACGAACGAATAGGTAATAGCTTCTTGGTAATCACGCTCAACTAGTGTTTGTTTGAGTCTATCTAAGCTAAGGTTTTGTTCCTTGTGCACAGACATTTTTAACTTTGCAGTAGGTGCAATTGTTGGAATGCTGTTATAGCCATATACTCTAGCTACTTCTTCTATTAAGTCTTCTTCGATACTAATATCGAAACGGTACGCTGGCACAACAACAGACCATTGACTATTCGAGAAATTAACCCCTAAACCTAGGCGCGTTAGGATATCTGTTACTTTCGCATCTTCTACATGAATTCCAAGTACACGGGTAAGGCGAGATGCACGTAATTGAATGGTTTTTTCTGTAGGAAGATGCTCTTGGCTTACCGACTCAGTAATAGGTCCAGCTTCACCACCAACAATATCCATTAACAGTTGGGTAGCCCGCTCCATCGCAACTCTTTGCAATTGCGGATCAACACCACGTTCATAACGATGGGAAGCGTCAGTATGCAAACCATATTGACGGGCTTTGCCCATAATTGCATCAGGTGCAAAAAAGGCGCTTTCTAAAAATATATGCTTAGATTCGTTAGTAACACCTGACTCTAAACCACCAAAAATTCCAGCCATAGCTAGAGCTTTACGTTGATCAGCTATAACTAACGTATTGGTTTTTAGAGTAGTTTCATTGCCATCAAGAAGCGTTAACTTTTCATTCTCACTAGCAAAACGGACAATAATATCGCCGTCTAACTTATCCAAATCAAAAGCATGCATTGGATGACCAAGTTCAACTAACACATAATTAGTGACATCCACCACAGGATCAATACTACGAATACCGCTACGTCTGAGCTTTTCCTGCATCCATAGAGGGGATGCAGCATTTACATTGACGTTTTTAATTACCCGTCCCAAATATCTTGGGCAAGCTTCTGGCGCAGCAAGTTGGATCTCACGGCTATCTTCAATTTGCTTATCAACACCTTCAATTTTGGGTGCTTTCACTTCAACCTGATTCAATACTCCAACTTCTCGTGCGACACCTCTAATTCCTAGGCAATCTGCACGGTTCGGTGTTAAATCAACTTCAATGGTAACGTCATCTAATTCAAGATACTCACGAATATCTTGGCCAATAGGTGCATCAGTAGGTAGTTCAATGATGCCATCATGGTCTTCACTGATACCTAATTCAGAAAAACTGCACAGCATGCCAAACGAAGGTTCACCTCGCAGTTTCGCTTTTTTAATTTTAAAGTTACCAGGTAGTACTGCACCTACAGTCGCCACTGCGACCTTGATACCTTGACGGCAGTTTGGTGCACCACAAACTATATCAATTAAATAGTCCTGTCCGATGTTAATTTTAGTGACGCGTAACTTGTCTGCATTAGGGTGCTGTCCACACTCAACAACCTCACCAACTAGAACCCCAGAAAATTCGCCTGCAACTGGCTCTAGCCCATCAACTTCTAGACCAGCCATACTAAGCTGTTCTGATAATTGTTGTGTTGATACAGCTGGGTTAACCCATTCTCTCAACCACTTTTCACTGAATTTCATTTATTCGAATACTCTTAATTAAACTGCTTAAGAAAACGAAGATCGTTTTCAAAAAAGGCTCGAAGATCGTTCACACCATAACGTAACATGGTTAAACGCTCTACCCCCATACCGAAGGCAAATCCAGTATATTCTTCTGGGTCAATGTTTACGGCTCTAAGGACATTTGGGTGAACCATGCCACATCCTAAAACTTCCAACCATTTACCGTTTTGCCCCATAACATCAACTTCAGCTGAGGGTTCAGTAAACGGGAAGTAAGAAGGTCGAAAGCGCACTTGCAGATCGGCTTCAAAAAAGTTGTTCAAAAAGTCATGTAAAACGCCTTTTAATTCGGCAAAACTGACATTTTTATCAACCATCAACCCTTCAACCTGGTGAAACATTGGTGTATGTGTTTGATCGTAATCATTACGGTATACACGGCCAGGCGAGATAATACGAAGTGGCGGTTTCTCAACCTCCATGGTACGAATTTGCACCCCTGATGTTTGCGTACGTAGCATTACATCAGGGTTAAAATAAAACGTATCGTGATCGGCACGAGCGGGGTGATTAGCGGGTATATTTAGCGCATCAAAATTGTGAAATCCATCTTCTACTTCTGGGCCAGACTTAACGGTGAAACCAAGCTCTCCAAAGAAACTTTCAATTCGACGTATAGTGCGGCTAACCGGATGCAATCCGCCTAAGTTTTCCGTTCTTCCGGGTAAAGTAACATCAATAGTTTCACCAGCTAATTTAGCGTTCAGCTCGGCATCTCGAAGATACTCACCACGAACGGAAATAAGTCCTTGGATCTTCTGCTTCGCTAAGTTTATTTTTTGTCCGGCAATGGGCCGCTCTTCAGCAGATAACTTTCCGAGTCCTTTGAGTAAATCAGTCATATGACCTTTTTTACCCATAAACTCTACTCGCACTGCGTCTAAAGTAGCCGCATCTTGTGCATCGTTAATTTTATTTTGTGCCTGTTCAATTATGGCGTCGAGATCCATAGCTTCCTCGGATTGGAATTTTACTTAATAAATTAAAGGCCTATCTTCACAAACCTGATAAGTGTACTTTAAAAAAGAACCGGTAATTCTACACGAAATCAGACCTTTATAGCTAGGGTCAGGCTATGATTGATCAACAATTTTTTGTTTATTAAGAAAAAAGATAAGTAAAAAAGAATAAAAGTAAGGAATTAAGCAACTGTACAGAGTATGAAACCCCGTTGCTAACAAATATCTTAGCAGTAAAAGAGTCTAAATAAGTATTTTTAAATATCCACAAAAGAGCACTATTAACGCACCCTTTTGTGGGATTAGTAAAACAGTAAAGTTCTAGAGAAAGCTGTTCACTATAAACGCCATTAAATAAGCCAATGCACCATAACCAACGACTAAACCCCAAGCAATTTTTTGACTTCCGGTTTCAGCTTTAATAGTTGCCACAGTCGCTACACATTGTAAGGCAATGACGTAGAAAATCAGCAGGCCCATTCCAGCACCAAAGGTTAGTCCATCATTTTGAATGTTAGCAGCCAAGCCCGCTATATTTTCATCGGCCCCCTCGATACCAAACAAAGTACCTAAGGTTCCTACAAACACTTCTCTGGCTAAGAAAGACATCAAAATAGCCACACCATAACGCCAATCAATACCAAGAGGTTCAAATAACGGCTCAATAAAATGACCAATGTAACCAAGGTAAGAGTTTTCTAAACCGCCACTATGAATAGGGAAATAGCCTAAAAACCAAATCCCAACGGCTACCATGAAAATCACCGGAGCTGCGCGACGAATAAAGTACTTAGCACTATTCAACACACGATACATCAGTGGTTTCCAATGAGGTAAACGGTAACTTGGTAGCTCTAGTATAAATGGCATTTCACTTTTGTCGCTATCTGCAAAATGCATTTTATCCATCACAAAGCTAACAATAAGTGCAGTCACAATACCTGTCATGTACAAACCAAAGAACACCATACCTTGCGTATTCACAAGCCCACCAAGATACTGCGTTTGCGGGATAAATACCGCAATTAATAACGCATACACGGGTAAGCGTGCGGAACAAGACATTAATGGTATCGTCATCATGGTGATTAAACGTTTGCGTGGTGATTCAATTGTACGTGCTGCCATAATTGCAGGTATAGCACAGGCATGTCCTGACAAGTAAGGAATAAAGCTTCTACCCGACAAGCCAAAATAACTCAAAGGTTTATGACAAATTAACGCTGCACGAGCTAAATATCCGCTATCTTCTAATAAACCTATAATAAATGTTAGTACCATAATTTGCGGTACAAAGACCAAAAACGAGCCGACACCACCAAATATCGCATCATTCAGGAAATCATTAAAAATGCCTTCAGGTAAGATGCCGCTAACCAAAGTTGCAAGGTAGCCTATACCACTTTCAACCCCGTCCATCAGCGGGGTTGCCCAAGTGAATATACTTTGGAATAACAAAAACATAATAGCCATAAAAGCAATGCCGCCCAACCAATTATGCAATAAGAATTGGTCAATCCGATTTTGCTGTTTCAGCACCACATTGGCATTCATGCCAAACTTGTAAGCAAGATGGCGGCTTTGTTTAATTACCTCATCATGTTTTTCACTAACTTTTTGCGGTGTGCAATTCTGTTGAGCGACTAGCTCAGGCAGAGCTTGTTGAAATTCTGACAGGCCTATTAGAGTCTTAGCGGATAATGCAAAAACTGGCGAACCTAATTCAGTTGATAAATTATCGACGTCGATTTCATGCCCAAACCGTAAAGCGTCATCAATCATATTGATAACAAACACAAAACCTTTGTTATGCTTTTTCGCTAACGCTTGAATTTGCAATCCAAACACCAAACTACGCTCTAAACGTGATGCGTCTAGTACACAGACAATCAGGCTTGTATCATTACTTTCTAAGGCCGTGTAAATAGCATCAATTGCCACTTGCTCATCTTGGGAAAAACTGTGCAGTGAATAGGTGCCAGGAAAATCAACAATCGTCAGGTCTTTCATTTTGCCAGACTTCAGTTCCACTGTAACACCAGGGAAGTTAGCTACTTTTTGCTGTAGACCAGTCAACTGGTTAAACAGCAAACTTTTACCGCTATTGGGTCGTCCAATTAGAACAACTTTTTGTTGAGCACTATTATTATCTGAAACAGTTGAAGACACTACGGGTACCTGTTTAGTGAAAATTTAGTTATGTAGGAAATAATGGTTAAATTAGTTTGACGAAATTGAGTTACATTTTTATTTTAATATTTTGCGCTATTTCTTTGTCAATTGACAAGATAGCTCCACCCAATTCCACTACCTTTGGACCATTAAAGGGACATTGTTTTAGGCAGGAGATTGTCTCTCCGTCACAAAAGCCCATTTCCTTAAGTCGATTACTCATCGCAACCGAAAGACCATTTTGTAATCCAACGATTTTAGCGGATGTTTTTGTAGGAAGTTCCCACACCGTATTTTGCAACATAATTAACTGACCACAAATGAGAACTATTTTCATTTATTATCTTATAAAGTGATAGTAAAAGGCAAGTTCTGAATAGCTTCTTTCATATATTTTTAGCGGTTAAGCTATTTACTTATTTATTTTCATCCTTTTTTTTGAGTAAATAATTAGCCCACTAAAACGAAAAAAGGCGAACCATCCTGGTTCGCCTTTTCCCGAAAGAACTTAAACTTAATTGTTAAAAAATTAAGCCAATGCGCCTTTTGCTGCATCAACCAATGCAGTAAACGCGCCTTTATCATGCACAGCGATGTCAGCAAGGATCTTACGATCGATTTCGACAGACGCTTTCTTCAAACCGTTAATGAAACGGCTGTAAGACATGCCATTTTGACGAGCCGCAGCATTAATACGTGCAATCCATAATTGACGGAATTGACGCTTACGCTGACGACGGTCACGGTATGCATATTGACCAGCTTTTGTTACTGCTTGTACAGCAACGCGATAAACTCGACTACGAGCTCCGTAATAACCTTTGGCTTGCTTTAGTACCTTCTTATGACGGGCACGGGCAACTACACCACGTTTTACTCTTGCCATTTTTTAGTCTCCTGTGCTTTAAACGTAAGGTAACATGCGTTGAATCAACGCAGTGTCAGCTGTATGGGCTAATTTCTTGCCACGTAAGTGACGTTTACGCTTAGAGCTCTTCTTGGTCAAAATGTGACGCAAGTGAGACTGCTTGCTTTTGAAACGACCTGAAGCGGTTTTTTTAAAACGCTTGGCTGCTCCACTATTGGATTTCATTTTAGGCATTGCTAAAACTCCGCATTGTTAAGACCACACTTGAGGACATGCTTTGCATGACTACTCTGGGGTCGATGTTTCAACATAGTAGCAAGGTGAACTTAAGGTGCAGATCCGATTTTACGGTCCTCAGTTACTTGTAAACCTTTACTACTTCTTAATTGGGGCGAGCACCATGATCATCTGACGACCCTCTACCCTATGAGGGAAAGATTCGCAGTTAGCAATGTCTTCTAAATCCGAGCGAACACGTTTTAGTTGTTCAATGCCGATCTCTTGGTGGGCCATTTCACGTCCGCGAAAACGAATCGTTACCTTGGCCTTATCACCACCTTCTAGAAAGCGACGCAGGTTGCGCAGTTTTACCTGGTAGTCGCCTTCATCAGTGCCAGGGCGAAATTTAATCTCCTTGACCTGAATTTGCTTTTGTTTTTTCTTCTGCTCTTTCTGAGCCTTACTCTTCTCGAAAAGGAACTTTCCGTAATCCATTACCTTACATACAGGCGGCTCAGCGTTTGGACTAATCTCAACCAGATCCAAACTAGCTTGGTCGGCAAGTGTTTGAGCTTCTCCAAGAGATACTATCCCTAACTGCTCACCTTCTTTACCAATTAAGCGAACTTCTGTCGCTGTGATTTCTTCATTGATGTTGGCTTTATCGCCTTGAGCCTTATTATTAGCGCCTTTAATATGTCGTTCCTCCACGAAATTAATCTAATTGCTTAGATGCGACCTGTTGATTAATCAACTCCATAAACCCTTCAATTGAGAATTTACCGAGGTCGTCACCCTTGCGAGAGCGCACCGCTACTTCGTTTGCCTCCATTTCTTTGTCGCCTACGACTAACAAAAACGGGACACGTCTTAGAGTGTGCTCGCGGATTTTAAAGCCTATCTTCTCATTTCTCAAGTCCGACTTCGATCTAATTCCAATTTCTTGTAATTTTTTCGCTACATTTGCCGCATATTCCCCCTGTTTGTCGGTAATATTCATTACCACAACTTGAGTTGGTGCTAACCAAGTAGGATAAAAGCCAGCGTACTCTTCAGTCAAAATACCGATAAAGCGTTCTAATGACCCTAATGTTGCACGGTGAATCATTACCGGTACTTTACGTTCTCCGTCTTCGGCAACATAAGTGGCACCTAAACGCTCTGGCATAGAGAAATCAAGTTGCACAGTACCACACTGCCAAGCACGGTCTAAACAATCGTGTAGAGTAAATTCTATTTTAGGGCCATAAAACGCCCCTTCTCCAGGCAAATATTGGAAATCAATGTCTTTTGAAGTCAGTGCATCAGCAAGTTTTTGTTCAGCTTTGTCCCACACTTCATCAGAACCGACACGTTTTTCTGGACGAGTCGACAATTTAACCACAATTTTTTCGAAGCCAAATACTTTGTACACTTCATAAATCATTTCGATACAACTTGCCACTTCGGCCTGTATCTGATCTTCGGTACAGAAAATATGCGCATCATCTTGAGTGAATCCACGTACTCGCATCAAACCATGCAAAGCGCCTGATGGTTCGTTACGGTGACAACAACCAAATTCCGCCATGCGCAATGGTAAGTCACGATAAGATTTCAGACCTTGGTTAAAAATCTGCACGTGGCCAGGACAGTTCATGGGTTTGATTGCATATTCACGTTTTTCAGACTCAGTAGTAAACATGTTTTCCGCATATTTATCCCAATGGCCGGACTTTTCCCAAAGTACACGGTCCATCATCAGAGGCCCTTTCACTTCGCCAAAGCCGTATTCACGTTGCTTACCACGGATATACTGCTCTAACTCGGTATATATGCTCCAGCCATCATTGTGCCAAAACACCATACCTGGCGCTTCTTCTTGCCAATGGAATAAATCAAGGGCTTTACCAATTTTACGGTGATCACGCTTTTCAGCTTCTTCCAAACGATTAAGGTAAGCTTTAAGTTGTTTTTTATCTGCCCAAGCTGTGCCGTAAATACGCTGCAACATTTTGTTGTCACTGTTACCACGCCAGTAAGCCCCTGCCACTTTCATAATTTTGAAATGTTGACAGAAACGCATGTTAGGCACGTGAGGTCCAAGGCACATGTCTACGTATTCTTCATGATGGTATAATGCTGGACGGTCATCTTTACTGATGTTCTCATCCAAAATTTCTATTTTGTAGCTCTCGCCTCGCGCTTCAAAGGTATCGCGAGCTTCTTGCCAACTAACTTTCTTCTTCACCACGTCATAACTTGTTTTAGCCAATTTCAACATGTGCTTTTCAAGTTTTACCAAGTCATCTTCATTGAGTGAATGTTCCATATCAATGTCATAGTAAAAACCATTATCGATGGTTGGGCCTATGGCCATTTTCACATCGGGATAAAGCTGTTTGATTGCATGACCAATTAAATGCGCACATGAGTGACGAATAATTTCTAAACCTTCTTCATCTCTGGCGGTAATAATTTGTAAACTAGCGTCTTCGGTGATCATGTCGACAGCATCGACCAATTGGCCGTTTATTTTACCAGCGATGGTAGCTTTCGCTAACCCTGGTCCAATATCATTGGCTACATCTAATACGGAAACGGAATTTTCGAACTGGCGTTGACTGCCATCAGGAAGAGTAATTGTTAGCATTGAATAATCCCTTACACAGTGGTGACACCTACCAAGCGCCACGTGTGAATTATAAAGTTATTTTTCAGTTTTAAGTGTATAAGTAATAAAAAACACCCTATGGAGGGTGTTCAAACAACTTAAACCGAAAAATGAATAAGTTAATTAAATAAATCAGCCCTGCTACGATCAGGGAGAAGGGCATATGATACCTAAAATATTAGCCAAGATGCAATCAGAACAAACATATAATAGATGTTTAAAATACGTCATATGCTGTGTTTGCTTAGTGTTGAACTGTCAGGTATTTGCCAATCCAGTCAGTCAAAATTGGCTTCAAGTAAAACAAAAAGGCCATATTAAAGTTCACACCACAAGTGATCCCAGTGGTTATGTTTGGCTTAAAGCATCAATTCTTGTTAAAGGTGCTCCCATGGATTTTGTGGCTCTTTTAGATGATATTGATACCGCCGCTAATTGGATTGATAACTGCGAAAAAGTCGAACTCCTCGCCTCTCCGTCTGCACAGGAGAAAATTGTCAGAACCATATTCAAAGCCCCTTGGCCTGTTAAAGAGCGAGAAATGATCACCAAGTCCATAACTGAAATGGACACTCAACTGCAAAATATTAAAATTACAATCCAAGATTACCCTGCATATTCGTCTAACAATCACAACCTTGTACGCATCCAAAATGTGCAGGGCCAATGGCTGGTAAAAGCCACAACAAAAAATAATATGCTGATTGAATATATCGGCTTTGGTAACCCCTCTGGCAACCTCCCTATTTGGTTAGCCAACAAGATGATGGTTTCCTCAATGTTTAAGACCTTTAATAATCTAGGGGAGATATTGGGTGCCCCCAGCTCTTAAAGTTACAAAAAGTTATAAAAGACGTATTTTAATAATGAAAAAGACCATCAATTATTGTCGCGTGTTCCATACTCAGAATTTACAGCTAAATTAAGTCGAAATTATGTGGCATTTTGTTAGCGAACAAATCAGTCAACAATTAAACCAAGAATTTGTATGTGATGATATTCGTGAAATATCTGAAGGAGATTCCCATCGTGCTTTTCGTATTACCGATAGACAAAAACGGTTTTTCGTCAAACTCAACGATGAAGATAAATTAGCGAATTTTAGTGCCGAAGCTGAAGGCTTAACTCATCTTGCAAACGCCAATGAGTTCAAAGTCCCGAAGGTAATCTGTTATGGTATTTCTGAAAATAAAAGTTATCTGGTTTTAGAGTACCTTCGATTAGTAGAAGGCAGTGAACAAACATGGTTCGATTTTGGTTCAAAGTTAGCCAATATGCATCAGAATCAAACCCAAAATATGTATGGGTGGCAAGAGGATAACTTCATTGGTTTAACGCCTCAACCGAACCGGTGGGCAAAAAAATGGCCCCAGTTTTTTGCAGAACAACGTATAGGCTATTTGTTGCAGCTACTTGCAGAAAAAGGCCATGTTATCGCCGCTATTGACAACGTAGTTGTGAGTGTTGAGAAGCTATTACAAGGCCATAACCCCAAGGCATCGATGTTACATGGTGATTTGTGGATAGGTAACACTGGGTTTCAACATAATACGCCGGTGATATTCGACCCGGCTTTTTATTATGGAGATAGAGAGACAGACATAGCAATGACCGAATTGTTTAACAAATTTCCTGCGGCGTTTTATCAAGGTTACAATGAAACTTGGCCTCTTAGTAAGCAGTACAATTTCAGAAAGCCTGTTTACCAGCTTTACCATATTCTAAATCACGCATTATTATTTGGTGGCAATTATTTGCAAACGGCAACGTCTTTACTAAAAAACATGCAAGGGTAAACCCAAGACGATAGTTCAGAATGAAAACCCTACTTGTACCCACAATCTATCCCAGATAGTCTTCTCAATTATACTAAATGAAACAACGAAGCATAATGGAAAACAAAGTCGTATTTATCACTGGCAGTGCCAAGCGTCTTGGCGCATACACTGCAAACTATCTACACAATTTAGGCTATCGAGTTGTACTGCATTGTCACAACTCGGTAGACCAAGTGAAAGCACTCTCGACGCAATTAAATGAAAAACGTATCGATTCAGTAAAATGGGTTCAAGGTGACCTATGTGATTTACAACAGTTAAACCAAATAGCCGAGTCCGCAATAGCGTCATTTGGACGCATCGACGTGTTGATTAATAATGCATCCGCTTTCTACCCTACCCCTCTAACTACGTTCACCTTAACTGACTGGCAAGCATTAATAGGTAGTAACGCTCAAGCCCCGTTGTTTTTAATCCAAAAATTACAAAAACAACTTATACAAAATCAAGGTGTTGTCATCAATATGGTGGATATTCATGCACAACGCCCATTGTCAGGCCATACTATATACTGCATGGCTAAAGCCGCTTTAGTAACATTAACCCAATCACTTGCACAAGAACTGGCCCCTAATGTTCGTGTAAATGGTGTTGCTCCTGGCGCAATTTTATGGCCAGACACGGCTTTACCTGAAAATGAAAAAAGTGCGATTTTGTCTCAGATCCCGTTAGGTCGGTTAGGCAACGAAAAAGACATTTCTGAAGCAATCGCTTTTTTAATCTCAGCTTCTTACATTACCGGCCAGATAGTGGCGGTCGATGGAGGTCGCAGCATAGCGAACCCTAGTGTCGCATAGGAGAATTAATGAGTACTGAAGTATTTGAAACTGAACAAACCATTGCTTGTCCAGAATGCGGTCATCATTTACACATAAGAATAGATTGCAGTAATGGTGATCAGGACTTTTTTGAAGAATGTCCCAATTGCTGTCACGAGTTTCACGTTAAGCTCCATATTGATGATCTTAACCGTAAACTTCAAATTAAGATCAACTCCGATGATGAGCAATTATATTAAGCGTTAGTGTTACCCTTAAGTTAAGTTCAGATTTTTAATCAAAAAGTGCCTCACATTCGTTGGGCGAAGTATTGTATTAATTAGTGAAAAGGTGGTTTGTTTGTCATCAACACAGTGGCTGCTGTTTTTTGGTTGTTTAACGTTGTTAACGGCCTGCGGTCAACCCTCAATTCAAGCAAATTTTCATGCATACCAAAAGCAAGTTAGCGATGCGCTTAATATTACGTTGCAATTTGACGATGACCGCCCTTCATTGGGTTATCCTGCTGCTGAAAAATTGAAAGTTAACCTTCCGGAAACGAACATCAAATTACGGGATTTTTATGCCTTAAAGCATTGTGCTGTATCTCTTCTTATTGCGCAGCGTAATACCGCCTTAGGCAAGGTCCAATTGCCATCGCAACGGTTTGCATACGAAGTTAAGTTAATTCAAGGGCTTCAAGAGTGCCTTCAACAAACTAGTGACAATGACCAGCAACAACAGTTACGTCAATGGATAACAGATAAACAGGAAACCCTTCCTATAGTGTGGGCGCAAATGATCCTTAGCAGTTCCGAGATTAGACGGACTTTAAGCAGTAACACAGAGCTATTTACCCAAGTAAACCAAAACCAACTGCAAGCATACGAAGCTTCTTTGAGCTTATTAGTGACCTTGTATTCACCTAAACCGACAGATATTGACGACTTAGAAACAGCTTTAAATACCATGCGTAAACAGCCATTGGCAGCCCAAATTTGGCAAACACAGATTCAGTTGCGTATTTGGTTAAATGAATTGAATGATAGCTTGAGTCTAGCGTTCAGTGAGCTTTCTTGCAGTGTATCCTCCTCTTCTCTACAAATTGAAGACCTTAAATTAGTATACCAACGAAACTTCATTAAAAAGATCCTACCGGCAACAAACCGGCTAACAAGCGCTGCCAATACTTTAGCCCCCTACTTTCAAGATTTGCAGGAAAATCCAGTACTTGCCAATGAGTTTAAAGTATTTTTAAGGCAACGAAAGTCAGATTACGATTTGTATATTGATGCTCTTCGTCGCCATCAATTACTTTGGCAAAACCTATTCAGGCAGTGCCAACCTAGCAATTAAAAAGTCTAGCCCAGCCCAAACAACTGTATATAATAACAGTCATGTTAACTAATAATATTCGATACTCCCAACGTACCTGTTTTGTTTATAAGCAAAATCAATTGATTGGTAAAATTCAGTTCCAGCGGGATGCAAATATCGGCATTTGGCAAGTGCGCTATTTATCCTCGGACCTACCTATTCACAGTGCCGATCAACCCAGTGAGATCCATTCAAAACTAAGTGACTTAGGACTGTCATGGCGATGGGGAAAAATCTATCACCGTTATCGACAACAACGCAGTTAGATTTGGCAGCAACCATTTTGCTTTGATTTAGCTGCATCAACTTACCGTGTAAATTATTCCAAACTTAGTGAAAAAATAGCAAAGCGCATATTGTTGATGTCAACTAGATTAATAAAAAAACCATAAATTTCATACGGTTACTAATTGGCACTATACTCGCTTTGAAAAAAATACAGGGGAATCTTTAATTATTAAACCACAGTGAGGCGATATTATGAGCTTACAGTCAAAACTTAAAATTCTTGTTACGATAACACTTACTTTTTTAGTGCTTTGCGGTTGTGCCACTATCGAGGGTGCAGGTGAAGATATCGAAAGCGCAGGAGATGCGATTCAAGACGCGGCGAATGACGCTGAAAACTAAAAAGTAGATAGTCCACATATTGATACTGACTCTCTTGAAATTAGAGTTTAGTATAATCAGTTAACACATTTACTTGTTGAAATGCTTCTTTAGGGTGGTCCTCATCCAGACTTGGTGGCTTGGGCATCAAATTGGAAATATGACATGCTAAGCTCCTCTCGATTTTGATTATTTGCGTGATGGATTAAAATAAAAAATTTGAGAGCCACTGTTTTTGAGTATGCCGTTGTTGTGGGTATCCTCAATAAAGTAGTTATAAAGAATTGTAATATCAGCAATTATTCGATGATATTGTCGGCTTTCTAATATCTCAAACAACAAAGGTTTAAGTCGCTGAATCATGCGAAAACAATATTTACGCCACGCTATGGACAGCAGACTATCACAAACCACATTCAATAAAGTATCTAAGATACGTAAATGTGCAGCCTTGGTATCTTGGCTATCGCACATTCCTTTAGCTCTTTCTAATCCAGCGTGAACATACCGATTTATTAACTCAAGTTCGGAATCTTTGGAAGGGTTTTTCACTTCCATCTCTAAACTCGTAAATGTAAAACAATACATACCCACCAATCTAATTGATAATCATTATCAATTAGATTAAGTTGTGAGGGATATAAGGTCAACCCTAAAACCCAAATTAATCTGTTTATATTGAGTGACGTTCCTAATCTACTAAACATTAGCGCTTTTAATTTGCACGGAATAATTGATGAGTTCGACCTAGGCCTAATTAACTCAATTGTAAAAAGGTCTAAGGATGGATAACTGTTGCTTGTAAATTAATTAAATAAAGGTGAAAACACAAAAACTTTGACTAAGAAAAGCAGAGATGAAGCTTAGGACTATAAATGGTCACATTTTCAGTCTATCTTCTATCAACTCAAGCTCTTATCATTCTAATTGTCTTAAACTGTCTGCTGTCACTATCTGAAAAAGCAATGTTTATATGTAAAATTAGCCAATACTCACGTTGTGGGCACTTCAATCGGTTAATGCATACAGAACTATAGTGCCCGCACTTTTCGCTATTATTCCAACATCTTTTATGGACATCAAAATGGCTAAAAAAGGTTATTACAGAAGAGTAAATGATATATAAACACATCAAAGAACCTAGGCAAACCAGATTGCTAAACTTTACTATTTTACTATTTTACTATTTAGATAATTAAATAAATAGTTTTCACATTATGTCTTTAATCGTCAAATTAGGTTAGGATATTAAGATATTGTAAAAAGGGTTAATTAAATGCTTGAAAAACAAAGACATCATTTGCTTTTAGAGTTACTCGCCGAAATGGGCTATGCATCCGTTCCAGTTCTATCCAATAAGCTAAAAGCTTCTGAAGCAACGATACGACGCGATATTACTAAACTTTCAAAAAGAAAAGCGTTGACTAAAATAAGAGGTGGTGCACAGTCAAATAATGTTTCGTCTCAAATCCACGAGCGCAGGCATCTGAAGGGATCGGTATTTCTGGCGGATACTGAACAAAATAAAGACATCAAAGCGCTAATTGCGGAAAAGGCAGTATCTCTGTGTGAAGAAGGCGAATCCATCATTATTAATGGTGGGAGTAGCACTTTTATGATGAAAAACGCGCTTGCCAGTCGACACTTAAATATACTGACGAATTCTTTTGCTCTAGCTCAGGAGTTAGCCGATAATTCGGACAACCAAGTAACCCTTCCAGGCGGCGAGCTATACAGAAAACAGAGTATCATTTTAAGTTCATTTGAAAATGATGGTATCTCTAACTACCACGGTAGCAAAATGTTTATGGGTACACCAGCTATTGGTGAGTTTGGCTTGATGGAAACAGACCCTATGCTAGTACTTTCAGAGCAAAAGCTACTAAAACAGGCCGATCAACTAATTGTTCTAGCTGATAGTTCTAAAATTGGTAAACGTAGTTCTTTGATTTTATGTTCTCTTGATAAAGTTGATGTTCTTATTACTGACAGCAACGTTGAACCTCGATTTTTAGAGTTTTTTGAAAAGCACGAAATTCAAGTAATTACAGTTTCTGTTCCAGATAGCAAATAAAAGATATGCCCTGTGGAATATTAGCTTTTTACATTTTTAGTTTTGATGAATAACGTTTGTAAAGACCTGTAACTTATTTAATTTCTCACAATAACAACTACTCAAAATAACACTTTCATATGTTATGCTTTCAACCTCGCCCTCAAATGACACGCTTTGCTTTATATTAATCCAATTTGACTGTATATTATCACTATTGATTTACAGAGCCCGATAACAAAAACCTGATGTTAACTACTCTAAATAAGACATCATGAATTATCGCTATTTTTAACACCTAAAATTTATCTGGAGTTGAGTATGGACTTAAGAGTTTCAGCAGACAATATAAGATACAAACGAATGACCAGCAGTGAACTAAGAAGTAGTTTTTTAGTTGATAACTTGTTTATAGAAGATGAAGTCCCAATGACTTACTCTGACATAGATAGAGGCGTTGTCGCTTCAGCTGTACCAGTCAACAAAGCGCTTGAGCTACCAGTGCACAAAGAACTGGCCTGCACCTATTTCACCCAAAGAAGAGAAGTTGGCGTCTTAAACATTGGTGGAAAAGGGAAAATAACCATCAACCAAAAAGAGTATCCGTTAGCATTTGAAGATAGTTTGTATATTGGCAGAGGAAACGAAGAGATTACCTTCGAGAGCGAAGATAGTAATAACCCTGCAAAATTTTATATTGTCAGTTACCCTGCACACAAGGAATACCCGACAAAACTTATCACCAAATCCATGGCAAAGAAAATAGAAATGGGTTCTATGGAAACCTCAAACAAACGCACAATTTACCAAGCGATCAGTCCAGACAACCTTGATACTTGCCAGATAGTGATGGGCTTTACCAGTCTTGAACCTGGTAGTGTATGGAACACAATGGCTCCACATACTCACAGACGAAGAAGTGAATATTATATGTATTACACTCTAAGCCCTGAGAATATCGTTTTTCACTTTATGGGCGAATCAGACAATGTTCGTCCATTAGTCATGAGAAATCAACAAGTCGCATTGTCTCCAAGCTGGTCAATTCATAGTGGTTGTGGAACAAATGCATATACATTTTGTTGGGCAATGGGAGGTGAAAACCAAGAGTTTACAGATATGGATCACCTTACCGTAGATGAAATTTTTTAATTGGAGTGAGCTTTATGAGTAATATGTTTGATCTTAGCGGCAAAGTTGCATTGGTTACTGGCGCAAGCAGAGGATTAGGGCGCGCGATTGCCCTTGGCTTAGCAAAAGCCGGTGCAGATATCATTGCGGTAGCGTCAAAAAAGGAAAATGTAGCGGAAACAGTCGCAGAAATAGAAAAACTTGGTATTAGCAAAGTGGTGGCATTGGGATGTGAGCAAGATAAACCCGAACAAGTTAAGAAACTTGTAGATGATGCTATCGCAGCTTACGGCAAAGTCGATATTTTAGTGAATAATGCAGGCACGATCCGAAGAGCTCCAGCTGAAGACTTTTCAGATGAAGATTGGGATTTGGTAATGGAAGCAAATATAAACGGTGTGTTTAGACTTTCCCGTGGCATAGGCAAACATATGTTGGCAAATGGTAGTGGAAAAATCATCAATATTGCATCTTTACTCAGTTTTTCCGGCGGCATTACGGTTCCAGCATATAGCGCGTCCAAAGGCGCAGTAATGCAATTAACAAAAGCATTGGCAAATGAATGGGCGGAAAAAGGACTTAACGTGAATGCTATAGCTCCTGGGTATTTTGCAACAGACAATACCTCTGCTTTAAGAGCAGACAAAGAGCGCAATGATTCAATATCAGCTAGGATCCCTGCAGGTCGATGGGGAGAACCTGAAGATTTAGCAGGAGCGGCAATATTTTTAGCGTCGTCTGCATCGGATTATGTAAATGGTCATACACTGTTAGTCGATGGTGGTTGGATGGCTCGGTAAATGATCCTCTGCTAACTTTATAAGCTTTGTATGATTGTTATGCTGAAAAAACAAACATACAAAGCGCTATATCCTTCCCAATCTGTTTCAGTTCCCATCCTAAAAGCTATTTAACTAACTCTATATCATTGCGGCAGAAACAAGTTGTGGCGGGTTTAAAAACTGAATTAATTCACTTTCATATGGAATTAATTCAGTTTCTATTACCATCAATGTTCACATGATCGTTTGAATATTCTAGATTAAACCAAGGAGTGTTGGTAAAAATTCACTAATGGCTGGAAAGATAGTCACAAGAACAAGTGCTGCAATCATCGCCAAATAGAGAGGAATAATAGGCCGTATTATTTCGGTAATATTTACTTTGGCAATACTACAACCGATAAATAAAACACTTCCCACCGGCGGTGAGCATAACCCAATTGATAAGTTTAAAATCATTATAATACCAAAATGCAATGGTGATATACCGAGGTTTTCAACAACTGGAAGTAAAATAGGTGTGAATATTAATACTGCAGGGGTCATGTCCATAAAAGTACCAATAACGAGAAGTATTAAGTTGATGATCAACAAAACGATTAAGGGATTATCTGACAGGGTTAACAATAGTTGGCTTATATCTTGAGGAATAGATTCATAGGTCATTAACCAAGACATTGCCGACGATGAACCAATTAATAGCATGACAATTGACGTGGTAATGACCGACTTAATCAAAATAGGATATAAATCACTTATCTTTAATTCCCGATAGATAACCACAGACAAAATCAACGAATATAAAACCGCGACGACACCTGCTTCGGTTGGCGTAAATACCCCCCCAATAATTCCACCAATAATCACAAATACAAGCAACAAACTAGGCAGTGCACCTATAAAAGATGGCCAAAAAGGGTCGATCGCTTCTTTTTCTAATGGCTTAATTTTGTTGCGTTTAACATAGAGTGCACACGCCAGCATAAGCAATAATGCGACGAGTATTCCGGGCAAGTATCCGGCGATGAACAAGGCTGCAATTGAGACTCCACCACTGGCTAACGAATATATAATTAATATATTGCTTGGCGGAATTAACATACCTGTGGTGGCTGCTGTAACGGTGACGGCAGCACTAAAAGGACGGTTATAGCCCTCCTTTTCCATTGCCGGTATCATAAAACCTCCTACGGCTGAGGTAGCGGCAACAGAAGATCCCGAAATAGAACCAAACAAGGCACAAGAAATAACGTTTACGTAGGCAAGTCCGCCAGGCAACCGACCAACTAAGGTCTTGGCAAAGTTGACTAACCTAGCAGCAATCCCACCCTGCCCCATCAAATAACCAGACAAAATAAAATAAGGAATTGCAAGTAGCGCAAAACTATCAATGCCCACAGCCAATCGCTGGGCTATGGTAGTGATTGCGGGCAAGGTATCAATGGTAAAGAGCATAGTGACAAGCGTCGCAAAAATAATCGCCAGAGCAATCGGTAGATTGATAATAAGTAGAATCGTAAATACTAAGAATAAAATTAAGCTAATCACTTCGGTTTTCCCTGAGAACGATCAAATTGTTATATCGCATCTTCAACTTTGGTATCAGTTGGTGCAAAAATAAAAGAGATACTGTAAATAAAAAATATCAGCCCACTGAGAGGGATTGCGACGTAAACATAGGCCATAGGCATGTTTAATACTGGCGATTGCTGACCTAACACCCAAGTCAACCAAACCAAGTGACTTCCACCACCAATTAGTATCACAACGGAGAATATAGCCACCAAAAAACAGTTAAAGCGAAAAACTCTTAACGCATTCTTTGCAGATAACTTACGAACCAGAATATCGAGCCCTAAATGTGCGTGCAACTTATAGGCATAGGCAGCCCCCAATAAACTAAGCCAAATAAGTAAAAACCTAGCAACTTCCTCGGTAAAAGAACTCGGTTTTGGCAGAATAAAACGAGTAATCACCTGCCATGCGACATCAACAACCAATATCACCATAATGAAAGCTAATAACCTGCTTAGGACATAATCAAGTTTTTCAAGCATTAAATTTACTTGCATCATGGCCGTTCCCCTATCAACTTGATTTCATCTACTAATTTAATTATTTCCTGATCTTTTAAGTTGTCGTAGACTGGTTTAACACTCTCTTGAAATGGCTTTTTATCAGCGACAATAATTTCTACTCCAGCCTCTTTTACCGCTTTCAACGATTGTTCCGTAGATTCCTTCCATAGAATCCGTTGATAAGCCGTTGCTTCCCTCATTGCTTGGGACAACCAACCCTGTTGTTGGTTATTTAAGTTATTCCAAATGTGAGTACCAATAATAATTACATCTGGTATCGAGGTATGTTCGTCCAACAAATAGTATTTACTGACTTCGTAATGTTTTGAAAAGTAAAAGCTAGGAGGGTTATTCTCTGCTCCATCCACAACCCCTTGTTGAAGCGCGGTGTATAATTCACCGAAGCTTACTGGAGTTGCCGAACCACCAATGGTATTAACCATATCTACAGCAGATTGACTGTTCATTACTCGAATTTTCATACCGTTCAGGTCAGTTGGCGTTTTTATTAAATTATCAGAAGAATAAAAACTTCTGCTACCTGCATCGAAATACCCCAAGCCTTTTATGCGAAATGCAGTCCCTTCATTTAATAACCCTTTACCCACTTCACCATTTAACGTGTCCCAATAATGTTTATTGTCATTAAACAAATACGGTAAACTAAAAACCTTCATTTTAGGTACAAATGCTTCGAGAGGGCTGGCCGACACTTTTGTCATGCCCAAACTGCCAATTTGAACCAGCTCAAGAATTTCTCGCTCTGAACCCAATTGGCCAGAAGGAAAAATTTTCAATTTCATTTGTCCTGAAGATAATTCTTGCAATCGTTTATCCATATGCAAAAGCGCAACATGAACTGGATGGTTAACATCTAATGTATGAGCAAGAGGAATGGTAGTTGTAGAATCATAGAGTTTTGAACAAGACGATAACAGCATCACCACAAGCAACAACAAACTGAAACGCTTGTAAATAATTGCCCTTTTTTTAGGCATGTAACTCCCCTTCAAACAGAAAAAACTCAAATCTTATTGTTTACAATTAGATAATCACAATGCTGCAAATCAATAAACCATTTTCAATCAAATTGTTGTCAAAATGATAATAAATGGTAGTTTAATGTGAATTTTAACGATTGTAAATGACTTGTAACTCCAGTTTATGATATTAATTGACTATACTTGATTTTTTACTTGGCGCTTTCTTAGTTTTATTGAAAAAGACAATTGGGAAAATGGAATAATTAAAAGTAGAAAATAATCTGTAAATCTATTAATTGGCCGATGTTGGGATACGATGAGGTATAAGACAGATGTTAGAAAAACACAGACAAGAATTAATAAAAGAGGTTTTAGCAAAAAAGCAATTTGCGAGTGTAAAAAGCCTAACGCAACAATTGCAGGTTTCAGAGGCAACAATAAGAAGAGACATAAATAAACTTTCTGAAACAGGGGTAGTAAAAAAGATTCAAGGTGGGGCAGAATCTATCGAGCGCCCATTGAATAAAAAAATACTTGATATCCCGAGCACTTTTGAATCTAAAGACAGCAAAAGTTCAGTAAAAAAACAGATAGCCAAAAAAGCGGCGCAGTTGTGTAAAAATGGCGACTCACTAATAATAAATGGAAGCCACTCTACATATCTAATGGCCGAATACCTTACCGATTTAAATCTCAATATAATGACAAACTCATTAGTGTTGGCCAACTATTTGAATGCAAATAGTGAAAGCCGTATCTCTCTACCAAGTGGAGAAATTTATAGAGAACAAGGAATATTGTTAAGTTCATACGAAGACGATGGTTCTGAATATTACCACGGTAGCATGATGTTTATGGGGGTATTAGGCATTGGCAAGTATGGTTTAATGGAATCAGATCCCCTGTTAATTAGATCGGAACAGAAATTAAAAAAACGCACAGAGAAACTCATTGTATTGGCCGATAGCAGTAAAATTGGCAAACACTGTAAATACATTTTATGCCCCTTAGCAGAAGTCGATATTTTGATAACCGACTCTGCAATTACAAACGAATATATTCAATTTTTTGAATCATTTGAAATCGAAGTATTAATCGCCGATACGCCAAATACTTAATAATAAATGACATATTTTGCCCCTCCCCACCATCAAAGTCAGCCAAGTTGACCTAATATGATTTATTTATACTTATAATGTTTGTTATTTGTTAATTTTGTGTTTATATTTATCGCTTGAACTCGAACGTAAACGCTAAAACGGAGCGAACTATGGTAACGATTACTCATAAGAAGAAATTTGGTGTTGCACTTGCAGTTGCATCAGCACTGTATGGAACATCGATAACATCGATAGCACAAACTACAGGCGAAAAAACTGAAAAACCGGATAACTCAGAGACTGAAGTAATAGAAGTTTCTGGTATTAGAAGTGCACTGGCGAGTGCGCTTTACGAAAAAAGAAATGCTGCAAACTTAAAAGAAGTCATCCAAGCGGATGACATAGGTAAACTACCAGACAATAATCTTGCAGAAGTACTCGAAAATATCACAGGCGTTCAAATTGATAGAACAAATGGCGTAGGAACGGGCGTGCAAATTCGTGGTACTAATGCAAACAGAGTAGAAATTAATGGTGTATCTACTGTTACTTCAGGCAGTGGACGCACTGGTATTAGTTTTGATGACTTACCTGCTGCACTAATAGCTTCATTAGAAGTAACTAAAGCGTCAACAGCAAAAACAGTAGAAGGCTCTGTAGGGGGAACTATTAATTTACGCACTTTGCGTGGTAATAGTCTCAAAAAACGCTTAATGCAATTTAGGGTGCAAGCTGAGAATAGTGATTTAGCAGATAGCACAGTCCCTAGGTTTTCCGGAACATTTGGCGATAACTGGGATACCGATTTTGGTAAAGTCGGCATTGTATTAACCGGCAGTTATGCCGAACAAGATGTAGCATCTGCTAACCCGCGATTTGATCGCGACAGAGTAGTATTACCCGACTCAGGGTTAGCAAGTGCTGAATCATTTCCGTTTTTAAGAACACAATTTCTAGACCAGCCACTTAATGCTGCTGATTATGAAACTAAAAACTTAACCGCCTCTTTTGAACTTCAAAAATCATCTAACTTAAAATTTTATTTTGACGCAACGTTAAACGATCAAGAACGCGCTCAAAAGAATTCTCGTGCTTTCTTTTCTGGTACGGGTGGTAATCCAGTTATCAATGCAACCACCAACACAGGCTTTGAGAGCATAGATTTAGGCAGTGTCGATGGTAGATACGGTACTATAGATCTTGGAACGGTACAGGTAGTTACTAGCGGAATTTTAGGTGTCGGCTCCGAATCAGTCGGAGGTTTAGAGCGAATTGATCCGAATTTACGCACAAGTAACCAAAACTCGACTCGCCTAACAGAAAGTAGCGTGTTTGCTTTTGGGAGTGAATGGACTGGAGACATGTATACACTAGTCGCTGAGTTATCGTATTCCGATTCAGAAACACATAGTCCTTCACTTAATTCATCTCTCGATTTTATAAATCCACATAGTACTCAACCAGGACCTGATACCTTCAACGATAATGGCACTCCTGCAATATTTAATATTGCCAACAATACCTTTGAATTCGGCATTGCACCCGGCTTAGCCGAAACACCTACTAGCGCCGAACTACTCGATCCTAGTAATTATGCATTACGAAGCATCGGACAAGGGTTAGGCAGCCGTAAAGGAAGTGAAGGAGCAGCCCGAGTTGATTTTACTTACGATGTCTCAGAAATAAATTCATTTTTTTACGATGTTGATTTAGGCGTTCGCTGGAATAAAACCACAAATTCGAATAATAGCATTTCATCAAGTAACAGCTTCGGTAACTGGAATCGCCCTAGAGCGAATATGTTTGCAGACGTCGTGGTTCCTGGTGCAAATAACTTTAATGACGCAGATGGTCGAACCTTATTCATACCTGATTACTTAATTATAGATAATGATATTTCGTTTAATAATCCACAATTGGTACTCGATACGATCAACCAAGCTATTACTGCTAATAATGCGTTATATGGTGAGGAAGTTAATCCACAATTAGCCACTCCACAAATACAAGTATCGTCATTTTTCGATATAGAAGAAACCACTACAGCCTTATACGCTCAGGGTAATTACAATCTTGAGCTAGGGGATACGATATTAAGAGGTAATGTTGGTTTGCGCTATGTTACTACCGATATTGAATCACGTGGAACTAGCGAAATAAATGGCGAAATAACACCGAGTAGTGAATCATCGAGCTATAGTTTCCTCCTGCCAAGAATTAACGTCGCAGCAGAATTAACGGAGCAACTCGTTGTAAGAGCTGGTATAGGTAAAGATATACGCCGACCAGACTTTGATTCTTTGTCAACGTCAACTACGTTTGGCACAAGTGCATCTGGCATTGTTAACGTAGGTAACCCAGCTCTTGAACCTGAACAAATTTGGTCATACGACTTGTCGATGGAATATTATTTTACAAATTCTAGTTTTGTCAGTATTGGGGCATTTTACAAAGACCGTGAAAACCTCATTACCAGTATTCAAGACCAACCTGCTGAGCCAATTGGTGAAACTGGACAAATCGAGCGTGATGTAACAGCTCCTTGTGAAGGTGGCGGTATTTTCAATCCAAACGTACCAGCAGAAAATTATAATGTATTTTCTAGCCGAACCGACACTACCGGTATTTGTGTAATTAAAAGAAGCCAAATTAATGCTAGTGGTTCAGAGACACAATCTGGAATTGAAATTGCGGGTCAATTTGATTTGAGCGAATATGAAGATGAATTAGGCTGGGCTTCGGGTTTTGGTATCATTGCCAACTACACCTATCAAAAATCAGGAGAAGCCCTTGATGAATTCCGCGATGCGACCAATCCAATTAATCAATTATTAGGTAGAACAGATACTGACAACAGCACAGCAACCTTAGCCGACGACGTTGTTACAGAACGTATTACCCTAGATAACTTATCTGAAAATGCATATAACATTACCGCATTTTATGACAAATACGGTTTAAATGTACGTATGCGATACACTTGGAGAGATTCTTTTACGCAATCAGAAAACGTAATGAGATTTAACCTCCCGCCGGTAATAGGCGCTCGTGGACAACTAAACATGAGTGTCAATTACGATATCAATGAAATGATTTCAGTCGGCGTAGAAGGCGTGAATTTAACACGTGAGGATCGCACCAAATGGTGTTTCAATGAAGATACGTTACTCTGTGAACAAAGCTTGACCGATCGCCGTATCACTCTCGGTATGACTGTTAAACTCTAAATTTTAGCATTCATTAAAAATCAATTCAGCAAAAGGCTTAATTACGATTAAGCCTTTTTATTTGCATGTAAAACGAAACTTCATGAACATTTAGGGATGTTATTTCAGTTAAGCTAGTTATCGATGCATATAATTTATAAAATCATTTAAACTCATATTTTCTTATTATGGTCACTTCAAGAACAGATTAAGTTCATATACCCCGCCACCATTACCAATCAAAATATTGCAAAATAAGTCACATAAAGGTAGAGTGTTTAACAATTAGTTAATAAATCGCTCATTAAGTATTACATAATGTTTAAGAAGTAATCGATAAGCACAAAAACGGTTATGTAGTACAAACAAACTAAAAATGGAAAATTGAAATGTATCACAGTCTAATTCTCGACATTGGGAAGACCAACGTTAAATTGCACCTCCTCGATGAAAACCGCAAATCAGTATTTAGCGAATCTAGAGCGAATAGCATATTGACAAAAGGTGCCTTTCCACATGCAGATGTTGATGGGATTTTTGATTGGATGGTGTCCATTTGTGAACGCTTGACTGCCCAATTCGAAATTACTGCATTTTCTGTGACGACTCATGGAGCCACTGCTGCTCTTATTGATAGAAACAGTGAAGCCTCCTCAAATGGTTTAGTACTGCCGGTGCTCGATTACGAATATTCAAGCATAAGTGGTGGTGAATATGATAATTTAAGGCCTGACTTTTCTGAAACCTTGTCTCCTAACCTCCCCGCGGGTTTAAACCTTGGAAGACAATTATTTTGGCTACAAAAAAGATACCCTGAAGCATTCGATAAATGCACTGATATTTTAATGTATCCACAATACTGGGTTTGGAGACTGACCGGGCAGAGATGTACCGAAGTAACGTCTTTAGGTTGTCATACTGATCTTTGGTCACCATTAGAAAATGATTACTCGAGTATGGTTAAAAACAGTAATTGGCTTCCACTATTTCCCAAAATTGTACCGGCATGGCAAAATCTTGGTGCAATTAGTCCTGCCATCGCTAAATTAACTGGATTAAGCACGTCATGTAAGGTTTATGCAGGGATCCATGATAGTAACGCTAGTTTTTTACGTTACAAAATCAGACAAAATAGTAAGCCATTTACAGTTATATCAACCGGTACATGGACAGTCTTGATGAGTTCTGGAACGTCTACGTCTTGTTTATCGGCAGAACGCGATATGCTGGGTAATGTGGATGCAATGTCGTCTCCTATTCCTTGTGCACGCTTTATGGGTGGTCGAGAATTTGAAAAAATATGTGCTATGTTAGGTGGTGCTTTTGGTGATCCTGTAGAGTCTTCTGTATTGCAAGAATTAATTAATAAAGACGTTATGGCCATTCCCGACTTTAGCGGCGGAAGCGGTCCTTTTGGCGGACATACCCCGGCTTTTATAGGTGAAATTGAACCTAAACAAGGTACTGAAACGGCAACCTTATACTGTGCTCTTATGATTGATTTTCAATTAGATTTATTGCAGTCCCAAGAAGATATATATATAGAAGGAGCTTTCTTGCAAAACCCTTTGCTCTGTTCAATAATTGCGCAACTGCGGCCAACACAATCTGTATGGCTTTCTGCAGATAACACCGGAACTGTGCAAGGGTGCGCGTCATTAATTGATTGGCAAAAAATATCCAGCGGCGCTCCTTTAAAAATAGATTTAAAACCAGCGGTTCCGACTCGTTTATCAAATTTAAAACGTTACAGAGATGTTTGGCGAGAACGAGTTCAAGATAGTTAATTAAATAAGTTTGAACATTTTAATAACTGCCACAAATTTTTATTGGTTAAAAATTGAAAGGGTATAAGCAAATTTATACCCTATTTTTTTACACGATGACATACATCGTTTAAGAACAAATACATTTTTCGCTAAATCAGCATCAATAATATAACGATCTAGGTCTTTATTTTTTCTCCAGCAAACATAAAACGGCTAGGGCCACTAACAGACTGGCCATCCCTCATACTCCATTGAGCACAGATACCATTTCTGGCATTCTGGTCATTTCAACGGGCTTAGCCATGCCCCTGCCAATTATGCTTCCCACGATTAGCGAAACAGTTATCCACTCGCAGGAAATAATATTCTGACCCTATAGCGTCACAACAACCGCAATTAACATCCCTAAAACTGATAAGGTATTTTCTTTCCTTGACGATGAAGGATGACTTAGTCATTTAAGAGCGAATACAAATAAGACCACTCAAGCAATGTAAATTGCATTTATCATAAATTCCATACTCTCCACGACACTTCTTTATTTACCTTTAAACATTACTAATATTCGGGCAGTCACCATATAACCACCGGCAACCTTAACTGTTACCAGCATGACTCAGACACACGCAAAAATCTGAGTATCGATGGTAAATTCGGCTCCAGCAGACACTAATACACCAACTGAAGTAGTACCGGAAGTTGCGTTCACGCTTTACATTATGGATGTATGTAAAGTCGCAGGTAGTTTGCTAATAAATTCAAAACCGAAAAATATCGCGAGTATTAAAATGGTTGATAATTATATAAGTGACATTAGTTGCACTCCTAGGTAAATAGAACTTTTATACTTGGTTTGATAAATTGGCCTTGGTAAATAATTAGCGCTATTTGCAGAATATCGTCGTTTAGATCAAGTTCTGGTTGTTTCTCGCCCTCGTTCCAGAATTCCAACCTCAATGCTTGAAGATTAGTGGCATACATATGACTCGCCAGATAGACATAAGTCGCTCCCCCCTGAACATAATTTGGATTCTCTGCCGGTATTCGTAATAGTTAGAAATTCTACTTATTTCTTTTGTTATTGTTATGTGGATAAATCCGAAGAAACGTTAATAATCAAAAACGCAACAATGCTGAACCAAGAATCAAACCCTAAAACAAAATAACCTAACTTGTAAATATTTGACGTAATCTGATAGTTATTTATATTCTAGCTTTGCAACTATATGTAGAAACTAAGTAAGTTCAATTTCGACTTAAAGTAAATTAAATGCGTTTGAAATTTGGCCGTTATCGTACGGAAAGTGCCATTAATTTAATGACTTATAATAGATAGCAGGAAAAATTAGTCGGTCACATCAATAGTACTCGCTAATTCATTGTCGGCTTCACCCTCTCACTTCACCAACAAGACCATTAAAGATTGATGTTGATTTACTTTGACGGTAACATATTGTAAGTTTTTAGTTAACGATTTGTTATGCCGCAAATCTCAAAAATAACAAGCCCCATCATATCGAGTTATTGCTATAAAACTATTTTAATTAGTAGTAAATGAAGACGTTCTTAAACTTCGTTTTTTATAGCTCTACTTAACTAATAATCCAATGAAAAGGAATTATACAATGCGTGTTTGTCCCAATAAGGTTAAGGCGATGTTTTTGACGACTGTGCTTGTCATGTCTTGCGAAGTCACAGCAGCTCAGAACCTTCCTGATATATTAAGTAAGTCAGAACATTTTCTACCTGATTTTTCATATGCTGGTTATAAATTTGGAATGGAAGAAATTCCAAATGCAACCTCTACAGTAATCAATGTTACTGACTATGGTGCAATAGCAGACGACGATAAAGACGATACTCTGGCCATAAGGAAAGCCATTAACGCGGCAAATAAAATACCAAGTTCAGTAACAGTAAGATTTCCAAAAGGAAAATTTATCATCACTGAAATCATCGAAATAACACGTAGTGATTTTGTACTACAAGGTGCAGGACGAGGAGAGGCTGGTACCACTCTTTATTTTCCAAGACCCCTAAAAATGGTCGATGATGGCGGTAAACTAAATGAAATTCGTGAGTATCTTGTCAGGAACAACAAACGTCAAATCCAAAAACAAAATAATCTAGATGTATTATATTCTGAATATTCATGGACCGCAGGCTTTATATGGGTAGGTGAAAAAAATCATCGAGGATTCGCTTATTTAGATGAATATGACGAAAAGCCGCCTGTTAGCTTATCGGAAGGATTAGAAGGCAAACAAGGACATCGGCAAATAAGAGTGAAAGATGTAGAGCAATTTAAAGTGGGACAACGTGTACAAGTTCTCTGGCATAATCGGCAAGGAGAAAATGGTGCGTTAATTAAGTCATTATATAACGACACTAAAGTTAAAATTGGTTCACGTCATTGGACAAGAGCTAATTACCCTCTTGTTCAACAGCGAACGGTAATTGAAAATATTGATGGTAATACCATTACCATCGCCGATACATTGTTACACGATATTAACTCATCCTTACCGACTAACATTGCTGTATGGACACCCTTAGAAAATATTGGGATTGAAGATTTTAGGTTTGAATTTCCGAATGCGCCCTATTTTGGTCACCACGTCGAACAAGGCTACAACGGCATTTATTTGGTTGGGTTAGCAGACAGTTGGATTCGCAATATGAGCTTCTACAATGCTGATAGTTCAATTATAACCTACGATAGTGCTAACTTAACAATTAGTGACATAAGAACTGCAGGGGAACGCCAAGCTCATTATGCTGTGCATATGGGTAATGTGCACAATGTTCTAGCTCAAAATATTCAAGTATTTAACCCTGTGACTCACTCGTTAACTTTTAATACGCAATCTACACGCAATGTGTATAAAGATTCTGAAGTATTTATACAGCCAAACTTAGATCAGCATGCTGGAGCTAACCACCAAAACCTATATGACAATATTACTATGCACATCAATGCAATTCCCGGTGAAAAGCATGCATCCTTTCCAGTATATGACGGTTCAGGTTCGGGTTACTGGCAACCTGGACATGGTCGATTTAGCACGACATGGAATCTTAGAATTGTAGTGGAAAGTGGTGCTCCCGGTATGCAAACACTGCACGTGGAGGGATTGGAAGAAGGTCCTGATGCTCGTATAATTGGTCTTTCTGGCAATCGGCCAATTACACTTGAGTATTTTCCAACTCCCTATATAGAGAGCTTAAATAAACGCATAGATTCAATACCCTCGCTTTATACTTACCAGCTTACACAGCGAAAAATGAAAAAGTAATCTCTGAGGCATATTAGCTATAGAAGTTTCGTACGCAAGGTAGTCGTTACCAACATACTTGCGTACGAATTTAATTGAATCAGCTAATAAGTGACTTAACGTAGTCAGACAATTCTTGGCTTTTACAGTTCTCGAAAAAGCATTTCTGAAAACGCTCGCCTGACACAGCTGTTTTCACTAATGATTGGTCAATGCTTTTTAGTGTTTCTAAAAAATCTGATTTTAAAACTGCGGCTTTAACCTCTGCTAAGATTCCCGCATTTTTTACTTGTGGCTCTTTTCTTTCTTTTGGATAACCGGCACCACGCTCCCCCGTTAATGCCTTTTCAAACATATAACGTAAATTAAGTTCTGCCCCCCAACCAAAGCCTTTAGCAAACGCGAGGGCAAGCGCATTACCATTATTGATTTGGTTAAACAGAAAAGCATCTGAAGGATCTAAGCAGTATCCGCAAAATACACCTGGATGTAAGTTAAGTGACATCATTGCACCTTGACCTGTACCGCAACCAGCAACCACAAAATCGACCGCTTTTGAATTAATCAACAAACTCGCCATTATACCAAGATGAATATAGGTTAGGTGGTGATCGTTTTCACCATCCATTCCCACATTAAATACCTCATGACCTAAAGGATCGGCCACTGTTTTCAATTCTTTTAAAACTACTGGATTTTTACCTGCCTGACTATTTTCCATCAGTAACGCAATTTTCATTTGAATATCCTGTTATTTAGTTAATTGTATAGTGATTCGAAATGATAATATGGGTAGTATTTGAACTAGAATGATTCAATATATCTAAAAGCATTTACCCGAAGGTAAATGCTTGAATAATTCACATAAAACTCAAATGTTACCTATGTTTATCACAATAAAATGAAATCAGTGCTTTCACTCTTTACTTTCATGTAATAACAACACACTAGGTGATGAAATAAACACGTGTGCACGATCTCGGTTTCCCGGTTGACTAACCCAAGATAAATAATAACTGCCGCCTGACGGACTAGAATCCCCCACTCCCTTTAAGACGTGTTGTTCCAAAGGAAGGTCTGTGGAGTTCTCCAACAAACGATTAGATACTTGACTTATTTCACTGATCCTAGGTGGATACAAGTTTACCTTTTCAACGCTAAGTGTTTGTAGGGTTTCGCTATCTAACACAAAACGCAATATGTCGTCCTTTTTGCGAACCTTTACAGAGAGCTTTTTATCATCAACTATTTGAACTGCATAAGGCTTAACTAGAAATTTACCTAATGAGCCGTGACCACCAAAGTCCCAGCGGAAGTCTTGCCACTGGCTTATTTGATGACTCTTCCAGATTTTGTTTTGTTTGCGAGCCACATAAATTTGGGTATTGCCGTCTTCATCATACTTATGATAAGTCACCACAGGATTTCCACCCTGGTCAAAACCAATTTTCACGTTCCCGTTAATCATTCCACCAAATGGCGGAACTGGCGCTACAATTTCGGTTTTGTCTAGGGTTATTGGTAGTGATATGGGCTGATCATTTGAATCAGTCCAATTAACTAGATCTTTACTTTTAGCATAAGATAAACTGTGATTAGTTGCAGAATTTGGCGTATTTCGCCAAACCCATATAAGATGGAAATTTCCCTCAGGACCTTTAATTGGTCCTTCAAAATATCCACTCATTTTGCCTTCACCATCTAAAAATTGGTTTTGATGAAGCTTTGACCATCGTTTCGATTTAGTATCGTAAATATTATAAATCTCATTACCATTGCCGCTTCCCCCATCACGATATTTAACGATAAGTTCGTTCTCTTTATTCAGAATTAATACCGGATAGGTCATACGCTTCTCAACAATCTTATCTACCATCTTATTGACACGCTGTAGGCTTCTTACTTGGAAAGGTTCTGTGGTTCTAAAGTACTCGATTGGGTCACTGTGCATATTTCCCAAAACATGCAAATGACCAGTTTTGTCTAACTCCATTGTGACGTAGTTGTGACTATCCCAACCTAGATAACTATCAACTTTATAAAATCGCCACGGCTTTCCAAGCATTCGATGGGCCACTGTCATTTGGCGATTAGCATCAAAATACGCCACAAACTGATGTTCACCTCGGGTCAGTAGAAAAGGTTTAATTCGGTGTGCAGACCATACATTATCAATGGCTTCAGAATGCACAATCTGTTCAGATGCGTGACTCTCAAATGTACTTGAAAGTAGCCAAAGGGAGATAGCTACTAAGATGTGGAAAGTCATTAAGGCGTTAATTAGTTTCATACTCAAATACCATAAAAAGTTAAATTGATGATTTGTTAAATTGTTAAAATTCAATTACAATCATGTTAATTCATTTTAGGTCAATTGAAAACTAATTTTATCATCCTCTAAACCAGTTGAGACAAATATTTTGAAGCGTCTCTTTTGGCACAAACCTCGAAACCTTTGTTGATGCAAAAGTTTAGTTTGGCGCTATAGCAGGCACCCACTAGCAGTTATTTTATAAAGATTGAGAAATATATTATGAAACAATTATTGATGCCCTTCGTTGTACTAAGCGCACTATTAAGCATAGCTTGCAGTAAAAATACTCCTGTATCAGAAAGTGACACAAGTTATTTATCTTCGCAGCAACAGTTTGTTAAACACAATCAAAATATCACTCCTCCTAAAGGTCGTTTAGCTATAGTAATTGACGGAAATTCTCCCGACCCCGATGATATTGGAGCAACTCCAGTTATGTTGGCGCTACTTCAGAAAACGGGTATGTCGAACAGATTAGTTCACCTTTCCCATTCGTGCGATTTAGATCCCTTTAGAAACAAAGCTCGATATCAAATCGATCCTGAAAATGAAATTCGCCGGCAAAATAAGCTAGATGAGTTAAGTGCGAAAGGCGTTGATTTATTTGGTCCATTTACTAATTTACGAAATATTTTCAACTGTCGTAATGATCAAACTGGAGCGGTCCAAGATTTAGTTGATGCAATAAATACTTCATCTCTTAATAATCCACTTTGGATAATTGAGGCGGGAGAACCCGACCTAATCGGTTATGCGCTTGAAGCTGCACAAGCAAATAAAAGACAACATGTTCACGTTGTTTCTCACCACCCGGCAAATGATAACAGTGGCGACTATTTTACATGGCAGCAAATTTTGGAATATGGCGTTAGTGAGCACCAAATAGGAGATCAAAATGTAGGTTTACAGGTGCCATTAGGTGAATGGAATTGGGCGAAAGAGCATCCAGATGCTGGTATTTCATTTATTTGGGAAATGCTGGCTTATGCCGAAAGCGATGGTGTAGTGCCGTTCCAAAGTAACAAATTCGATTGCTCCGATGCCGGAATGGTTTACTGGTGGTTAACTGGAGCGGACAAAGGTGGTCATAAGCATGCGACACCTAATGAGATAAAAGAAGTACTACTGTTAGATGCGGTTAATAAAGGCTAAAAAATTGAGACAAATGAACATGAAATTAAGGCTGTTTCATCTACTAACTTTTATTGTTACTTTTACAGGTCCAATAACATACAGTCACGCGGCTCTAGCTCATCAAGAGCATTCAGGCTTTGTGATCATAGAAGCTGAAAACTTTGCAACTCAACATTTAGACAGTAAAAGAAGATGGCTGGTATTTTCTCAAAACACACCTTCACATATTTATTCCGATTCAGACCAAGCTCACTATGATGGCGCTAGCAATGGAAGCTACATTGAGTTGCTCCCTGATACGCGAAGCAATCACCATGAAGACATTGTCAGAAATGAAAACTTCACAAATCAAGCTGGCACAATGGCTGTTCTTAGTTATCCTGTTTATTTTAAAACGCCTGGAAAGTACTATGTATGGGCAAGAGCGTACAGCACAGGTAGTGAAGACAACGGTGTGCATATAGGTTTAAATGGCTCATGGCCAGAATCGGCAAAACGATTGCAGTTATGCCAAGGAAAACATGCGTGGACATGGTCTTCAGCACAAAGAAGAGATACAAATCATTGTGGATCTCCTAACACAATAACTATCCATGTACCTCAAAAAGGTGTACATACAGTTATGGTATCCATGCGTGAAGATGGATTTGAACTTGATAAGTTACTTCTAACGCAAGATAAAAACTATCAACCTTCGAACATCGATAAGGCAGAAACACTGCACATATCAAGCTCTCTACCAGAAAAAACAGAACTTTTTGAGATCAAAGAATATACACGAATTCTGCATGCCATAGACGACTTCACGATTGCGAATACGGGAGAAATTCCTTATTACCACCATAAATCAAAAAATGCGTTAGCGATAAATGCGGTAAATAAGGCTTATCGCGATAAATTTGCGCATGCTGAATACAAGGTGCAATCTAAAGAGAATGGCAGCTATACACTTACCTTAGTTACGCTTGCTGAAATAGACGGCGAGTCAACCTATACAATATCACTAAATAATAAAGAGATTGGCAAGTTTATTAACCCCAAAACGGCAGAAGATTACCAAGAAATCTACTTTCATATACAGGGAGTAGAGCTACAAAAAGGCGATATAATTAGAGTATCTTCTTTAGCAGTAACAAATGGGAAAATACCAGAAAATGACGGTACGGCATACGCAAGAGGCAGATGGCGTGCTTTGGTAATGAATAAAGAGAATTAATGAAATATGTAGCCTTGGAATGCTCCAATGGCGTAAGGTCAAATCAAAACTAATTCCACATCGCGTTTAAATATTAATGCTGCAGGTTTTAGGCATACTGGAGCCTTTATGACTTTACAGAAAAATAGTACGACAAAGATCACATTGTAAAATGCAGACAATTTAATCTTCTTAAAAAGGTCATTTATATTTGGACACACATATAGCAGGACAACTAATTGGCGGGATAAGCTTTCTACTTTCACTCCTAGCTTTTTATCAGAAAAAAGATGTTACTTTAAAAGCGTTTCTAGCACTATTCTTCTTGGTACATGCTACACACTTTTATTTATTAGACGCTTCTGTTCCTGCATTCCTTTGTATATTGAGTATGGTTAGGTCTATCGTTGCGATATTTACCCGCTCTAATAGCATTGCTTTGGTATTTATGATCATTACATTAATAATTGGTTTATCCAGTTATCAATCATATTTAGATTTTCTTGTGATACTTGCCAATATGATAGGCGTATACTCGTTATTCTGTTTAAAGGGTGTAAGTCTGCGATTAGGAATCATTGCTGGCGCGTCTCTTTGGCTTGTCAATAATGTGCTAATTGGCAGCATTGGAGGTACTTTGATAGAGATTTTTGTGATATCAACTAATCTTATCACAATTTATAGGATTAAGCGTTCCAAGTTTGCTTAACGTGTAATTAACACTCAATGATTCAATCAGGGTAGAAGCACTGTTTGCATTTTTTATTGCACAACTTTTTTAGACCATTTCAACTTAACTCTTTCGTTTTTATAAACGAATGCTTAACTGTGTTGAAATAACCAAGCTAATTAAATCAATCTTTTGAATATGCTTTCAAACTTTATAACGGCATTGGCAATTTAGTTTTTGGGTGTTTCTTTCCAACCTGCTTCTTTGGTTTTCTGACTAAAATAGGCATTATTTTTATAAACTGAGTACTGTGTCCACTTTTCATTAACTTTTGGTAACTGTTTGGCCAATTCAGTCTTTACATTTTGATAGGCCGGTTCATTAACGACATTGCGCCATTCCTCTTTATCTACTTGATGATCATAAAGCTCTTCTGAGCCATCTTCGTAACGAATATAACGATAACGTTCGGTTTTTACCGCATGGTTATTTTCACCATAGGTGGTGACTGCGACATGGTGCCAAGTCGAATTTGGATTCCTAAGTAAAGGAGTTAGGTCATTTCCTTCATTTTGCAGGTTAGCCGGCAAACCACACATTTTTATTAAGGTTGGGTATAAGTCTAATAAGCTAACTGGTTTATTGCTGACTTGCTTACCGTTTGATTTTGGCGGCTTAATGATTAGCGGAGTACGTGTGGCACGCTCCCATAACGTCATTTTAGCAAATTTATCTTTTTCACCTAAGTGATAGCCATGATCTCCCCACAACACTACAGCGGTATTATTGGCATATTGACTGTTTTCTAAGGCATCCAATACAATACCTACCATGGAATCGACAAATGATACGCTAGCTAAATAAGCCTGCACAATATTACGGTATTCGCCATTCTTCAACGCCCACTGTGTGGTAGGCATCATTGGGTGGTCAGTAATTAAGCGAGCAATATCAGGCGTGTCTGATAAGTCCTCTTTCATATATGGTGGTAAATATAAGTCTTTCGCTGAATGTATATCAAACCACTTTTGAGGCACATGCCATGGAGCATGAGGACGTAAAAAACCACATGCCATAAAAAAGGGTTTTTCGTGTTGCTCTGTTAGTTTACTGGCTATCCAATGGGCAGAGTCATAATCTGGCATTTGCTCATCACGTTCAGGGAAAGCCCCCCAGTCTGTGTTGGTTTTTGGGTTATCCCATTTAAAGTTTTTTTCTGGGTAAGGGCCAAATCCCTTGTGCCTACCACCAAAGTCATCGAAACTCCCGTCAGCAATGGCTTCGTGAAATATTTTTCCAACTGCAGCAGTGTAATAACCGTGCTTTTTAAAATACTCACTTAAAAACGTGGAATGAGCCGTTTTATCGTTAACTTTACGAATATCGTTATCACGTATATGGCCGTAAATCCCAGTTGTTGATGGCGCAAGGCCACTCATAATGCTCGCTCGAGATGGTCCACATAAGGGCGCAGGTGCATGAGCATTAGTAAACAATGTACCTTTTTCTGCTAATTTATCTATGTTGGGTGTTTTAGCGTTAGGGTGGCCTCCCATAGCCCCAACCCAATCATTTAAATCATCAACAATCAGCATTAAGACATTAGGGTATTCTTTTTTTAGTTGGCCCCAGACCTGAAAAGGTGCCATGGTTGCCGTTGCAGATGTGGCTGCCCCTAACATAAATTTTCGTCTATTTATCATAAAATTTTTTCTCGGTGGCGTTTATTCTAATTACACCTAGTTATAGCTAACCCTAAACTGAAATAGTTAATTGTTTTTCGCTTTAAGATCAGGGAATTTAAATATCCCAGGGCTGACCTTTACGTTTACCGGAGCATTGTCCTTAGGCCACGCGAGTACAATCAGTTGTTGATTACTTTCGTCCCATATAAAGTTGCTGATATCGGTATTTGGCGATGAATGGTGTACCGTAAATCCAACAGAAAGCGGGCTCTTACTAAGTATCACATCATCTCCTACATGCACCGAAAAACCATCTGGGTAATGACGATCTGCGCCTATAAATATTTTTGAAGCACCGCGTTTATTATCAGTTTGTATCGTTAAATCAAGGGTTCGAGTAGCAAAATGAAACATAAAGCTTTGAATATCGCCGGCGATTAATTTCGGATAAGGTCTGGCAATAATGTCTGTAATGTATTTTCTTTCAACAGTACCTATCGCCTGTTTGTCTGAAAAAATAGCCCAAGTAGACTCTCCGCCAGGTAAAAAGTTTTGATAGCTTCGATTTCCTAAAAACCACGCTTTTATTGATCCAATCCCCATTTCATCGAAAACTTCCGCTGTTTTTATGTAAAAATCGATATAATTAAGCTGTTCTTTTATTGATTCGTCGGTCGTTACAAAAGTGGGGAACCCCCACTCTCCAACCAAAATTGGCGCATCTAGCAATTCAGCTTCTTTTTCAAAGCGCTGCATAGTAGGTGCTATATAATCTAAATTTTCTTGATAAATATGTGGCGCAAATACAATATTATTACGATTTATTTTTTGTGTTATCTGGTGATATTGATTGCGGTTAATCGCATCCCCCTTGTTCATAAATATAGTTTGAATAAGGAATTGCTTTTGTTCACTATAAGGCAATGCAGCATCTATTATTTTTTCATAAAATGGCAACAAATACTTATTTGTAAGTTCATCATAACTAATATCCATTTCAAGTTTTCTAGGCTCATTTACCAAGTCATATCCGATCACATATTCATTATCTTTAAATGCTTCCCAAACATGACGCCATGCATCGATATAAATGTCTTGTTCGTTATTTTGATTGCGCCAAAGCGCTTCCCAACTAAAACCACCTGTACCATAAACGGTTAATTTAAAAACTGTTTTAATGCCTGCTTCTCTAGCGAGTTTAGTACCTCTTTTTAAGCGCTCCATATAGGCTGGTTCAAAACGGCCATTACCAAAGCGACTTAATCGCCCCATCTCTAATCGAATAACTTGAACATTAGCTCCCATACGCGCCATTCTTAAATAGTCTTGTGGCTGAAAATCAACAGCTCCCGCATGGTCATTTGTATTTGCAACAAAACCTCTTGGTATCATATGGCGATCTTGGGCGTCCCTAAGCCCGTGTTTAATTGTCGCACTGGTGTTAAAGCTAACGCTTTGTGACAAAAATATGATGAGAATGCCCCAAAAATTAATGTTCATACTTTTCCTTGTCTTTAAAATATTGCCAGTTATACATTGTACGAAGGGCTTACTCACTTTCTTTAACTTTGAGTAGTAGGTAGCTGAATACTTCATAATTGAATCCCACTACCTAAACCTAATATGGTCTCTATTTAGATCACTTATCTTAGAACAACCCATAAGTCGCATATCACGCTCGATTTCAGCAACAAGCAAAGTCATCGCGCGTTCTACACCTGTTTGGCCCGCAGCAGCGAGTGCAAAAAGATAGTAGCGGCCTAACCCTACTGCTTTAGCGCCCAACGCTAACGCTTTGAGAACGTGTGTACCTCGTTGGACACCACTATCAAAGAGAACATCAATCTTGTCGCCAACAGCATCAACTATTTCAGCTAAGTGATCGAAAGAGCTTCTAGAGCCATCGAGTTGACGCCCTCCGTGGTTTGAAATAACGATACCGGTACAACCAATATCAACGGCACGCCTAGCATCTTCTGCACTCATGATACCTTTCAAACAAAACTCACCATCCCAGAACTTGACCATTTCCTCTACATCTTTCCAGTTCATAGATGGATCAAGCATATTAGTAAAGTAATCACCAATAGAACTTACTCCTCCGCCCATATCTATGTGAGCATCGAGCTGAGGTAACGAAAACTTTTCATGGGTTAAATAGTTTATTCCCCACATAGGCCTTGTCGCAAATTGCCATAGCCCACTTAAGTTAAGCCTAAACGGAATAGAAAAGCCCGTACGTAAGTCCCTTTCCCTGTTGCCACCGGTAATAGAATCAACCGTTAACATCATTACATTGACATTCGATTCTTTGGCTCTTTGCATCATGGCGTTATTTAGGCCGCGGTCTTTATGAAAATAAAACTGATATACCTGAGGAGTATTATATTGTTGCGCTATTTCTTCCATGCTTACAGTACCAAGAGACGACACACCGAACATAGTACCAAACTTTTCCGCAGCGGCAGCTGTAGCCCGCTCACCTTGATGGTGAAATAAGCGTTGCAAGGCTGTAGGTGACAAATAGACAGGCAAATCAAGTTTCTGGCCCATTACTTCGATGCTTAAGTCAATGTCTTTTACACCGGTTAATACACTGGGGATCAGGTCACACGTCTGAAACACTTCAGAATTTCGACGCATTGTCACCTCGTCGTCAGCGCCACCATCAATGTAATTAAATATCGGTCCAGGAAGCCGGTTTTTTGCTAGCTTTCTTAAGTCATGGTAATTGTGGCAGTTGCGCAACATCATATGCTTTTATCTCATTTTTTATATTCAGTTCTAATTTAAAATAATACTTTCTATAGCGTTATTTTTCGTTCGTTTCTTTTCAAACACCATGTAAATAAAAAACTCAACGGCCATTGTTAACTATTTTATGATAATTAATTGTTAAGCAGTTATGTTCTTTTTGTAATGGTGACAATACACCTCATAACAAGTCGATGTCAATCAAATCCAGTCAAACAAGAGTTCAAATAAAACTTAAAATGAGATGTCGATATCAGCTACTTAATACCGAATAAGTAAATATGACAGGCAGAAAAAGATGATAATCATTGAAACCGCCCCTGTGGGCTTTCAAACAATAAGATTTAAGAAAATATAAAAATTTCGTGGATTACTTGATGTTATTATTAGCGTATATTGCTCTCGGTTATCAGTAATCTTGGCTCCCAAGACCGGACCATCAATCTATTACCCTAGTACTCAAATATTTGCACAGTTTTGTGCATAACCACCCAAATGCTCTATTGTGACCAGTATTGACACACTATGCCTTTAATGGTGTTATAGTAGTGTTATCGTTATGAGTGTTACGTTAACAAAATAAGACGCATAGATAATATAAGTTAGTTTTTAGTGTGCGCACCAATATTCAATTCATATATAGAACAGGAAAGTATTCATGCAAATGAAATTCAAGTTACCTGTACTCGCTTTGGCCGCAAGTACCATTTTGTTAGCTTGTTCTAACAAGCAAAGTGACAATGTCACTCAATCAATTTCAAATACCCCTGTTGTGAAAGCCTATGCGCGCTTTGTACCAGAACGTCGAGATGACTTTGCGTGGGAAAATGATCGCGTAGCCTTTCGAGTATACGGGCCCGCAGCTCCTCTTAAAGGACATTCTAGTGGTGTAGATGCTTGGTTTAAAAAAGTAGACTATTCAATTATCGATAAATGGTACAAAAATTACGTGAATGGTATTTCATACCATGAAGATCATGGTGAGGGTTATGACCCTTATCATACCGGCATTAGTCGTGGTGTCGGTGGTACAGCTATCTGGTTAGATGGACAAGCCTTTACTGCTCACAGTTTCAAACGCTACAAGGTAATAGAAAGTAGTAATGACAAAGTTGTCTTTGAATTGGAGTATGAATGGTACACCCCTCTTGGAATAGTGAAAGAGATAAAAACGATTTCATTACCAATGGGTACGCAATTATTCCAAGTCGATTCGGTATTTACACTTGACGGTAAACCTAGCGCCCTACCCATCGCGATTGGTGTTGCCACACATGACGAAAAAGCCAAAGTGTCGTATAACAAAGAAAATGGACGTATTTCTGCTTGGGAGGTAATTGATGACTTGGGTGTCGGCACAGGCGCTATACTCAATCCTTCTCAGGTTGAAGGTATTGAACACATTCCAAGTGACATAAAAGACGAAAGCCACATCTGGATGTTTACCACAACTGATCAACAAGGGAGATTATCTTACAAAGCAGGATTTGCTTGGGAAGGTGCGGGTATAATTACCAGTAATCAAGCTTGGCAGAAATATTTAGATAACGTCAGCAACTAAATAGTTTACCAAACCTGCCCTTTGGGCAGGTTTTTTTTATAAGATAATGAGAGCAAAGAAAATGGAAAAAATCGCATTTGTTATGACCTTGCTACCAGGTTTTGAGGCGGAGTATGAAAAACGACACGATGAAATTTGGCCTGAGCTGGTTGCAGCCTTAAAAGAGGCAGGCGTATCAGACTACTCTATATTTTTAGAAAAAGAATCGAACAAGCTGTTTGCCGTGCTAAAACGAACATCAAATCACAAAATGGACGAATTGCCACTAGAGCCTATTGTAAAGAAATGGTGGGCATATATGGCCGATATCATGGAGACCAATCCTGATAACTCACCAATCGTCAATCCAATCCCAATGGTTTTCCATTTAGAATAGATTAAAGCTCACTGGAATTACGCTTAAAATGCTAATCTATGTGTTCGTACATTTGTTAAGAGGTATCCTAACCAACGCCACGCAATCGGCATAACTCAGGCACTTTGATCGCACCTGATTCACTTTTTAAATATTGAATATCTGCCTTTGGTTAAATCGTGCTTTCTTCATCTTCGTTCACCATGCTATAACCGCTAGTATCGGAGGAGTGCTTCATCACCAATTAGGCGATTCGTCCAAGTATTGGTGATCGCCACTTCGAGTAAATTGTCACCTGCAACCAATAAGCTGCTAATACATAAAGCAAATGGAGGTTTCCACAAGGTACCTAATTTTTTGCTATCAAGGATGACTTCGACTATTTGCTGACTTCGCCTAAATCTAGATAGATTTATTACTTGCTACTTGAGCTTGGCTAATGGTAAAGGTTAACGCATAGTTGGCCGTGCCCGAATAATGTTTAATACCCTTTTCAGCGCGAGCGGTCCAATCTCGTAAGTTATCAAAATTGACAACTCCAGGTCCTGCCCACGCTGGATCAAATTCGACTTTCCAAGGGCCCGTTAACTCACTTACCTGCGCTTCGTTGTTACTGTTTTCGTATATGCCTTTAACCAGTTGTGAGTATGTGCCGTTGTAAATTGGTGTTTTTATATCACGATGGACCAAAATAAAACGGATCGCATAAGATTCAAGGGCTAAATCAAAGGTAATACTATTGCCTTCTCGGCGATAATTTTGGATTTGCTCAATGGGGCTATCGGTATTATCCCAAATTTCAGGTATTTCTTTACTTTCGCTTTCGTCACCACAAATATCGACATTGATTTGTCTAAACTTAGACGATCCATCATGGAAGTATAAATCGTTACCATCAACAGGGCTTTTCGTAAACACTTCCACCGGTTCATTGTCTATAAACAACGCGGGGGGTTTTCAACTGCGTAATCGTATCTTTAAGACTAGCGTTACTCACAAACCCTTTTAGGTATACTATAATGGTATTTGAAGCTTCTGCCCAAAGCTAATCTGCGATTTGTTTAAATTCGGTTCTCACTATACCCAATCATCTCTTTGGATTTGTTACCAATAACGGTTGCCCCAGCGGGGATTTTAACATTGCTGCCACCATGCACTGGTGCAGCATCGCCCAAATGCACTAAAAGATCAGCACCTGTTCCCGGGCTAAATACTCAAACCACTCAGAGCCCGTTATTCCACCAAGTTTGAGTATGATCAAAATGTGAGCCAATGGAGTCCATGCTCATGTCGAGTATAATATGGTTATTGGGTTGATGAGCAAATCGGGGGAACATGGTTTCGTTTATACCCTGTGCCCACATATGATCCCCATGGTGTTTATAATAATATGGGTGATCTTTCCAGCCCTAAACCGGTAGAGGTAAATAATTCGGCGGAAATGAATTTTAAGTGATGCCAATCCTACATCACTTCATCATGAAAAGTCTCAAAGATAAGCCAACTTTGCTGTAAGTTTGATACTTCACCTTTAGTTAATTGATATCAATGTGCGCTAACTCAACAAAATAATAACAACCAACTACAATCATTTACAATCACCAAATTGTCAAATATAATCACAAATTAGTCACTAGCCATATATTGCTAACGTAAATTTGTGAAAAAACATTAGAAATGCCGCCCAAAGTTATAGTTCGCATGACGTTTTGAATATTCAGCTACATAGGAATATTTATGCAACTTTCCAATCGCGCTCAAGGTTTGAACCTCGTAGGTATTTTAAAAGCACTATTTACGCTCACAGTTATTACAAGTCTGATACCTGCTTCGGCGAAAGCAGCTCAATTATTAAAGGCATTTACATGTTAATTACAAAAAATAAAAAACCATGGCTGCACTCACTTACACAGGTTTTAAGTATAAAAAACGTGTTAATGGTCAGTATATGCTCATTAAGTTTCAATGCATTAAGCTTTGCATCACCAAGTGACACAACAGAAATTGAACGACCGTCAATATGGGTTAAAAACTCAGAACGAGCTGCTATTTTAGAAAAAATACAAAGCGAGCCATGGGCTAAATCTTTATTTGAAGAGCTTAAACATCGTGCTGACTCAGTTGCGGTTGTGGGCAATAAAAAACGCCGTAATAGCCTAGAAGAATTGCCTTTAGTTTGGTCTAACAATAAATCATTGCCACCTACCCTACCCACCTTTCGTCATAAAGACGGAGGTAGCCAAGCACAATTAACTCAAGTGGTTAAAACCCTGCAAGACGGTGTGGATTGTGGTGTATTGTATTATTTAACCCAAGAATCAAAATATGCGACTTGTGGCGCGGACATTTTGTTTACGTATATTAACGCCCTTAAGCAAATGAAAGTTTATAAAAACGGGGCAATGAATTCAGGCTGGATGTTTCCAACCGACCACTTATACGAAGCCCGGGTAATAGGTGCTCAATTACCCATTATTTATGACTTTGTTTACCCTTATTTAATGTCGGGCGGTAAAGTGTATGACTTAGCCTCAAGTAAACTCACAGATTTCAACTTTAACGCAGCTCAAAACGTGTTTGGTACATATGTATGGTTAGCGTTAAACAAAGGTTTGTTGGACTCAAACTGGCCGGTATTAGAGTCATCAAGCTTAGTACATAATATTCTGGCGCTTGATGATAGCCAACAAATCAAAAAATATATTCCTTACTACACCCATATCGACACTACAAACCAAGCATCGCTAAATACAGTCGCTAAGCACTTTGTTAATGAAGGGGATATTTGGCCTGAATCATTCCAATACTCTCGCCATGTTGCGGGTTTTAGCGTCTATTTAATGACCTTATTAGACCGTTACGATCCATCGTTAAAACTAGGTGCAAAATACCCAAATATTCCGGGGGCGTTTACCTCCTATTACAATTTAGAGTACCCGAACGACGAATCTCCTTATATTGGTGATGGCCACCGTACTTATAAAATTGATTATGCCGACTTAGAAAACTCCTTGTTGTTAGCCATGTTAAATAACAACGTACAACAACAAGAATATTTTACCACTTATTTGTCGTCTAGCATCAAAAGCGGCTTATATGACCGTGGCCATCTTCATAACCGTTCTTACGGCGCGAGCCCCTATTTTACGCCATTACAGTTATTATGGTCGGTGAATAAAATTCAAAGTGAAACTGATATTGACGTGACCCCAGAACGCCCACGCACCCTACGATTAGAATACGCTGGGATGAATATTCAGCGCAATATAAACAAGCTTAATCCAATCAAAAATAGCTTAATGGCCTTCGTTGCTGGTGGCTCATATATTCACGGCCATGCCTCAGGTATGGACATGGAATTATATGGTCAAGGCCATGTTCTTGGTGTTGACGGGGGTAAAGGTACTTATCGAACCGATATTCATGAGAACTACTACCGTTTATTTGCGGCCCATAACACGGTTATTAGTAATGGGGCTTCAGCCTCAAAGGGTGACTGGATTAACCTAGGTATTAATCGGGTGAAATCTGAATTAATGGAGCCTGCTGCCGGTGATGTCGGTGTATCACCTAAGCATTCATTTTCAACATCGTCGTTTTTTGATGAATTTAACCTAAAAGCACCCGCTCAACATGAAAGAACCCTAGCGTTAATAAAGCTTGATGAAAACAAAGGTTATTACCTCGATATTTTCAGAGCGAAAAGTAACACCTCAAATCAGTACCACGACTATGTTTACCATAATATTGGCGATGAACTAACCATTACTTCGAACAAGCAAGCGGTTAAATTAGCGGCGGATCCCGACCGTTATCAAGACTCGGCTAAATTGCCGTGGATAACCACAGGACAAAGAGGCTATAGACACCCAGGTTGGCACTTTTTTGATGATGTAAAAACCAAAAGCAGCTCTGCTCAGCAATACGAAGCCACCTTTACCGCCAGTAAACTAGGCGATAAAAATATTTCAATGCGTGCCTTAATTCCAGCAGGTTTAGACATTGAAATTAGCCAAGTAAAAGCCCCTAAAGCTTATGGTGGTTCTGTGCCTTATAATAAAAAACCCTTACCCACCTTTTTATTACGCCATCGAGGTGAAGCATGGACTAACCCTTACGCAGTGGCTTACGAGTCAATCACTGAAGGAGAACCCTACGCAGTACAAACAGTTGAGCGTATCCTTGCTAATGATGTGTTCAAAGGGGTAAAAGTAGGTATAAAGCTCAATGGTAAGACATTAACCCAATACATTCTAATCCAAGAAAGTAGCGAAGATCTTTACCAAAACAAAAATATAGGTATCAACTTTAAAGGTCGCTTTGCGATTGTTACGCTTGATGAGCAGCAACAGTTATTAGATTTGTACTTAGGTAATGGTAGTTACGTGCAATATAAACAGCATAAAGTATCAGCCAAACCTTCTACTAACAGTGCTTATAAGAGGTTTTAACCAGCCTCTTTTTCTTATAAGTTACCATTGAATATCAATACAAAAGCCGGAGTGAATATTCGCCAGCGGTATATAATGTTGACTTCCATTCGGTAAGCCCACATTTACGCTGGTGTTGTTAGGAAAGACAGGTTTAAGTTCAAAATTCTGAAAGGCAACAGTATTTTCCAAAGGATGAATGCCGCCCAAACCTACATAAAAGAAACCACCGTAACCGCCATGAAATAGATGATTTAAAAAGCGAATGGGAGCCCTACCAGAACTCGAATCGAAGTCCCCTTTAAGTTCCCACAGTGTCGACCCCATTGAGGTTCTCAAATAGATAAGAAAAGCCGATAACCTTGTGCTTTAAAAATATTAAATTCTGTATCAGCATAACCATAATCACTCAGCGATAGATACAAATAGCTTTGACCTAAGGCACCTAGACAAGAATGACCCTGTCATTTTCCAATCACATTTGTATTCAAGGCACCCGCCACACGTTGTCGTAAAACTTTGGGAGAAATGCCAAATCTGAGGCCTATGGTCAAAAGGGATCGGCTGAATAACATTGACGCGCCAGCAACTTGGCAATTAGCTTCCCCCCCCTGCATAGTTGCTTCATTAGAAGGGTAACGTTTTAACTATATATCTCTCATTAATTAAATACTAGGCTTAGCCAGCTTGATACTTTTAGCTAACTTGGCCAAGTCTGATGCGGCGGTTAACGTGTTTTTGTTCTCAGGGAAAAACTCTGCACCAATATAACCTTGATAACCTAACTCTCTTAATCGAGTGAGTACCTTTCCATAAGCCACTTCACCAGTTCCGGGTTGGTTTCTGTTAGGTGAATCTGCCAGCTGAATATACGAAACTTGGTCAAAACCATTTTCTAAGTGAGTGATCAAGTTGCCATTGGTGCGTTGCATATGAAAAAAATCCCAATTTAATTTAATACTGGGCGAATTAACTTCACGACAAATACTTAACGCAGGTTCATTACCATAGATGAAATGCCCTTTATGGTTAAACGGATTATAAGGTTCAACCGTTGCAACTATATTTTCTGCTTCTAATCTGGGTGCAAATGATTTCAACCTACGCGTGTAGTTTTCTATCATTTGCGCTTCAGTTAATCCCTCAATTAATTTGTGACCCGTTAAATTAAAATTAGGCACTTTTAACGTTTTTGCTATAGCAATCGCTACTTCTAACCATTCTTTAATCGTTTGTTCATTTTTAGGATCGGCTAGATTGGGGGCGCTAGGTGAAAAACTGGTAATGCGCATGCCCTGCTCTTTTGCTCTTTGCACTATCAATTCAGGCGTTTTACCAGGTTTAGTTGATGCCGGATTCCACATTTCAACAGCGGTAAAGCCAAGGGCTTTAGCCGCATTGATACGCTCTAAAAATGGCATAGGGCGAAACCACTGCTCAATATTACAAGCAAACGAACTAAGCCATTTTTTGCGCTCTTCAAAAGATAAAATATCCATTGTATCTGCAGTTGTATTGCTAGCTTTGAGTGTGGAACACGAAACCACGCCAGCGCTAGCAATGCCGGCGACAATTGAACGACGAATAAACTTACGTCTATTCACTATAATATATCTTCATTCATTAACTTGACGGCATAGTCCGCCGCACGAGCTGTTATTGCCATATAGGTCAAGGAAGGATTTTGCGTCGCACAAGACGACATGCACGCACCGTCAGTCACAAATAAGTTGGCGACGTCATGAGACTGAGCCCATTTATTTAGTACTGAAATGTTAGGATCTGCTCCCATGCAAGCCCCCCCCATTTCATGGGTTCTGCTTCCTACCGTAATATGTTTATCATTAGGCGTCTCAATAATTTTGATTTTATCGCAACCACCAACTTCTAATATTTCTTTGATATCTTTTGCTGCTTGTTTGATCATTTTACGTTCATTGTCACGAATGTGCGCATCAATATGTAATTGGGGAATACCCCAAGCATCCTTTTTAGTTGGATGTAAGGTCGCTTTGTTTTCGTAATAAGGTAAAATCTCACCGTACATAAACGCTCTAAAATACCAAGGACTAGGCTGATTAGCTTGAGCTTTTACTTCTACGCCAATACCAACTTTTTTCGCGGTTGTCCCTGTATTGGGTCGAGCAGCAGCAATAGTTTGATAGCCGTAACCTCGACTAAAATCGACATCATCAGCCTTGTCCTGACGATAATTAGGTATATAAGTACCAATTGGACGCCGACCATAACTGAACTTATCTTCTAAGCCTGGTACTTCGCCCATACCAACTACACCGGTAAAGTGATCCATAATATAATGCCCAACCGCTCCGCTTGAGTTGGCAATCCCATTGGGAAAGGTCTTTGACTTTGAATTCAATAATATTTGAACTGAGCCCAATGCTGACGCGCATAAAAAAACAACCCGAGCTTTGTAACTGCGCTTCTCTTTTGTGTGAGCATCTACAATAGTAACGCCACTGGCTTTACCTGTTGATTCGTTGTAATCAATTGAAGAAGCAATCGCGTCAGTAACTATGGTCAAGTTTCCGGTTTTTCTCGCTGCCGGTAATGTCGCTGATAAAGAGCTAAAATATGCGCCAAAAGTACAACCTCGTGCACAATAAGAGCGCGCTTGGCACTGAGTTCTTCCTAACTCATGTTGTTCTTTTGTTGGTTGTGTCAGATTAGCTGAACGCCCTATAATCAGGTGCCTATCGCTGTATTTTTTCGCTATATTTTTTGCAATAAATTGTTCGGCACTACTCATTTCCCACGGTTTTTGAAAGACACCATCGGGTACAGATTCAAGGCCATCTTTATTGCCAGCAACGCCAATAAATTCTTCTACATAGTCATACCAAGGGGCTAAGTCGTCATAGCTAATTGGCCAAGTTACACCGTGACCATCTTTAGCATTAGATTCAAAGTCTTTTCTACCCCAACGTAATACTTGTCGCCCCCAAGTTAACGAACGACCACCTAACTGATAACCGCGCGTCCACATAAAGGGGCGCTCTTTAGGAAAGGAGTATGGGTATTCAGAGTCATCAGAATAAAATTGAATAGAATCAGACTTTAACACTTTTTTCTTTGCGATTAGCTGCGAATACCGGCCTTGCTCTTTTAAAGTTTCAGGAGCAAAACCAAGATTATCAAGCTGCCAAGGCGCTTTCATGTCATTATATTCTGGACTCGGATGATCAAGGTGGCGACCGCGTTCAATCACCAAAGTTTTAAAGCCTTTTTCACAAAACTCTTTGGCTGCCCATCCGCCTGTAATTCCAGAGCCAACCACTATCACATCAAAATTTTGCTCGGGGTTGGAGGTTGTTACTTGCTCGCTACTTTTATTACCGGTTTGACTCATAAGTAACCTCTCTTTCTAATTGCATCTAACTCTGTTTTACTAAGATCTCCGCGATAGCCACCTGGAATTAAAACAAAATCAGGGCTTGCGTGTTCAGAAGTATAATAAACATGAAAAATCATTTCTTTGAGATGACGGTAACTCGCAGACAAGTCAGTTTCCTGATTAATAAAAGCTGTTTTGTCCAATTCAGTTATTAGCTGCTGTCTTTGGTGCAAAGGTAATTGATGATAAGCACCTTGATAAGTTGCTTTAGCAAACACTTCAATTTGTTCGATAATACTTGTGTACTGCTGTTTTGTTTTAGAGCCTGCCCATGTCACCATTAGCCCGTCCAATACCGAAGCAACATTAGCATCGGTTGCGCCAGGCTTATCTGTTTTTGGGATCATAATTTCAGCAATATCAGTCAGCACCGTTAACGCATGCGCATCAAAAAATTGGCCATTTTTAAGCACTTCATACATATCTATCTTTTTATTGAAGATAGATGCTAATAAAGGTGCAGACACAATATAAGCAGTAGCGCCGATAAACACTCTTCTCGTTATTGCTTTAGTAAACATGCATTGCTCCTGCTATATTTTAAGTAAACGGCCTGCAAATGTCGTAGGCATATAGAGCCTTATAATGATATCCGTTATTGCGGGACCGGCTCGATATAAGCTTACCGCTATCGTATTAATCAGCCTGGTCATTATGTGAACATTTCCAATCGGTGTTTCATCGATTAATTCATTACAGTCACCGAATAGCTTCCTGCAGTATACAATTTACTAACTTCATTCGGTAAAGTGACTATAGCGGTACTATTATTTGGAACAACAAACTCCCATATCACCGTATTGTCTTCCCTCCACCAACGACTTTGAATGGTTCCATAACCGGTTTTAAATGAGACATCAACAGAATCTAGTCCCTTAGCAAATACAGGCCTGAGTTCGAAATCCTGATACCCCACGCTGTCTTGCTGCAAACGAATACCGCCCAAACCTTCATAAAACCAGCCATCATAACCACTGTGAAAAGGATGATTGAGAGAACGGCCGGGGGAATTGCGACGCTCTGGATCTAGGCTAGGATCAATCACGCCTTTTCGTTCCCACAAGGTAGTGGCATTTAAATGGTCAAATTGCCATTGATAGCCTGGGTAACCTTTTGCGGTAAAAATATTAAATGCGGTATCACCATATCCATAATCACTTAATGATTTATACAAATAGGTCTGCCCTAGTGCGCCTACAGCGCCATGACCATTCCAATTTTCAAGCACATCTCGATTCAAGCCGTCAGCTACTTTTTGACGCAATTCAACAGGGGTCAACTCAAATTGCAATGCCATCGCACCTGCTGTTTGACTACCGTAACTTCCTGTTTTGGAGTCATAAAACTCTTTGTGATATTTCTGGCTAATAGAGGAAAAAAGCTGACTAAAATGCTTAGCTTTTTGGGGTTTGTTTAATAAACTCGATATCTTAGCCATTAAATTTGCTGAATGCGCAAATAGTGCTGAGGTTGTTTTGACGGGTAACGTGTATTCTGAGTTACAGCGTTTACGCTCCATACCGGGCTCTCGTACCGGATCACACCAATCACCATAACTATAACGATCGTCACGTATTAGGGCATTATCCAGAATCGCCTCTCCTGCTGTCATATACTCCATCATACTTTCATATTGAGACGCTAATAATTGTAAGTCACCATAGTGTCGATAATGCTCCCAGGCTATCATCACTTCTGCAGCCGCCCAATCAAACTTACCACCATGACTACGTTTACCCGGCACAACCGCTGGTGCAACATGCTCAGACGTTTTAAAGTCCCCTAAATACTTATCCCAAAAATTCTGCATATTAAAGTTGAAGTTACCCGTAATCAGCGCTGCGTGGGCATCACCTGTCCACCCCGCTCGCTCACGAATAGGACAGTCCATTGGCAAGGCCATCAAATTACTTTCATAACTCCATAAAGCCATATCATGAATACGATTGATCAAAGGGCTTGCGCTTTTAAACTGCCCCACACGAGCTACATCAGATCTGACTAAATGCGCGGTCACAGCATCAAGTGCTGGTGCCGTGTCTAAACCGGTAATTTCGATATACCGGAAACCATGCCAAGTAAAAGCAGGACGCCACGTTTTAGCATCATCACCTGAAGCAACATAGCTATCGACTTGTTTTAATAGTGGTGCTCCCCCGCCTGATTTTTGACTGATATTTCCATCTATGTCCGCCCACTCGGCATAACGTAAAGAAATAGTTTGATGTTGTTGCAAACCAAGCTTATCTAAATGCAAAGTCGGAACTCCAGTAAAGTTCTGACCAAAGTCGAGCACCCAAACTTTATCTTTTGGTTGATAAAGTTTTTTAGCTTTCATTTCCACATTTGCTCGGATAGGCGGCAATAGTTGGGGTTCGAGTGCCAAAGTCGGCCACTCGTCCAAAACTTTAACGGGTTCCCATAATCCATCTTCATTTATTTGGTTATTGGTATTCCAAGCTTTTACTATTTTATTTGCGTCAAAAAACTCACCTGAAAAAATACCTTCTTTCAATACTGGTGATGAATGACTCAACCAATGTTTGTCTGACACAACAAATTGTGTGGAGCCATCTTCAAAGCTAAGTTCTAGTTGCGCAATAAATTTCGGCTGGCCATAAGCTAACGATTTAGAAGGCTGAGTATTCGGCTTTGCGTCTGGGTTATCCCATTTACTAAAGGCAATATTTTCATTATACCAACCGCTACCAAGATGCACGCCAATACTATTTGCGCCATCTGATAGAAGAGACACTACATCGTCTGTGTTATATAAAATACGTTTATCGAAATCGGTTTGGCCTGGATCAGCCAAACGTTCATCCACTTTGTTACCATTAATAAAAATCTCGTAATAACCTGCTGCGGTGCTATGCAAACGCGCTTTTACCACTTTTTTATCTTTTGGAATGAAAAATGTGTGACGGAATAAACTCGCGCTAGCTTGAGCCGTCAATTGCTCGAATACTCTTTGTTGCGTTTGCTGTTTACTCTTTGATAGTTTGTCAGTGACACTTTCATGTAAATTAGCTGCAAATAACATCCAATTAGTAACGGCCGGTGTAATTTCGCTTATCATGGGGTTTTCAGCTTGTATCCATTTAGCCTGCCAATCATGTTTATTGATCAAGCCCATTTCCCATGTATCAGCTTCACTCCACTCATGTGCGACCTCATTTTTACTGCTCCAAACCCGAACTCGCCAAAATACAGTTTGGCCACTACTGAGTGGTTTTCCTTGATAAGCAATATTGACTGATTGTCTTGCGTTTACCTTTCCGCTATCCCATAAATCTGGCTTGTCAGCACTCAATAAGTCCTTCGAGCTGGCAACTTGTATTTGGTATGCCTGTTGTGCGACTACGTTTGCGTGCCAAGATAATCGTGGCGATGCGTTATGAACATTAAGCGGCTCACTAATTCCTTCGGTCAACAATTCTGAGGGAGTGGATAAGTTTTGTGTGGTGTATGTGGCGACATATTCATTCGAGCATGCGACCAATACCACGCTGAATATAATAATTAGTATTATGTTTCTCATTAAAGCCTGACCTAATTTCCAATAAAGGACTAAAATATATTGCTATAAGATTGTAGGTAATAACGTATTTCCAATGTACATCCATCTTCTCTATAAGCATCATTGAAATTTGTTTGTAAGCTACCTAACACGAATTAAACTACGCTTAGTTTATTCTTTTATTAGCTGTTTAAATTGATAGCCAACAAATAGATACAATTTAGCAACAAGCGCATAACAAGTTACAGTTTAATATCATTTTAAGTTAATTTAAATCATAATAAATCAAATAAAATTAATGTTAGATCTTTTTCATCAAAAAAATTGTATTTAGATACGATTAAATGACTCCAGTACACTATTGTTTTGATAAATCATCAGTACTTTAATCAGCAACACATCTAGAGCGACATCATAACTATCCACATTCCTCCCCCAATTTAAAAGCCTCAGGCTTTGCAGCTTTCTCGATTACTAATTCGAAATTAGATCCTCTCGGCAAAATTAAGACATTGTAGTTTTAAACCATGACCTAAACCTAGGATAAGGTTTTTGTGTTATGTTCTGACACTCACCATATTTAACCATATAAGATCAAAATACATCAAAACTTCTTCTAAGATATTTTCCAATTTGTTAATATCTTGTAACTTCCAGCCAACCAAACGGCTGAACGGGCATCCCACATGGAGATTTATGGCCGGGTACTCACTAAAACAGATAAATCATCGAACGCAGCTAGGAACAACAATGAAAAAAGTTAAATTTAACGCACTGTTGCAATGTTTTGTGTCAGTTTATCAAATCACGATTGGCTACAAACATTGTGCAAAGAGATTGATTGCCAGTGCCTTATTGATTGCACTTAATAGTGCTGCTGCGTCAACGATAGACAGCCCAAAGGACTCAACAAATAAAGGTGATCGCCCTGGCGACGATATGACGGCGCCTATTCCTGCCGACCAAATCCCCCCAGCGCCAGTACTCAACGTAGAACAAGCACTTAAATCGATTGTTGTTCAAGACGGTTTTATTGTCGAAAATGTCGCTGCAGAGCCTCTCGTTCAAAGTCCGGTCGATATTGCATTTGATGCTAACGGCCGTATCTGGATGGTAGAAATGCAGACTTTTATGCCTGACCTAGATGCAAATAATGAGGAAGTCCCAGAAGGCCGTATTGTCTTACTTGAAGATAGAGACGCGGATGGCAAAGCAGACAAACGGACTGTCTTTCTTAACGATGTTGTGCTACCTAGAACGATATCCATGGTCAAAGGCGGGATTTTGTATGCCAGCCATGAACAACTCCATTTTGCTGAAATTCTTGCTGATAATAGCCTTGGCTTGCATGAAGTGGTGGACCCAGAATACGCCAAGGGCGGAACCCTTGAGCACAAGCCTAATGCTATGCACTATTCATTAGACAACTGGTATTACAACGCTAAAAGTAATCGTAAATATAAAGTCGTGCCACTTAACTCAACTCTTCCTGCTGGAAGCAAAGAAATATATCGTAATAAATATTGGAAAATGCTTTTAGCTTTTACCGATAATCGTGGGCAGTGGGGAATTAGTTCAGATGATTATGGGCGTCTCTATCACAATGGCAATAGTTCGGCCGCGCGCGGTGAGTATCTACGACCAGGCGCTTTAATGGAGAACCCTGGTTTACAATTTGCGGTGGAAGCCAATACCCTTGGTTCAAACCATGTTTTCCCTATTCGAATAAATCCTGGAGTAAACCGAGCATATTTGCCAAATATACTTGTTGCCGAAGGGCCTAATAAAGGTAAGCTTAATAAATATACTGCGGCGTCGGGGAATAATCTTTACCGGGGCGATCAATTTCCACAGGAATTTTACGGTGTATCTTTTACACCAGAACCCGCGGGTAACTTAATCAGTGTGCGCAGAGTTACACAAGGTGAAGGTAAGCTTGAAGGAGCAGAAATTTACCCTCAAGCAGAAATACTTGCGTCAACGGACGAGCGTTTTCGGCCTGTTAATTTAAATACGGCACCCGACGGTACTTTGTATATTGTGGATATGTATCACGGTGTCATTCAGCATGCTGAATACCTAACAACGTATTTGCGAGAGCAATATGAATCTCGTGACTTGCATAAACACAATTCTGGTATGGGAAGAATATACCGACTGCGGTGGGCAGAGAGACCATTGGGGGAGCTACCCAATATGAAATCCGAAAGTCCTCAGCAATGGGTCGCCCACCTTGAACATGCAAATGGTTGGTGGCGCGATATGGCGCGTCAGTTAATTGTGCAGAATTACCAACAAGCACTTGTGCCACAAATAAAAAATGTATTTAAAACGAGTCAAAGCCATGTCGCCAGAATCAATGCGCTATGGACGCTCGAAGGCCTTGATGCAATAGATATTGAATTAATAGAATCCGCGTTGCTCGACAAACATCGTAAAGTAAAAGTAGCAGGCATAGAGCTAAGTACTCGACTGTCTAAAAACGATAATAAGAGCTTAGCAAAAACATTATTTACCTTACATGATAATAATTACGAATTGGGTTTGAACGTGGCATTGGTAGCAGGCCAAATCGACAGTCCATTGGTATTTCCTGCTCTTGAGCAAGTGCTAAATATGTATGGTGGAAAGCCATATATTTATGAAGCTGTAATTAATGGACTTACCGGGAAAGAAAAAGAATTTGCCACGTATTTAGATGCTAAAGATACTTTTAATAACTCTGAATTTACCAATTTACTTGCCAATGTAGGTCGAAAAGACATAGCCAATAGTAATGTCCTTAATTTAAGTGAAAGGCAAAAAAACATGTATAAACTTGGCAAGGCATTGTATGACGGCAAGGCTGCTTGTTTTGGATGTCATGGCCAAGACGGAGAAGGTATTAATAGTATGGGACCGCCATTAGCTAATAGCGAGTGGGTTATTGGCAAACCTGAAACATTAGTTAAGATTTTGTTGCACGGATTGATGGGACCAATCACTGTTGGCAATAAAAAATATGACACTGGCATGATAATGCCCGGCTTCGCTCAAAGCCTGACCGATGAAGAGTTTGCTCAGATAAGTACTTATATTAGAAACAACTGGGGCAATAAAGCTCATGTTTTTGGAGGCAAGGTTTTTGCTAAAATCAGAAAAGAGACAAGCGATAAACAACTACCTTATACAGAAGCAGAATTGATATATCGTTCAAAACGTAAACTGTCGCCAAGCGAAGCAAGTAAATAAATTTCGGCTCATCTGGGCTAGTTTTCATTGTGTGTGTAAAGGAATAAATCATCAGGTTTAGACGCTCAATTTCACTTGTAAGCGTCATTATATGAGGTATTACAACCAAGCTGTCTGCACAAGAACAAAGTACGGTTGAAATTATCCAAGTAAGTGGAACTCGTCTAAGTGAGCCCTCCCTGGGCGCTTTTAGTGTGATTGTTCGAGAACAAATTGAACAAATAAACCCTGCATCTAGAATGAGGGTTTAGAACGCGTTTCAGTAGTATTAGTGCTCATCATTTAACCTCGATAATGTATCTGCCGGCACCGACAGAAATGGTTTTGGTCTTTTGATCTTGCTCAAGCAAGCTCTCATCAGATATCACTTTGCCATTGACTACAATTTTACGGCCGAGAAGTACAGCTTTGCGTTCTTTCAGACTGAATAGCGATTTCTCAGATGGATGTGTATATTGCATTAATGGAATTTGAATATGAGCCGTCGTATTAGCAGGAATAAGAACATCTAAGGTGAGACCAGAATCTGTTTTTTGCCATTTAGATTTTATGGTACCAAATACTGACTGAAATTCACCTTCAGCAAATTGTAACTGCGCCGGAATGAGAGGCGCAATTAATATTGATTTATAACCCGCTGTTAAAGGACTAATACCTGCGACACGACCGTATAACCATTGTCCAATAGCTCCGTAAGCATAATGATTAAGCGAGCCTGCTTTATCAGCATATCCTTTATTATGAGTATACCCGTCCCAACGTTCCCATACTGTGGTTGCACCTTGGGTTACAGAATATAACCATGATGGATAAGTTTGTTTAAAGACTAAATCAAAGACAATATCCGCACGGCCAATTTTATCCAGCACTGGCGCAATAAGTGGAGTACCTAAAAAGCCGGTGCGTAAATGGCCGTTCGCTGCTTCGAAAGTCGCCAAAAGATACGGTATGGATTTTTGAGTCAACTCTTCATCGAGTAAGTTAAACCCAATAGCAAGTAAATAAGCGGTTTGTGTTTGTTTGCCTACTTTTAATCGCCCGGTATCAGAGAAAAAGTGCCGTTGAAAGTTCTCTTTAATTTCCGTTAATAACTGGCTGTACTTCGCCACATCAGCGGTTTTACCTAATACTTTGGCACTGTTGAGAGTGAACTCTACTGATCGTGCATAAAAAGCCGTAGAAATTAAACTATTGTCGGTTTCGCCACGTCGAGAATCCTCACGAGTTGAGAATGGCTGCAACCAATCACCCACTGTCCACATGTCACTAATACCATCCTTCAGTTGAGTTTGATGATATTGGATCCAACGAGTCATCATGTCGTAATTTTCGACCAATATTTTTTTGTCGCCTGTGCGCCAATACACATCCCATGGGATGGTTACTGCCGCATCGGACCAACCTGCCTGCGCAATTTCACCCACTTCATTGGGTACAACCACAGGAATACTATGATCATCAAACTGCTCTTCACGGATAGATTGCATCCAAGCTGCCCAAAAAGCATGGCTGTCGGCAATAAATAACGAGGTATTAGCAAACGCTAAGGCATCACCTGTCCAACCTAAACGCTCAGCACGTTGTGGACAGTCGGTAGGAATATCTAAAAAGTTACCTTTTAAGCCCCATTCAATATTCGACTGCAACTGATTAAGCTGGGGATCTGAACTAACAAATTTGCCCGCCATATCAAAATCTGTGTATTGCACCACGCCGGTCACCCAAGACAAGTCAGGTTCAACACTTGCATCATAGCCACTTAACTCAACATACCTAAATCCATGAAAGGTAAATTGAGGTTGCCACTGCACAATGCCATCTTGTTTGGCAGTATAAAAATCCAGTTGTTTAGCACTGCCTAAATTTTTAGTATAAAGCGAGCCATCGTTATTTATTCCTTCAGCAAAGCGTAAACTCAGGGTTTGCCCTTTTACCATTGGCACTTTAATTCTAGGTACTCCCACCATATTCTGACCTAAATCAAATATGATTTTGCCATTGACGTTATTAACCGACAGAGCAGGTAATAACTGTTTATTTTTAGCGGTAAAATGTCGTTTGGGTTGTAGCAAAACATCTGACTCAATGTCAGATGTTTTTACCCCAGACCACTCAGAGCTATCAAATCCAGTTTGCGCCCAACCTACTAATTCAAAATTGGCATCATAACGCTCACCATCATATAAACCCGAAGTGCGAACAGGACCATTTTGCGTTGCTTGCCAGTTTTGGTCAGTGACAATATGTTGTCGACGGCCATCCGCATATTCTATTTCTAATTGAGCGAGTACTTTTGGCGTGAGCTTTAATTTTTTGTGCCAATGACGTTTGGGCCCAAAACGGCCAGCATACCAACCTTCAGCAAGCTGCATACCCAAGGCGTTATTACCCTGCTGCAATTGCCCTGTTACATCATAGGTTAAGGTTTCAATCCTTTTTTTATAGGGGGTGTAGCCCGGCGTTAATACGTCATCGCCAATACGCTGACCATTTAAAAATGCAGTAAACACGCCTTTGGCAGTGATATATAAGCGCGCACTTTTTATGGTTTTATTTACGTTAAATTCAGTTCGTAAGTGCTGTGGTATATGAATTGGCGTTTTATATTCATTTAATTCAATCGGTTGTTTGTTATCAATTTCAACCCATTTTGCAGACCAATCATTGTTGTTTAATAAACCAAGTTCAAACTGACCTAGCTCGCTCCATTTCGAAGCCTGTTGGTCTTGATCCCAAAATCGTACCTGCCAATACACTTTTTGTTTTGAATCTAACACTTTTCCCTGATATTCAATAAAAGTGGTTTGTGCGCTGTGCACAATTCCAGAGTCCCATAAGTCGGCTGACAGGGTTAGTAGTTCAGGCTTGGATGCCACTTTAATTTGGTAGCGGCTTTGTGCTTTTACGTTAGTATTTACCGGCAATTGCCATGAAAATCTCGGTTTGGCATCATAAAAGCCAAGCGGGTTGCTAAAGCCTTCGTTAATTTTTAATGATTGTGGAGGGGCAACCCGGTTATCGTCGTCAGTGATTAGGTTACAGCTGGGCAATAAGATAAAAATAAATATTAACAGTAGACCATCAATATGACGGGAGACTTTGTTAAATACATTTGGGATATTCATATTGTTACTCTTTATTTTCTATTTTTGGTTTCGCAGGAAAAATAATGCCGTTAATTTGGTAAACACCGGGGGGTTGCTGATGCAAAATTTGCTGATTTGATTCAGTTAGTTTCACGCCATTAATTGTTAAGTCGGCAACTCGCGATAACTCAAAATTGCCACGGCTATTTTTGGGGATCGTTACTTGCATATCAAGTTGATCTTGGTCGATCTGCCAGCCCACTTTTACTTCTCCTTGTGGCGTCTGATAGCTGCCAGTTGCATGAACTAAACGCTGATTAAACTGTGGCGCAATGGTAATATCTTTAAAACCAGCACTTGCAGCATTAATCCCTAAAATGCCTTCATAAAACCACTTTGCCACTGCACCATAAGCATAATGATTAAGCGAATTCATAGATTCTTTACTAAAACCGTCTTTTAAAGAGTATGAATTCCAGCGCTCCCACGTGGTGGTTGCACCATTGTTAATGGAATAAAACCAAGAGGGATAGGTTTCTTTAAACAAGACATCAAACATAAGGTCGCTACGACCTATGCTTTGTAATACTGGCGCCAATAAAGGCGTGCCTAAAAAACCGGTACCTAAATGTTTATCGCTAGCTTCAATGGTCTCTATTAAATGTTGCTGTGCATTCAGCAGGTCTTGACCTTCAAATAACTCAAATGCCAGTGGTAACAGGTAACTGGTTTGTGTTGCTGCACTTTTCACCTTGGTGTTTTCATCGTAATACGTTTGGCGAAAAGCGTGTTTTACTTTATTTAGAGTATTAGAATAGCTAGTGGCATCAGCTTCATAACCAAGTACGTTGGCTATTTTGGCGGCGTAATCCAATGAGCGTGCATAATAAGCAGTGGATATTAAATGTTGCGGTGTTTGACCTTCTTTGGCGTATGGCTGTAACCAATCTTTAAAACCACGTAGGCTTGACACATAGTTTTCTGACTTTGATTTGTGAAAATCGAGCCAACCTTTGATCATGTCATAGTTGTCTTGTAAAAATTGTTTATCGCCATTTAATAAATAAAGCTCCCAAGGGATGATCACAGCAACGTCACCCCAGCCAGCAGAAGCTAATTTACCAAAACCATGGCCCTTGTTTGGCACAAAGTTTGGTACACCGCCATCCTCCGCTTGTGCTTCTCTGACCGACTCCATCCATGCGGCCCAGAAGCCATACACATCAGCCATGTACATTGACGGCGCGGCAAATACTTGGGCATCACCGGTCCACCCCAAACGCTCATCACGCTGAGGACAATCTGTTGGAATATCTAAAAAGTTGCCGCGTAAGCCCCAAACCACATTTTCAGAGAGTTTATTTAACTTAGCATGGGAGCTTGTAAAATTAGCGTGCACATCAAAGTTGGAATGTAATACCCGACCTTTCACCCAGCTTAAATTAGGCGTTTTAGATTGATCAAAGCCTGAGACTTCAACATATCGATAACCATGAAAAGTAAAGGTAGGTACATAATTAATTTGGCCTGATTTAGCCGGTGTATAGTAATCGGTTGCTTTTGCTGTGCGTAAATTTTTAGTATAAAAGGTGTTTTTATGTAAGGCTTCCGCAAAACGAAAGGTTATTTTTTGATTGGCAATACCAGGCACAGATAATTCAGGCACGCCCAGCATGTTTTGTCCCATATCAAACACCACGACACCCGGTTTTGGGTTAGCAACATCAACAATCTTAACCGCTGGTATCGTTAACTTTACGGCTGAGGCTTGATGACGTTTAGGTGCTAACGCCACTTGAGGCTCAAGTGTTTCGGTGATCACCGAGTTCCATTTGTTTGGGGTAAAACTAATGGTATTCCAACCAGGCATTTCATAATTAGCGTCATAGGTTTCGCCGTCATAATTACCAGCTGCGCGAATCGGGCCATTCAGGGTCACTTGCCAGTTTTGATCGGTTGTTACCTTTTGAGTTGAACCATCGCTGTAGGTAATTTCAAGCTGTGCCAATAAGGCTGAAGGTTTGACTTTTAATGGTCTTAGCTTTAAATAACGCCCAGTATGCCAACCTTCTGCGACAGTAGCAGCGAGTACATTGTCACCTGAATTGATCAAAGACGTCACATCATAAGTTAAGGTTTCAATACGCTGCTTATAGGGCGTCCAACCTGGGGTCATCACATCTTCCGATACTTTTTGACCATTCACATAAGCGTTAAAAATACCTTTTGAGGTAATGTATAAACGTGCTTGTTTGATGTTAGATTTTTGTTCTTTAGCGGTAAAAACGCGTCTTAAATATTGCGGGTTATACACTTTATTGGTGACGGTTTTTGTCTGTTTTGTTTTATTATCGATAATATCAAATGTGACGGTATCACCTGTTTCTGGGTGGCGTATCCATTGGCCTTGCCAATCATCATTAGACAATAAACCTAATTCGATAGAAGCCAATTGACTCCAGTTCGATACTTGCTCGTTTTCATCCCAGACCCGCACGCGCCAAAACACCTTTTGTCTTGATGACAATGGCTTGCCCTGATATTTAATCCAAGCATTTTCGGCAGATATTTGTTTTTGGCTATCCCATAGATCCGCGCTAGCAATACCCTCAGTTGAAGAAGCTACTTGAATTTGATAAGCCTGTTGGAATTGATAACTTGCCGTTGGCGATATTTGCCAAGAAAAACGTGGGTTTTGCTCATAATAACCAATGGGATTGACAAAGCCTTCACCAACTTTAAGGGCAGTGGGGGCAGTAGTCCCTTGCTGACTAATTTGGGTATATGAACATGCACTTATCACCGAGAATATACATAACAGGCTAAGTAGCTTAAATTTAATCATGGTGTTAAATATCAAGGTTTTCATTTCATGACTGCGCCTGTAACTAGCACCACAATATCCTCAGGAACGGCAGATCTGCCCACATAAATTCCCCACCTAAAGCCTATTTGTTTAGTGCGTTGCCATTGACCTGTACCCACTGACTTTCCATCGATGAACATTTCATAATCTAAACCATCATCTAATACCTTCATATCAAATGGACGGCCGATGGCACTTCTAGAAATTAATTTACGTTTGGTTAAATCCTCCCGTGGGTAAAACCATAACGCGCCTTTGTTATCAACTCGTAACATCACAGACCAATGGTCGACGTTATTACCTTTGGCTTGGAAAATAGAACAATAGTGGGGAGCGACACAACCACCTGACTTTAAAACGGTAAAACGCGCGCCAAATTCTCGCACTACACCTTGTTCCGGTAACCAGCGCTGACTAGGGATAAAGGTTTCTACCCGAGCGGCATTTTTCCGTTTATTGGAGGTATTTACCTCACCTTTAAATAAACGAAATATTTGGGTATTGCCGTCTTCTTGATACCAACGCGACCATTTAGCAAAATCTTTACTATCTAGTGCCGAATGCCCCAGTGTATGTAAACGCATTTCTCGCTTAACGGCATCAATAGGGTTATTAGCATAGGGGCCAGTTTCAATCAGTTGGTTATTAATGCTAACGCTAGCGCCCAAAGAGCCATGGGTAGTAAACGTGCCTAAAGGTTTTAAATCGTCAGATTGTAGTAATTGTTGCCAAGTTTTATCCTGCCCCTTTATGTTGTATAACTGCTCAAGCGAATAAGCTTGACTGTTAATCACGTCATCATTGGGAACTCCATTTATTGCCGTTAATTGTTGAGCGGAGCAAGCGGCTAACAAACTGCTAGTCGTTAGCATATATACCCAACTAAATATCTTGTTTTTATATTTTTGTTGCATAAAGGTTATCTCTTGATTTATTTAGCTGTTTTTCAACCTTAAAAGGTCACTTTACGGATCGGTTTTATTGTTACCGGCCCCATCAACCCTGAACGTTGCAAAGCATCTTTTCCAGATGTTTTTGGCTCAAAGGTTAGGTCTTTATTAAAACGTTTAGGCTGCTGACTATCTGGGAATTTCTCTGGATATTTTAAATCACCGATCACACGGTTTAACCAAGTGGTCGCCACTTCAATAGTTAAGGTATTGGTGCCGGATGTGACTGCATCCTTAATGTTAATCGTAAGTGGCCGACTCCATAATTCACCTAAGTTTTTACCATTAACTGTGACACGAGCAATCACCCCTACTTCACCTAAATCTAGTTGTAGTTGTTGATCTTCTCGCAACATGTTTTCATCAAGGCTAAATGTGGTTTGATACTTAATGCTGCCAGAATAATGTTGCAAAGCCAGCGGTTTGAGCTCGGTTAACGACCTTAACTTATCTAAGGTTAGCTTGGTTGGCACATCACGGTTTTCTTGTAATGTTAACTGCCAAGGCTGGTCTAAGGTGATTACTGCGGGTAAATCATCAACTTTGGTTGTTTGTTCGCTCCCATCCTGGTTGACGACTTGATAAACGCCATTTTCACTGACTTCAAGCAAACGCTGGCCTTGGCTGTCAAATTGATTTGGCAACCACACGGTTTTACCGTTATGTGTTAACTGGTGAATGCTGCCTTTGCCAAGTATCTGACTTGAAGCGGATGGTTGTTTTTCAAATACAATAAAACGTGATTCTAAATCATTCAGCTGCATTGGGATCTCAATGCGGCCATTGGCGTTTGTATACTGCGCAATGTTTGAAATGTCACCGGTCACTGCATTAAAATACTGAGGTTGCCCTTGGTCATCCTTAATGCGGAAACTTGGGTTAATACTGAGAACTTGCTCTGATTGATTGGCGATAAAATAAATATCATGGCTATCGCTACTGCGGTGACTCCAAATCACCTCTTCTGGTAAACCACTTAAATCCGCTGGGGTGTTTAATTGCTTTAATAATACATTTAAATCAACGTCTTGCGCATCTTTTGCTTGTTGATAATAAACAGAGCCCAGACCATAGCGAACTTGAGTCACTAGCTTCCCATCAATGTTTTGCCATAACTCCTGTGCTAGTTTCTGTACTTGCTGATCGCTACTTGGGTAGTTTTCTAAACTCGGGGAATGTTGTGGTTTTGGCCCATAAACCGCCCCACCTTGTTCTACCAATTTGGCTATTTTAGCCAGTACTTCTGGGCGCATGGTGTTCAAATTTGGTAAAACTAACAGTTTAAAACGCATGCCATCAGGGAGTTGGTAATAACCATCATTAAAGGTCAAACGCTCTAAAATTACTTCAGCATTGATAAAGTCATAGGAATAACCACCTGGTACTGCCGGGTTTATTTCACCTGTCATTTTAGGGGCGTCTTCACCAATAAAGTACATGATATCAGCCACATATTTACCTTGCTGCATCATGTAGTTGGCGCGTTTTATGTAATCCAACCAACTGCCCATGAAATCAAACCAAGTATTATTGCGATTAAATTCTGAGCCAAACCAAGCATTGACCCCGGGAAAACGATCATCATAAGCTTGATGAATGTAAACGTGTAATAATGTGTGGTTTACGCCTTCAACGAACGACCAATCACCACGTTTCTTAAAGTTCCAAGGGTGGTTTTTAAAGCTGGTATCTCGACCTGAGGTAAATGACTCAGACATCACGGTTTTTTGACCATAAATATGCGCGGCAGATGAGGCGGCTTTTAACTCTATCGCACCTAAATCACCACTGGCCCAAAACTCGCCACTGACAATATCGGCTTGGCCACCATATTGTAAAAACTCGCCCGGGAATCCCCAGTGACCATAGTTTTCTAACCAGAGTTTTAAGCCGTGTTTATTGGCGCGTTCTCTTAGCCCTGCGGTATATTCATAGGCAACGCCATCCGCAACTAAGCGGCGCACGTCCCATAAAAAACGTTCACTTTGTTCAACACTATTCACCACACGGCCGCTATAAACCGGTAAAAACTGGATAGGATCATAGCCGTAGCGCTTTTCAAATTTTTGGGCAAAACCATCGGTCCAGTTTTGTGCGCCCTTTTCGTAACTATCAACTACAGCATATTTTAATGCGGTGCGATCTTCAGCAGGCATACTTTCTAAAAATTTACCAATATAGGCATCAAAATGGAACTCGGCTATTTCTTTGCTGAGCTTGTCTATCTCTGGACCACGTGCAGGGCCACTTGAAGGGCCGTTTTCAGTACCGGTAGGACGCATAAAATAACGTACTATAGTCCAATCACCCGCAGGTGCTTGCCAATTGAGTTTTCCCTCTTTGGCAAATTCAGTAATATCGATAACGTCAGAGCCTTGGACTAATAATTGTTGATCGTCGACTTTTGTTGGAAGCTGCCATTGGTAACTGTCAAATTTAGGCATGGGATTAGGGAAAACTTTCGTCAATTTCTTTTCCACATAACGTTCAAGCTTATACGCTTTGGATAACACAATGTCTTTAAATCCAACTGGGTCGGTGGGTTGATCCATACGCCAACGATTAAAGCCATTAAACGTTAGCCGAAAATGTTTGGCATCAACTGCAGGAAAAGTGACCACTATGGGCGCATCATGGTCAGGCCCAATGGCAGCCATATCGCGAGGACGTTGCATTTCAAAGGTTTTAATATCTTCAAATACACCCGCCTTATTCTTAACAGACAAGGTTACGGTTGTTTGTAAGGTCTTGTATGGATAAATTTCTAGGCTACGCGCTTGAAATGATTCAGGCTGAACTAAATCAATTTGTAACTGCCCTTTACTACGAGACCCTTTACGCTGATGATCAAGTACTTCTTGTGACAAGGTAAAAATGGTGTTGCGATCCCCATCAAACAGCGCGTCCACTGCTTGGTTTTTTAATAAGGTCTTAGTGATAGGATTGCTTATACTAATTTGACTATTACTGGCAGTTAACGTTTCTTGTTCAAAAATAGGTGTTTTGAAAGCGAGAACACGTACGTCTTGGAAAAAAGCACTACCTTTACTTTCAGGCTGACCTAATACCATTTTGACTTGTTGCGGACCAACAATTTGATGTTCGGTCGAGTCTAAATAACGCATCGATTTATCAAGCGTTACCCAAGGCCCCCCCGATTGGCTCCAACCTGGAGAATTAAACAGACCAATATCAATATTGTAGTCAGCCGCTTTTTTTATAGCAAAACGCACATGATCCCACCAAGGCTCACTTAACGCTTTCACCTCACCTTGCTTACCTTTAAGGTGAATGATGCCAATGAGCGCGGTATTAATACCGGCTTTTTGCATCGCGGCTAAATCTTTTTCAATGCCTGTTTTAGAGATATTGTCACTGACCCAATACCAATAAACCCAAGGTTTAACTTGCTCAGGAGGCGTCTTAAAGTTTGCTTTAAGGATATCTGCAGGTGCTTGATAAAAAGAGTCTGATTGTTGATTTTTTTCAACACTAGTACTGGGCTGGTTATCTTCTAACGGACGTATTTCGTGATCGCAGGCCGTTATGAAAAACACACTCAATAAACCAACGAGCTTCTTTGCAAATACGTTAAATTCTCTAAACTTTCTTATTTTTTTGCTATTCATAAATATACTTATGTGTAATTTGTTAACTCGGCTACCCGTGACCTACACCAACATTAATGACAGAGTTTAATTCAAGGGCTTAACTGTGTACCTTGAATAATTTTCCCACTTTGTTTAATCAACAAATTAGAAACTGTGGGTAATAACAACATACCTTGGCTATTTTTGGGTACTGAAATAGCTCCCTGTTAGAAATTCCACCCTCAAACACAGCATTAGTCTGACTAAGTTTAGGGCTTCGCGCTATTATGGACGCTTACCCATCAATACTGCCGAAACAGGTTACGGTTAGTTGTGTACCTCTAACTTCCTAAGGCTTCTTTCAGCCTATCGGGTTTGCCAGCTTCGCTGGGCAAACATAAAACCATCAAGCAGAAATGCTTGATGGTTTTTTATGGGTGTTTAGTAAATAACCCGAGTTCAGGTTAAATAACACAGTTCGGGATCGTTATTTAACCATTACCTTGTTTGATAAGGACAGTGTTACAGGTCCCACTAAACCAGCATCCAATAATGGGTCATCTTTTTTGACATATTGGAAGGTAGTCATGGTCATGCGGTGGCCTTTTTTACCTGCATTTGGTAACGGTTTGTTTTGCTTGTACCAATCCGGCATGTTGTCAGCATACTTGCCATTTGCTTTAAACACACCAGAAGTATCTGGGTATTGTTCATCACCAATTAAGCGATTGGTCCACGTATTAGAGACTTTGACCGTTAATTGATTTTCTCCGCTATTGACCAAGTCAGTAATGTTTAGTTGAGCTGGTTTTAACCAAGTCACCCCGGCGAGTTTGCCATTAACAAATACTTGTGCCGTATCATGCACCTCGCCTAAGTCAAGAAGCACCTGCTTGTTGTCTTGTTGCAGCCAGTCGCTCGGTAGGTTAAATCGTGTTTGATAATCGGCGATCCCTGAATAGTGTTGTATCTCAGGGTTTGTATGATCCTTCCAGTTAATTAATTGTGCAAAGTTAACGCTTTGGTCAAAACCATATTGCTTATCAAACGTCACTTGCCAACGACCATCAAGCGTTACTTTCGGTGTGTTAACGGCTTGTTCAGCGGTTAACTTGATGACTTTATTTTTGCCGTCAACGTTAAGTTCAACGCCTTGGCTGAATTGGCTATACGCGCCTGCTAATACAATGTGGTTGCTTTTGTCTGTTGAAGCTTGATAAACAGCTGTTACATCGTGCTGATAAGTTAACTCAGGTGATACTTTTGGCTGCCCTGCGCTGTCTTTTCTAAATACCACAAAAGTTGATTCTTCAGGGTCTAGGCGGAAAGTGACGCGAGTATTTTTTCCTTGAGTTTGGTAAGTAGCAATAGGTGTTATCTCACCCGTGCGTGCGTTCCATAATTCAGGAATTTTACCGGTAACATTAAACCTACCATCAAATACGTCGCGTTGTTGGCTGTCGTTATACACAAAGTATAAATCGAAGTGATCACCTTTACGGTGGGTGTAATATAACTTTTTGCTATTTTTAACGGTTAAGTCAAACTCAAGACCATGTTGTTGATAAAGTTGTTGCCAAGCTTTCTCATCTTCAACGGCCGAGTGAGTGGTGGGTTGTGACCAAATGTAGTCGACCATTTTTTCAAAGGTTTGTTGCTGCTTGGCTGTGATATTACGACCCGCTAAACGCTGCACTGGCTTGCCAACAATAACACCACCTTGTTTGGCAAATTGATAGAGCTTTTTCACACTATCGAGGTATAAGGTGTGGTGATTAGACAAATACAACACTTTATAGGCGCTGTCATGGTTTAATTGATAATGCCCCGCTTTATAGACCAGCTCATCTTGTAATTTTTCTCGGTTCAAACAGTCGTAATTGACATAACTTGGGATCGCATCACGTAGGTGTCTTCGGTCTGTACAAGTGGTGGGTGCAGCGTCACCGGTGTACCACAATACATCAGCTATCGGTGTACCTTGGCGTAATAAGTATTGCCCACGGCGAATATATTCAAACCATGCTTTACCTGAAGTTAACCACCACGGTTGGATACGGTCAATATGTGCGCCCCAACGCTCCATGGTCATACCTGGTACTACATGGGTGTTGGCTTGATGGACAAACCGGTGAAAAACAAACTGATTAACCCCTAATGCCCAAGTAAAATCATTGTCGTATTTGGCAATGGCAGGGGTAAAGCTCCAGCCAATTTTTGGTGTAGCGGTAAATGACTCAGCAGAAATAATATTTTTGTTGTAGATATGTCCAGCTGACGTTGGTGAAGCCATCATGTAAATATTACGTTTTAACCAAAACTCACCCATGGGCATATCGGCTTTAGCGCCCGCATCAACATCATTAAATACACCGATACCATAAGGTTCAATATAAGTGTGAATACCATCTTTATTAGCCAGTTCTGTAAAGTATTGGAAATAATTCTCGGTCATTAATTTGTTATTAAATTCACGAATATCCCAGGTCAGTGCTTCAGTTTCGGCAGCAGAATCAATAAATTTTCCTGCGTAAACGGGCAAAAATTTAACTAGGTCATACCCTAAGTGCTGTTTAAATTGGTGTTGGTAATTTTGCGTCCAGTTTTGACCGCCGACCTCAAAACTATCTATTTCTAAGCTATGGAATACGTTTGGTGCGACTTTGTTCACTTTGTTTATTACCCTACCAACGTATGCGTCGTAGTGGGCTTTAAACGCTTCGCGGCTAAATTTATCGACTTCTAAACCATAACCTTCATCTGTTGGCGGTATATTTGTGGAATCACTGGTGGTGTAACCAAAACGCATAATTGTCCACTGGCCTTTAGGCAAGTTAACTGACAGGGAGCCATCGGCCTTCATATGAGCGCTAATATCGATGATTTTTGAGCTATCAATCACATCTTGTTCTGGCGGTTTGCCAATAGGTGGGATTTGCTTGTAGTTCGTGCGTGATGAAGATGTACGTGCCAGAAAATGGCTCATACGCGCAGTACTGGTAAGGTTTACTTCGTTAATCAGTACTGGCTTGTTAGACGTTATGCGAAAGTGCTTAGCGGTGATGCCTTCAAATGCACCATCAAGTGCCCAGCGAACTCGTGCAGGTCGAGTCACTTTTAAGTCGACATGTTTTTTAAAGTTAACGCCATCGTTTGAATAGTGCAAGGCATACTTATAATGTTTCCCCCACTGCAGATCAACATGAGCCGCCCGAATGGTCACTGGCTGTTGATAACTATATTGAAGCCAAACTTTACCGTCTTTATCGGCTTGTAGTTTTTGGTTACCGACTGTGTCGACATCGGATAGCAGTGAAATATCAAAACTTGGGTCTGATGCGGTGATCACCGGTGCTTGCTGAGCATCGGTTAACTCACCCGCTAAGCTTGGGTAGGCGAGTACTGCAATATCTTGATAATAATTTTTAAGGGTCATAGGCTGTTTCAGTTGTAACTGAACATTATTGCCAGAGCTTTTTACTAAGGTTTCATTCCACGTGACCTTTTTCATTGACTGCTCTGGTGTGATCCAAGGACCGCCCGATGAAGACCAGCCATCACAATTATGAATACCAAAACTTAAGCCTAACCGGTCTGACTCTTTCGCCATATGGGCGATGTGATCAAGGTGATTGTCGCTGTTAAATAATACGTCACCTTTTGGCATATTTAAGCCAACATTAAATAATATGGTGCCGCCAATGCCAGCATCTGCGATGGCTTGTAAATCTTTACTGATCCCAACTTTGGACATATTGGCATTCATCATATGAAACCAAGTTAATGGCTTGTATTCATGGCCAGGTTGTAAAAATTGTTGCTCACTTAAGGGAATATGCGGTTGGTTGACCAGTGGTTTATCCATCAAGGAGTTAACTTGAGCCGACTGATTTAATTTTTGCTCGCTGGAAGCGTTTGGTTCGTTGGAACGGTTAATGTCACTGCAGCTGAGTAGCCAGGATATTCCGACGGTTAATCCTAGCCATTGTTTTAGTGAAAGCATGTTTACCTCTATTAAATTGGGATCTGGTGTTTCAGGTGTCACTGTTCTTCAACTGTCGCTTTATTAATAAACCCGAATTCAGGTCAGGTTATTTAACGACTTAGATGCACGGGTATAACCATTAATGATGCGTTTTTTTGGCTAAAATTTTATCAATCATTTTTTGGTTAATATCGGCATCATATTCAGGATTAAGCTCTGTTGGGATATCTGCGCCTGTTTGTTGCTGCCACGCTTTCAGTTTCGCTTTTAACTCAGCCACCTTATTTGGCTTTTGGCTGGCAAGGTTATTATTTTCAGCTAAGTCATTGGCTAGGTTATATAATTCAAATTCATTGTTTTCAAAGTATTGGATAAGTTTCCAGTCACCACTTCGAATGGCACTTCCCGGACGCGTTCTAAATAAGGGGTCTTGTCCTTGGTCGGTTCGTGCATGGTGAGCCTGTAAATATACGGGAAAATGCCAAAACAAATCACGGCTGTTAATTGCTTGCTGATTAAGCAGCAGATCAGTTAAATCTACTCCATCTAACGCTTGATTTGGCTGTTCCGCCTTGCCTAGAGTAAGCAAAGTGGGATAAAAGTCAGCATTGATCACTGGCGTATGATCTAGGCCGGGTTTAATTTTTCCTGGCCAGCTAATCAATAACGGCACCCGCAGGCCACCTTCGTAATACGAACCTTTTCCAGCACGGATGGGAGTTGGAAAAGAAGTCGTTCGGTAACCTCCATTATCAGATGTGAAAATAACCAGAGTATCATCAGATAACCCTTCGGCTTGTAACATAGTTAAAATACGGCCGACATTAGTATCCATCAATTCCACCATAGCCGCATACTTAGCATCCTCACCTTTGATGCCCTTTTTACGGTATTTTTCAATCACCTGCTCTGGTGCTTGCAGCGGCGTATGTACCGTATAGTAAGGGAGGTAAGCAAAAAATGGAGAGTCTTTTGGGGTTTTGATCCAATTAATCACTTCTGTGGTCAAACGGTCAGTAAGGTATTCTCCTTTAGGTCCATCTTTTATATTAGGTAGATTGTAAGGACTAAAATAGTGGAAAGTCATGCCTTGATGACTACCTGCCACGTTTTTATCGAAACCTTGTTTATCAGGATCAGCCCCTAGATGCCATTTTCCAAAAGTCCCCGTAGCATAGCCAGCACTTTTAAGGGCTTCCCCCATGGTGATGACTTGGGTCTTTAAACCCCTCTGGTTTTTAATTGGGATAAGCTTTCGGGCTTTAGCATTACCGCGTGCCGAAGGCGATACGGTATACACGCCATGACGGGGGCCGTATTGACCTGACATCAAAACTGCGCGACTTGGGGCACAATTAGCGGCACCCGCATATGCGTTATCAAAACTCAGACTTTGTTGCGCTAAGGCATCAATATTGGGTGTTTCAAGTAAGTCAGTGGTTTGGTTATAACCCACATCAGACCAGCCAAGATCATCAATCACAATCATAAGCACATTAGGTGTAGTATGCGCAGAGGAAAATACTTCCGCTTCGCTAGGAGCGTTAGCACTTGCTCCACAAGCACACAGTAATATATTTACCAAAACAAAGAAGACGCTATTTTTCATGTCTATTTTTCTCTTTTATTAAAAACTTCTTAAGAAGCAATACTTTATTTACCTATAGCGTTACGTCTATCATCACGATGCTAAGCCGCATAAACGCTAGCCCTCTAAAAATAAATGATGATACTTTTCATAACATAAACTTTAACCTTTGCTATCTACTAATGAAGTCGATGTTTATTTATGTATCAACCTCACTGGCCCTAACAGCCCTGCACTTTGTAATACTTTGGATTGTTCGGTTTTAAAGAAGTTATAACCTGTGAAGGTCACACGTTCGCTTGTTGGGGGCTTTTCATTATTGTTCAGCCAAGGAACGGTATCGCCAACCATACTGTAACCACTGGTATCGGGTAGTGCTTCATCACCGATTAAACGGTTCACCCAAGTATTAGTGATGGCGACTTTAAGTTGATTCTTACCAGCAACGAGCGCGTTGCTAACATCAAGGGCAAAAGGCGGTTTCCACAAAGTAGCTAATTTTTTTCCATTGAGGGTGACTTCGGCAATTTGCTGTACGTCTCCTAAATCGAGATATACAGGTTTATTTGCGGTCACTTGTTGTTGGCTTAAAACAAAGCTTTTCGAATAATGGGCTGTGCCAGAATAGTGTTTGATCCCCTCTTCCGAATGGGTACTCCAATCTTGCAAAGAATCAAAAGTGACGTGACCAAGACCGGCCCAATTGGGATCAAACTCAATGTTCCATGGGCCTTTTAGTTCCTTCGTCTGTGTTTCTTCTACACTGCTTAGGTATAAGTCTTTAACCAGTTGTGAATGTGTTCCTGTATATTTAGGGGGTTGATTATCACGACGGATCACAATAAAGCGACTAGCATATGGCTCAAGAGCTAAATCAATGATGATACGATTACCCTGTCGGCTGACATTTTTGATTTTTTCAATAGTGCCATCAGTATTATTCCAAATTTCAGGGGTACTTTTTCTTTCACTTTGGTCATCGCGGATATCCACAGTGACCTGTTGGAATTCTGGTTTTTCATTATGGAAAAAATATAAGTCATTGCCATCAATACGGCGCTTTGCAAAAACCTTCACTGGTTTGTCGTTTATCACCAAGTCTGGCTGTAGTTTGAGCTGAGTGATTGTCTCTTCTAGGCTATAACTGCTAACGAGCCCTTTTTGGTAAGCTTTGATGGTATTTGGCGTATCTCCCCAAAGTTGATCAGCAATTTGTTTAAATTCAGCTTTTTCTGGCCATTCACTATAACCAATCACTTCTTTGGGTTTATTACCTATTACCGTTGCCCCTGCGGCCACTAACGCTTGTATGCGTTTTAAGGTTTTGGCGTGAAGGTAGTTGCTTTTGCTTAAGTACAAGGCTTTATAACGGGTACCTTCGGGTAAAACTAGATAACCATTTTTTACACTTATGCGATTAAGTAATACATCGCTATTGGTTAAATCAAAACCAAAGCCAGCAGGTACGGTAGCAGAACTATTACCTCGTACCGGAGCCACATCGCCTACATGTATTAAAAAGTCGGCATCAGGTACACCTTGTTGCAATAAGTATGATCCACGGGCTAAATATTTAAACCACTCTACCCCGCCATTATCCCACCAGGTTTGAGTGCGATCAAAATGCGAGCCGATCGAGTCCATCGTCATGCCAGGTTTAATATGATTATTAGGCTGATGGGCAAAACGATGGAACATAGTTTCGTTAATCCCTCGTGCCCACATATGGTCACCATGGTGTTTATAATAATAAGGGTGGCCCTTCCAATTTACAGCGTTTATTGACGTAAAAGATTCCGCAGAGATTATCTTTTTTCCGTAGATATGACCTGATGAAATAGCAGCACTAGTACGACCATGATAGGTATTGCTCTTATCTCCAAACGGTGATTTAACCCAAAACTCGCCCATTAAACGGTCTGCTTTGCCCCCTGATGCCAATTCATCAAACGGTCCCCAACCATAAGGCTCAATGTAAGATTCCAAACCATATTGTTTGGTGAGGCGGGTAAATTCTCCAAAGTAGTTTTCAACCATTAAGTCGGACAAGTGCTGACGATACTCTTGTAAAATCGCCCCCGTATGTTCGGAAGATTCAATCACGCGGCCGGTTAATAACGGCAACCAAGGGATAAAATCATAATTAAATTTTGCTTTAAAACTTTGATCGACACCTTGGGTCCAGTTTTGACCACCAACTTCATAACTGTCTATTTCGCTGGTTTTTAATGATTTAATACCTTTAGCTTGGGCTTTTTTGAGTAATTTCCCAACAAATTGTTCAAAGTGAAATTGCAGCGCTTTGGAATCAAATTTATCAATCTCTAAACCTTCGCCCTCAACCGTTGCTGGCACGTTATAAGCACCGGTACTGGTGTAACCAAAACGTAGAATTCGCCAATCTCCTTTGGGTAATTTAACTCCATCTTTGGGTAACTCACCGCGATTTAATACTAAAACATCTTTTGCTTGGGTAATGGCCTCTGGATTTATTTTGGGTGCAAGACTGAGGCGACCACGCTCCATCGAATTCATTGAAAACCAATCATTGATTCTTGGCACAGACCATAAGTCAAAACGTTTAAGGGTAATAGGTTTATCAAACACTAAACGAAAATATTTAGCTGTATAGCCATCATTTTTTTCACTCACCAGTTGCGGGCTAAAAGCCCATAATCTAGCACCTGGACGAGGACGTCTTAACTTCTCCACCACAGTGGTGAAATTAATCCCATCATTTGACGTTTTTAATGTAGCATCACCATGCCGATCAGGAGTTTCAATATGTAAACTGCGCAAGGTGGTGGGCTTATCCACTTCAACTTGCACCCAATAGTTATTAGCTTTGTTTGGGTTGAAAGTTAATGTGCTATCCCAGTCGTTGTCAGTAAGCACATCAGCATTTAATGTAGGGTCTGAAGCAGTGACTTTTGCATTGGCAAAAGCGTTACTTTGGTTATATTGATTTGCAGGTAGGGCGATAACTGCAACATCACGATAAAACTGCTGATAAAAACCTGGCTGGGGCGGAAGGATTTCAGTACCCTCTTGATTTATTTGCACTGCATGCTCTGACCAAGTAATACGTTTCATCGACATTTCTGGTGTCACCCAAGGGCCACCGCTTGATGTCCAACCATCTGCATTATGTACACCAAATTCAATATCGTTTTTATCCGCCTCAGCAGCGGCATGTACTAAAGTATCGATAAACTCTTTAGTATTAAATCGAACAGGCCCTCTTGATGAGTAAGGCTTATTGCGTCTATGCACATGAAAGAAAATAGCACCACCAATCCCTGCATTTTTCATGGCTTTAAAATCTTCAGTAAAACCGGGTTTACTAAGATTCCCATTCATGGCGTGCATCCAGGTTTTAGGTAAGTAATTTTTTGCAGGGTCTGCAAATTCACTAATTGATAAATTTTCAGCCTGACAAACGGAGAGCAACAAACTAGGCGCTAAAAACGCTGAAAATATGCTTTTAAAACTAATTTTCATAACACTCTCAATTGGTTAAATGACGTTTTTGTTTTACCACAGCATTATTAAGCCTAGATTCCACTGCTTTAGTTGACCTTGAACATCAACTTTATGATTGAGGCATTTACCTAATTATTTGCGTCTATCGTCCAGTTACCAGGCATAACTTCAAATTTCATGTATTTGTCGTCCTCTCCCACATATTTAACTCCCTGGATGCCCTTCAATATTTTACTTTGCTGCCATACGGTATTGCCATTAACCAAAATCTTATCAATATCGAAATATTGCTTAGGCACGCCCACTAAAGCTAAGGTGTTATTAGGCGATTGAAGCTGTATTTGAATAGAGCTTGGTTCGCGTGTTATTTCAAACTCGATATTGCCTTGGACACTGGGCACTTTCTGTTGAATCCTATTCATATGCGCCATATTAGGCATCACTTGATAGCTTTTCCACGCCACCGAAGTTGGTGAAATACCGGCAATATGTTGACTCAATACCGTGCTTGGTGCATTCCACGCATGATTCTCAGTACCGCCACTAGGTAAATACTCAGCCAAGGTAGATAACGCAGGGTTATTGACTTGCTTGGCGTAACGCTGCTTCATGCGGGCGAGCGCATCATCATAACGCCCAGCTATTGCCATGGCGTTATATACCATCCACTCAAAATGAGGACTGGCAAATTGATTGGGTATTAATACATTATCAACGATTTGCTGGTATTGATCGGGGGTCGCTAAACCAAACAGAATAGCTATCGCATTCGCGCGATCGTCTTTTAACTTGCTAACATCACTACTGTAAAAACCGTCGTGCCAATACTTCTGTCGAAACGCATTTTTAATGGTATGAATACGATTATTGTAAAAATTTAAATAAGTATCATTTCCCAGTTCTTGAGCCATCTTTCGCGCTGAAATCAATGCGCTGTAATACAGAGCATTTTGAATTACAGAATAGTCAATAGTCTCCTGAGGACCCCAGTCTGTCCATTTCCAAGCACCACTTCTAAATGTGGCTAAACCGTTTTCTTTTATTTCCCATAACGTTAAATAACGGTGCACATAAGGATAAGCAAACTCTAAAGTTTGTTTATCACCAGTATTAAAATAATAATGCCAAATACCTTGCTCAATAAATTGCAGGCTTTGCGCGGGTAATTCACGGAATCTTCCAGGGCCTAATCCAGCAAAAATACCACTTTCAGAATCACTGAATGCTAGTGTTTCTTTAATGGCTTTTTTTAATAAATCTCGACCGGGTTTATCCATTGAATAAAACAAATAACTCGCTTGATCTGCAACATCACCAATCCATAAACCCCGTTCGCGATCAGGCGTATCCATAAAGTTGTCACGGGCACATATGTACAGGGTATTTTCAGCCATTTGCCATATTCGGGATAGCCAAGGATCATCTGTTTCAAAATGGCCAGGGGTTTCCCCGACTCCGGTCCAACGATACTTAAGGTCATGTACGATTGTCCCTTTCGGAAATGTGTATTCGATAATCCGCCCATTGGTCCATGAGTAAGACTCAAACTGCTGACGGCCTTGCTTAGCAGTGTAAAAGGTTTCTATGGTACTTAGGCGCATATTAGATTTGATATGAACTTTCATCCCCTCCTGCGCATCTATATCGAAATAAGGGGTAAAGTTTTTATTAAAATCCAATTGGCAATTTATTGTTTTACCGTCACTAACAAACGGAAATTTAGCATCCGAAAAGTTTACACAATTTGTTAAGCCGTGATTGTTGAGAGGAGGAATCTCACTAGGAAATAAGTTGAAGAATGGCGCTCGTGGTGGCTTACGGCCTCCTTTAGCATTTGACCAACTTGAATCATCATACCCCGGTAAATACCATGCATTGCTGCTCCAATCCCCCAAAGCTTTGCGGGCATCGAAATTTATACTCCAAGCAGCTACACGAAACGGCACCATTTTTTCAACAGGCAAATAAGCCTCATGGGCATGGGCTTTCCATGTAGAATCAGAAACAATGGTTTGCTCGCCAACTTTTGCTTGAAAAATAAACCCCGCATTTCCGCTTGAGATATGCGTACCTTTTTGTCCATTGTCACCATAATACCAAGCGAGGGCAGCAATCGTATTTTTTCCACTTTTTAAGTACTTTTTAATGTCTATTTGATCGTAATATTTGTTAGAAGCGATGGGGAAACCATCAACCCGTGGCGAAGGCTTTACTGGTGTCGGCCCGCCAGTATAACTTCCTTCAAAAACCACTAACTCACCATTTATCCACAGCCAATATTTACTATCTGCGCTAATATAAGCTGTCGCGGTAGAATTAGCGTTATCAATATCAACCTCAGTGCGTAAAGCCGACCAACTATTGGGCAAACTAACTTTTTGTTTAGGCCATATCCATTCTGCCTCCCATTTAACTGCAGAGGATTGAAAGCTTACGAATATCGTCATGGCAGCCAGTACTGACAAAGTTTTTGAGACCAAAGAAGCTAATGGCTTTTTAATAATAAGATTTTTCATAAAATGTTTTCCTCAGTGCCAACAGAACTTCATATGTCTCATTTATAGATTCGACAGGAACAACTTGAACAATCAAATCTGTTTAAGCTCCTCAAATACAATCTGTTCATCTTGTTTACTCAATATTTGAATCGTCGAATTCAATTAACATTGAGATACAATAACGCAACAAAAATACAACAGAAAATAGTTTACTATCAAAACCGATATATTTAAAGCATTTTAAATCATGGTTATTATTTTCTAAATCACGCCCCTTCATTAATGCGCTTTTAAGCTTAATATTTTTAGATGTATCAATTTCGAGTCGCGCGAAATAGAACCTATGAAGTGGCACATCTATAGTACCTGCACAACAATTTATCGCTATCGATTATCAATAGCTTCATAACTGAACATTCGAACTTTTAAAAACTTATTGACTAGTTATAACGAAGAAGAAAATAACTTATTCCATGTTTTTAAGCACAAAAATAAGGGGGGAAAGTCTATTAATGAGTTTATTTGACTGGAATTGTTTGTTATTGTGACTGAATAGTTAAATTTGTGTAATACACTTAAACGAAACATCTCCTCTGAGCAATTTTCGCAAATGATATAACGCAAGTTAGTTCGATAGTTTTAAATAATATGAACGAGTCATCATAATGAATACCGGTACAAAAATTCATCACAACCTCAACTTTAGTTTAAGTAAAAAGATTAAGATGGTTTTATCTATGTTGGTCGCACTAAGTATGCTCAATGCTTGTACCGCCAGCATGGAAAAGGAAACGGTTGGCGCCACCCAACCTAATATATTGTTTGTTTTAGCAGATGATCACCGTTGGGATATGCTAGGTAAATACCATCCTATAATCCAAACTCCTAATTTGGATGAATTAGCCAATAAGGGCGTAGTATTTAAAAACACGTTTGTCACAACACCTATTTGTGCCACTAGCAGAGTTAGCATATTAACAGGATTAACTGAACGAACTCATGACTTTACCTTTGGGCGTCCAAAAACAGGAAGTAAAGAATCAGCCAACATGTACCCGGCAGTCCTAAAACGAGGTGGTTACCGTTCTGCATTTGTTGGTAAATATGAAATTGGTCTTTCTGGTAAAGACGAAGACAGGTTTGATTTTTTTAAACCGCTATTACAATCTAAAACTGAACAGTATCAAGGCAAAACGTTGCCACAAACATATTACATAGCAGAACTAGCAAAAGAATTTATTGAGCAATCAAGTAACTCTGCTACCCCTTGGGTAATGTCCGTTAACTTTTGGAATCCTCACGCTCACGATGTAGATTTAGAGGATCAGTACCATTATCCTGAAGAATTTGAAAGCATGTACGCAGATGTCACTATACCACCAGCCAAGTTTTCAGACGATGCCACTTACCAAGCGCTACCGGAATTTTTAAAACGCTCCACTGGTCGTGAACGATGGAAATGGCGTTACGATTCCCCTAAAAAATATCAACGAATGGTGAAACGTTATTATCGTGCAATTAGCGCAGTAGATAAAGCGGTTGGCATGATCTATCAAAAATTAGAAGAAACAGGTATGGCCGATAATACTGTAATCATTTATATGGGTGACAACGGTTACAATCTTAATGAGCGCCAATTAGCTGGCAAATGGTTTGGCTGGGAAGAAGATCTACGTATACCACTAATTATCTATGATCCACGAAGCAAAAATACGCAAACTCAGGAAGTAGAGAAAATGGCATTAAATATTGACATTCCTTCAACTATTGTCGATTTAGCAGGCCTTGATGCTCCGTCAAGTTATCAAGGTCTGAGTTTGCTTCCACTATTGAGCCGGCCTAACAAAACAGAATGGCGTGACGAATTCTTCTTTGAACATATGTACCAACCTAAAAGAACCTTCATCCCCCCTACTGTCGGTTTACGAACGGAAAAATGGAAATATATAGATTTCTATAAGAATGAATTTCAGCAGTTGTATGATTTAGAAAATGATCCGCAAGAAAAATACAATCTAATCAATTCTGAGCTTCACCAAGATGTTGTAGCGAAACTCAGCCAGAAGGTTGATCAATACATAAAAACTTATGAAGAACAAAGAACTCAAGAAGTAAAACAAAGAGATAACTTTATCAATATTCGACATCAAGCCGAGCCTAAATATGGACAATAGCAACCAATAAAGAAAAATTATTTATTATTACAACCTTAATTACTATAAGTGCACTTAGTAATTACTCAGTCAAAAAGATAAAAGTAGTAAACGATAACGAGACATATTATGCAAAACTTCAAAAAAACATTAGCAATATTACCTTTGACAGTCAGTTTATTATTGGCTGGATGTGACAAAGAACAGTCCGCAACTACACAAATCAGTGTAGAACAGGAGCAAACTCACGCAAACATCTCGGCTCAAACCATTCGCCAATCAGCCAAAGACATAGGTGATCGCGCAGGCCAATGGCAAATCGGACAATTAGGAAATTTAAACTATATTCCAGAGTCGCACCGTGCCAAGTCTGAAAACGCAAAATTTTGGATCCAAGCAGCTTTTTATATTGGATTAACTCGCTGGACAGAAACGACAAAAAATCAATCGTTCCTAGAGTTTATGGAAAAAATGGCTGAACAGGAAAACTATGAATTGTTGTTAGACCGCCCTTATCATGCAGATGACCATACCATCGCCCAAACCTACCTATGGTTGGCAGAGCAAACTAAAAATAAAGATGCAATCAAGCCAACTCAAGCTGTATTCGATATGATTTTGGCGAATAAGCCTGAAGTAGGATTAGAGATGTTAGACGAAACGTCTTCTGGCTCAGGAAAAGTCCATTTGGAAGGTAATTGTCAACTTCGCTGGTGCTGGGCAGACGCACTATTTATGGCACCTCGCGCATGGTTGCAGATGAGCAATATTACAGGTGATCCTAAATATTTTGAATATGCAGATAAAGAGTTTTGGGCCAGTGCCGATTACTTATTTTCTGATAAATATGGATTATTTTTCCGTGACAGTCGCTATTTCGATTTGAAAAGTGACAATGGCGAACCCGTTTTTTGGGGGCGAGGAAATGGTTGGGTGTTTGCTGCAATACCTTTAATCATTGACGAGTTACCTGACGGTCATCCATCTAAATCTCGCTATATTGAATTATATAAAAAGAATGCAGCGGGTTTACTTAAATTACAAACTGAAGAAGGTTACTGGCCGGCATCGTTAATGGATCCAAATAAAGTGAAAACACCGGAAGTAAGTGGAACTGGCTTTATCACTTTTGGCTTAGCTTGGGGCGTAAACAATGGCATCTTAAAAGATGAAAAGTCAAAACAAGTCGTTGAAAAAGGTTGGTCAGCAATAGAAAAAGCAATCGCTGAAAATGGCCGAGTGAATTGGGTACAACACGTAGGTAAGTCACCAGACCCAGTTAAGAAGACAGATTCACAATTATATGGTGTAGGCGCTGTGTTATTAGCGGCCTCAGAAATGGTTAAGTGGAAAGAAGAGCAATAAATACCAATGAGTAAGGGAAAAACTGTCATGGCTAAGCAAATTAATCATATGTTTTCAGTTATGGCAGTTTTAGCTCTATCGATGAGCATTACAGTTCACGCAAATGCCGCGCAAAAACAACCAAATATAGTGGTTTTTTTAATCGATGACTTACGAGTAGATTTAGGCACTTATGGCAATAACGATGTAATTAGTCCTAATATTGATAAAATAGCGAAGCAAGGAGTAAAATTTACTAAAGCTTATGCGCAACAAGCCATATGTGGCCCTTCTCGCGTCAGCATCATGACCGGGTTACGCCCAGAAACCACGGGCTTATATAGTATAGATAGAGCCGGTCGTTTGCGGCCAAATCAGCCAAATATTGTCTCTATGCCCCAATTATTTAAGGAAAACGGCTACCAAACCATCAGTATTGGTAAAGTTTACCACAGTGTTACCGATGATCAGGAAAACTGGACAACACACATTAAAAAGCTCGATAACTTTTATACTATTGCTGGTAATAAAGAAAAGAAATTTGCCTATGAAGCAGGGGAAGTCGAGGATGACTTTTATAAAGATGGCAAAGTAGCTATCGATGCAATTGAAACGTTAAAGAAAGTAAAGAACGATAAGTTTTTAATGGTAGTGGGGTTTAGTAAACCGCACTTACCTTTCAATGCTCCTAAAAAATATTGGGATTTGTACGACCGAGATCAATTTTCCGTACCTAGTCGAAACAAGCCAAAACATATGTACCCTTTAGCCTTAACTAACTGGAATGAATTAAGAATGTACGGAGGTATTCCAAAAGAAGGGGATACTAGTGACGAATTAACCAAGACCTTGATCCATGCTTATTATGCGTCAGTGAGCTATATGGATGCACAAGTTGGTAAAGTGATGCGAGCTATTAATGAGCTTAATCTCCGGGAAAACACAATGATAGTGTTTATGAGTGATCATGGTTATAAACTTGGTGAATATGGTGCTTGGAATAAACACACTAATATGGAACTAGATACGCGCGTTCCATTAATTATCAGTCGCGAAACGGCGCACAAAAACCGCAAAGCAGGTGTAACATCTTCGGCGCTTATTGAAAATATCGATATATTTCCGACCATTGCCGAGGCCGCAGGCTTACCTTTGCCTAAAACGGATGGTAAAAGCCTCATTACCTTATTAGATAAACCAGACATGCCATGGGACAAAGCCGCTTATAGCTTATTCACACGTGGTAAAAAGCGTATGGGGGTAAGCGTGACAGATGGAACTTGGCGTTATACCGAATGGCGCAATGCTGACAACCAAAACATATTGTTTAAAGAATTATATCTACATGAAGATGATCTTGTGGCGTTCGAAAACGTTGCAGGCCAAAAAAAATATAAAGCCGTGGAGCAGAGTTTAAAAAAATTATTAGATGAGAATTTCCCATCCAATGCACCCTCTTTTCATAACAAACCAAAGTTAGCGAATAATTTAGCCTCAGTTAATTGAAGAAACAATTAAAAATCATCTACGACGTGAAAGCATTAATTGTTTTATTTTTATAAGAGATTAATTATCACAGTCAACAGCATTACAATCAAAATATATCAAAATCACTCACCTAAACTCACCGCACATAGAAATCTTTAAGCAATAAAAATGTTAACGTATTGTTTAGATTTTTCTAAAACCACGTACAGGCCAATGAATACGTAGCCCACAGCGATTTAAAAGGGCTAGTCAACTTCATGTTTATTGAGCAGGGAGATAAATAATTTAACATCTGACGTCAAGTATTAGGAAGACCACTGCTTTCGGTAATACATTTAATCAACTTTCATAATAAAATCAACAATTAACACATAGACCATACAAGACCGAATAAGATTGTTATTGAAATGTTATGATTATTTTAAATATTTTGTTATCATTATTTTGTTAAATAAGCGTTAACAATATTTATCATCACTGAGTAAGTGGCTAAATATTGGCTTTGAGACCCCTAATATCGCAATGATTGACCTATTTAGACTTAATGTGATTTTTTCCATTAAATAGTATAAGGCAGCATTGCGTATCGTTTATCTTCAAATCAGAGTAAAAACTATGTCAATAACAAACAAACGCAGGTCTATGCTCAAATACTTATGGCTATTAACATCGTCAATTGGTGTTTCAGTTTCTTGCGCCCAAGCAGAAGTCACCTTGGAAAGCGAAGTAAAAATTACTGACCAAGGGTTACATTTTGACGGTCAAAAAGTGGGTTTTAATGCGCCGGATAATGGTTCGGAACTTTACGACTATCATTTTGGTAAAAACATTTCGGCCCATGGTGATAGCGTTAAAACATATAAACATTATGTTTTTATGACCTGGTATCGAGGTGGCAAAGATGATCGCCATGTCATGTTATCACGCTATAACAGTCAAACTGGCACTGTTAAGACCATTGAATTTCCCCATCGCCATACCGGTTTTAGGGGGGACTGGTGGGTTGGTGAATCACATAACACTATTGGTTTAGCGGTAAGTCCTTTAAATGGCACCATTCATATGGTGTATGACATGCATGCTTATGACAACACTAAATATGATGGCAAATTTGAAGATGACTATTTTCGATATAGTTTTTCAGTGGCTGGGGCTGCGGAAGTGCCAGATGAAGAGTTCACGTTGGAGCAGTTTGTAGAAGATACCAGCGAGATCAGCCAAACCGACCTAAGTACAGGATATGTTGATTATAAACACCTTGTAATGACTGGAGACTTAGGCGATAGAGATAACTTTTCCGCGTTAACTTACCCAAAATTTTTTGAAACCAAAGACGGCACTTTACTACTATACATGCGTTGGGGTGGGAATAATAACGGTGCCTATTATTTTAATCGTTATGACGCAACTGAGCAAAAGTGGTCTACGTTTACCCCGTTTAACCATAAAAATCAAAAAACGAATCATGGAAACGCCTATAACTGGGGTCTATACGGCAACATGAAATACGTAAATGGTAAGCTGCGGGTAGGTTTCCAACAACGAAGCAATGATAACAATGATCGATACCTATACCAAAACGGTGTCTATTACGCCTACTCAGATCATCCTGAAGGATTTGGCGATTGGAAAAATCATAAAGGCGAACCGATGACATGGCCTTTAGTTAACTCTGACGAAATCAAGGTGTTTGAGCCTGGCGATTACATCTCTCACCAAGAACCGAACTCAGTTTATATTGTTGGCAGTTTTGATTGGACAGTTACCGAGAAAGGTGATGTGCATATAATTAGCCTAGTTCGCTCAACAGACCGTACTCGACCTGACTTCGAACAAGTTTATATACATTCTTATAAACCAGCAGGTGCTGAAGAATTCATAATAGATACAAACTTTGTTGGCGCATCCAATATTTATACGGCGGGTGACAATATTTATATTATAGGCTTGAAAAATGGTCGTCCCTTTGTTGAAAAAGCAGTGGGTGGTACAAGTGATTTCGAACGAGTCTACGAAGAAACTGAAGGTCCTGTATTTGACCATGGTACGGTTTATGTAAAAAATGGCAAAGTGTATTACTACTTGATGGAACGTACTTCCGGTAATGCAATGCCTCTTCATCTACAAATAATTGATTTAGATATTGAAGCGGATGCTACTCGTCCAAATGTTTCATTTCCGGAATCATCAATGACTGTTGAGCAAGGTTATGAAAAATTAGCTCTGACAATTACAGCATCAAGCCCTGTTGAAGATCGTACTATTGAATCGGTAACGTTATACATTGATGATGAGTTAGTACGGGTTGATAACACTCTACCCTATATATTTGGTCACGGTTCAAAACCTCATGAAACTGGTGCTATGGGTTGGAGAGAAGATCATACTCCAAACCCAAATCCATTAAGTTCTGGTGTACACACATTCAAGGCGGTAGCCCTTGATAGTGAAGGTCAAACAGCAACAGCCTATATGCAGTTAACGGTTAACGCTACAGCACCTATTGTTACATTTCCTCAGTCTTCGATGAATGTTGAGCTGGGTTTTGAACAATTAGGTATCACCATCGACGCTCAACCATCGAGTGAAGATCGAACGATTGAATCGGTTACTCTATATCTAAACGGTGAACTTGTCCGCGAAGATACATCCGTACCATTTAACTTTGGTCATAAGTATAAGCCTTATGAGACTGGCGCTATGGGCTGGATTAGTTGCGATCAAGATCCGGTACCTACCCCCTGCCATACTCCAAATCCTAACCCACTTGGAGAAGGTGAGCATACTTTCACTGCCGTAGCACTTGATAGCGCAGGCGAAACAGGCGAAGCAACGATGAAACTGGTAGTCAATGGCTTACCTAAACCCCCTATTATTACATTCCCTAAAGATGTATATGAGATGACGGAAGGGTATGAACAATTCGGGTTAACATTAAGTGCAGAATCACCAGTTGAAAGCCGCTCGATAGTGTCTGTAACCTTATACCGAAATGGTGAACTTGTGCGTGTTGACACTAAACCGGTGTGGAATTTTGGTCATAAATATGCACCTTACGAATTGGGGGCCATGGGCTGGATTAGCTGTGATCAAGATCCAATCCCTAGTCCATGTCATGAACCAAATCCTAACCCATTACTTGCTGGTGAGCATACTTTTACCGCAGTAGCTTTAGATAGCGAAGGGTTAGAAGGAGAAGCAAGCATGACATTGATTGTTTTACCTTCTCCTGCACCTACTATTACCTTTGATAAATCCAACATTTCTTTGCCAGGTGGATACGACAGCTTCTCACTATCTGTCGATATTGGCACCGTAGAAGAAACGAGTGAAGTGATAGTAGGACTATATATTGACGAAGAGTTCGTTCGTGAGCTTTATGAAGCCCCCTTTGTTTGGGGCGGTGAATTTTATGAGTCTGAACTATTAGGTTTAACACAAGGAACACATACTGCTAAAGCCATTGTTACTGACGATAAAGGCCGTACAAATGAAGCATCACTGATTTTTGAAGTGGGTATTTTTGGCGACTTAAATAATGATGGGGACGTCGATAAATATGATATGCGAACATTTACCCTTAAAGTGAGAAACGGACAAATAACTAATTTGAATTATGACTTTAATGGGGATGGCGAAGTAAACAGCCGTGACGTTAGAGGCTTTACCAGCTTGTGTTCAAGAGCTCGATGTGAGGTAAAGCCGAATGAATAAGAGCCTGACATAAATTAGATCTATAAACAAGAAGGCACAGTCTAAACGTCAGTGAAACCTAAGTATTTGGTGACACCATGATTTTAGTGACTGACGCAAAAATGCAGTAGATAGACGAAAAAGTAACTGGATTGACGGTTAAACATGTTTATGGTTTCAAAGTTTAACCGCATTCAGTTAATAGATAATTGTTTTAAACAACTCGCAATAAAAAGGTAAAAAAATGAAATTTTTAATACTTATATTTTCCTTAACGTTAGCGATTAACGCTAATGCCGGATTAATCAGCACCGAAACAGACCAAAATAGCTATAACATGGGCGATGTCGTCACAGTTGATATTTTTGTCAATGAGCTAAATCCAAATCTTGACTTTTTAGAATTAGATTTTGTTTTTGATGATTCACAACTTGCGTTTGTAGACAATAGCTGGCTTGATTCAGATGAAATCGTTAACTTTGGTGCATTTGGAGACGCATTTACGTACTTATCCAATACCTTAATTATGCAAGCCTCTTTCTTGTACGGAATAACCGATATCGTTGGTACTTCATTTCAATTAGGTGAATTACAATTTACCGCGTTAACGAATATCAACACGCCATTATTTAGCAGCTTAATTGTTACCGCTCAAGATGTGAACTTCAATGATATTGAAGCTCAAGTTGCTGTACCAGAGCCCTCAGGAATTGCATTATTGTCGATTGCAGCGGTTTTGTTGTTAATTCGTAGACGCCAGTTAAGCGCATAGAGTTTAGAGTCGATAACTGAATCATTTTTAAACTAAGGCTTACACATCAACAACCGTATAAGCCTTCTAAGTTTGCCCTTAATTAACGTATTTAACTAACAATTTATTGCTACTTCGCAATAATTAATAACGATTTGATCTGAAGGAAAAGTCATGATTATTAGGCAGGTGTCACTCTCTATTATTATGTTAGGACTGCTATTCACAGCTGGGATAAAAGACGCCCAAGGCAAGGTAGAAAAAAAATATTTTGCCGATAACGGTTGGGGTGAAGGTGTAGCAGTTGTTCAGCATCCAGCGGGGGAGCATCGCAATGGTATTACGTATGTTGCTTACCAAGGAACACTGGAAGATCCATATGTAGCAGCATACAACCATACCAACAAACAATGGATTGGTCCGTTTAAGGCCGGAACCAGCGTTTTAGGTAAAGATCCTAACAAAAAAATAGACAGCCACGGCAAACCTACCCTCATTATTGATAATGCGGGTTATATTCATATATTTTACGGTGGTCACGGTGGTGTAGAAGCATTACATGGTAAAAACCCACTTGGTTCAGGTACTCATTCTGGTGAAAACAAGCACTCCGTATCAAAAAAACCATTAGATATTTCAAGCTGGGAAGACGTAGACAACATCCCTCCATTCGGTACTTATAACCAAGCAATAAAAATGGATAACGGAGATATTTATTTGTTTTATCGTCATGGTGCACATCGAAGCAACTGGGTATATCAAAAATCCATCGACAATGGCCGCACTTTTTCAGAGCCTGTATCGTTTTTACAATCTAAACGTCGTGCTGACAATATTGGAACAGATAGTTGGTATGCTTATGCTTCAAAAGGCTTAGATGATGAAATAGTAATTGGTTTCGACTATCACTTCTGTTGGGATAAAGATGCCCCCCGCAATAACCGCGGCGGACATTCAACTGAGAGAAAAAACCTATACTTTGCAAAATTTGATACTAAATCAAATGTGTGGAGCAATGTGAAAGGTGAATCACTTAATATACCGATTTCTAAAGAAGTAGCGGATGAAAAAGCACTAGCCATAAATACCGGAGATTTATGGACGTTCAATGGTTCAACTAAAGTAGATAAACAAGGAAATCCACATATAGCCGCATATATTGGTGAGGATATTGGCTGGCAAATAGGAGGTCCAAAACACGCTTCACATTTCACTTGGGATGGAGAAAATTGGCTCGGTAAGTTCAAAAGCGGTTTACCAATTGGTCGAGGTGACTTTTTAACTGATGGTGACAACGTGCGCTTTTTATTAAGTGGCATTGATTCTAAAACAGATAAAACCCGAGTCAGCTGGTGGGAAAGTCATGACTCTGGTGTCACGTTTAGCAAGGGAAAGGATTTGTTGCGTTTTGGTGATTATCTTGGCACACCTGATGAACAAGAACTGAAACGTCCAAAGTCGCTAAGTAACTTGGATAGTCCAGGTTCAGCCGCGAGTTCATTTATTCGAAATGCCCACCCTGATGCACGGTTTATTGTGGCAGAGAAACCAGAAAATAGTAATTGGCGTCGCATGTATTTGATCGGTGACAAAGGTCCAGTAACAAGAGTATATGACGAAAGATAGTTTTTTGATTCTCCCATCTAACAACAGCGACTGGACAGAATGTCTAATCAATGATGATATGATTGACGTGTCGTTACCAGTCGCTTACCGCTCTTATCTCTGTTGCAAGTGATATAGGCTCACCCCAATAATATTGGCGTCAAGTAAGACGTAAGCTTGATGACTCTATATTATCTTCTATTTGATATTGGTGACGGCTTTAACCGGTGCCACATGCTCATATTTAGCGTTTACATCATCAGTCATTCGAATCGCGTCAAGGTACAAAAAGTGATCGTTTTTCATAACGCCTAAATCACCATTAAAGTACATTCCCCAAGAGGGGTATATTCCCTTGTCATCGTTATAACCAAATTGAACATTGTGTTTGTTCAGTACTTTCTTAGCATCGACCCATAGTTCTATGAATCCGCTTTTTTCGTCTGAATAATCCACTTTTACATGCAGGACAAAATCAACCCACCTATCAAGATAATCATTTTTACTGCCTGGAATTTCGAAATGCTCGGTGCCATCTCCATTTCTTGTCGGACTTAATTCATAAGGATCCCACTTCCAGTTTCCTCTTAAGCCATCTCTGGTAAGGGTTAAACTAAATGGTGGGTTACGAGAATGCTCATTCAGACGTTTATCAGCACTACCGTGAATTTGAAAAAATAACCAATCATTGAGTTCGTCTTTAGTGCCTTCAGATGGAAAATAAAAGCTAAACCCATACCACGCTTCAGCCCCTTTCACTTTTTCCGTTTTAAAACCATGAAACATAGCCTTGCGGTCGACGTTATCCAGTTTATTTTTATCGCCATTATAAGCTTGAGGGTTTTCGTGGCGCCAAATTAATTTAGCAGCATGACGACCTTCTCGTACAATTTCGCTTTCTATTTTAAAAGCGTGCTTGCCTTGATGTTGATTAAACATAAAGGTCTTTTCTAAATCAGCATTTAAGCCCGGTGTAAAACCTCGTGGAGATGCCGCATTCCACCCCCCCTCCTCAAATGACTCATAAATCAAGGACACATCTTCTTGAGCTTTAGAATCTATCTTAGCCTCAGCGTTAGCGTTTGAATTTTCAGTAAAATTTTTGTTTGAATTATTATCACAGCCCGCTAGTAAGAAAGCGATTAGCACAGCACAACTCTTCATTTTTAACATAGTAAAGTTCTCTTCTTTAATTGTTCCGTAATGTTCAAAACACTAAAACTTGTCAATCTGTGGTGCACGAAATTTGCCTTCGTGCCATAAATACAAACGCTGCGATACTCCCTTTTTAATATTCAATACAACGGCAACAGTATCGTTAATAATGTTTTTAACCGGTTCCATTTGAATGCGAGTATTTTTTAAGCTTAACTGCTCTTCTGTTACACGCCAGTTTTGACCGTTATGACTCTCAGCTTCTGCAAATATTGTCTTGTTATCGTCGGTTTTGTAAATAACCACTGCAGTTAACGATTCTGCCATCTTGTCTAAAACTTCAAGGTCAACAATATTCATGATTTCAATATTATTACTGTCATGCAAAGTTCTGTTAACTGTACCTGGCATCGGGAGACTGTGAACCCATTCGCCATTTCTATAGGCAGTCATTCTCCACTCACGAAAATCATTAGTTCGTGCCTCATAAGCAACTGCGGGGGTTCTCCCCTTCAAAATAATTGGCTTGGTGCCAAATGGCGTTTCCTCACGCTTAGTTGAATCAAACGCTAATGTTTTGTCATTGGCTTGTTTCAATGTGATGGGTAATCTCAATACTTCATTCTGTGCATTATGGAAGTTACCGCTTTCAGTATCTAGCTTCATGTAGTAGGCGTTTATCCTTCCGTAGTTTGTTTTATTGTGAACCTCGTTAAAGTTACATTCGTGCCAAAGAAAACTAATGGCGATTTCAGTATCTGAAATTTTTACAGGATTGATATAAAAGGTATCTACATTAACTGGGTTATCTTGCTGTGGAGTTGGCCAAGTAATAATGACGGGCTCTTCAAAATGTTGCTGACCACTTTTCATTTTGTAGTAAACCCAAGGAGACTTATGCGTACCAGTCCGAGTAAACAAGTATATGTCTCCATTTCCCATTTTATAGCTTTTTGTGTACGAGGCAAATGGAGTGATATCGTTAACATAAACGAAACTGCTAATGTCATAAGGTTTTTCAGACTTTACATGCAGCATTCTGCCTCCAGCATGGGGAGTATCGATAGAAAACGGATTAAGCCCATCTTCTCTCTCACCGCCGTGACCACCGTAGACAATATGCAAATGACCTTTACTGTCCATTTCAATAATAGGCCTTCCGTGACTATCGATTTTTCTGTCACCTTTAGACAGTGTGCTTTCTGCTGCTTTATAAGGGCCTTGCCACTGATGAGAAACAAGGTTGTAGCTGGCGATATAAGGATCAGTCAAATGGCCTTGGTATGTGATATAAACCGTATCGTCCTCCACATGTTGCCAGCCTCTATGTGGATTACCCTCCAAATTTTCTGTGAAATAACCTTCTGGTAAATCAGGAATATTGGTGGGCAATGGGGATTTAGGTCCCAACGTTTCCGGTAATAGTCCGTATATTTGATGAAATGTTTTACCTTGCTTATAAGTATCATAAATCACTTGATACTCTGGATACTGACCGTACATGTATTGATCTATGCGCCAACGCCAATAGTCTTTGCTTTCAGGATCGTTCAGATCAATCTGAGCCGCCAATGACGAAAACACTTTGTCGTTTACTGAAAATTTTTCGATTAACGCCTTTCGTTTATCCGAAAAGCTATGTTCCGCCGAATTTTCTTCATAGGTATGGGTAGAAAGGCATCCTGCACACACAAGAGCAAATAGCAATAATAAAGACGCTAAAACAAGACTTTGGAATTTATAAATCACAAAATCGAACAAATGGTTAGCAGATTTCATTGCTATACTTCCCCTTTGTATCACTTTTTGATATTGGTTGATTTCATACAACTTTGAATACCTACATCAAATACGACTGATTTAGCACACCATAGTGTGCTGATGAGTTCGATCATAGGTAAGTAAACCAAGAAACCACATATCACTTTTTCTTGGTTTAACAAGCCGCCTAGTTTCTTAATTTAGCATCGTGCATCAAGCGCTTTACAGGTCCGTTATCCCCCAGCAAATATAATTTATGCCAATTACTGCCTGTTTGCTTTTCGGCCACAATAACTCGTGCATCAGGATGGGAATTTTGAATAAGTGCAGTTAGCGCCCAAGCAGCATTTTCACGACGCAGCAGCTCCTGACTCTTATTGAACGACTTTCCACCATCAACACTAGTAAAATACGAAATCACGCCATCATTTTGTTCTTGATAACCGAGTGCGAATGTCACTTCGTTTGCTGAATTTATAAAAAAGTCGCCACGAGAAACAGTATTGTCTAGTCGCGTTTGTGGATTAACCGGATTCCCCCCTACCCATTCGGTCCCTGTCCAGCGGAAATAACTAGTTTGTTTAGGACCTCCTGTTTTGTGCCCTAAGTCTTTTCCTATATTAGTGGCAATATGCGGATACCCATTTTCATCTAAGTGTGCTGAGCCATTGAATGTCCAATTTTCACCCGTTTTGGCGACTAATGTCTGATTGTCAGCAACTTCTCGAGTAACAGGAATGTTTACGTTTTCTTCTTTAACATTGTGCCAAGTACCACCTTTGGTATCAAAAACCATATAATAAGCATCATGGCGCTCTGTTGTATGTCCTCTACCGTTAATACCTGCATCACTATTCCAGCAAACATGGTAGTCGTAAGACACAATAATATCGTCATTTTGACCTTTGCTAACCCAAGCATACCAACTATCATCTGCTTTAATATCTTGGCGCTTTTTATGCTTCAAGAAAGATACCGGTGCATCAAATGTCCGACCGTGATCAGTGGATTTTTGATAAACCCAATCACTGCGGTGGGCACCATGTCGATAAAAAAGATATATATCACCATTATCCATTTTCACCGCTTGGTTATACGTGCCAAAAGCGGGAATGTTATCTAACTCTTGCCACTGACTAATGTCACCTGGTTTTGTTGTCACTACATGTTTATTGCGTCCATAATGGTGATTGCCCAATAAATTCTTACCATGTTTAGGCATACCTCCATGACCACCAAAGAAAATATGAATGTAACCAAGATCATCGATTAACATGGTAGGCTTTCCGTGATTATCTATTTTAGGACGAGATGGGTCCTTACCCATTTCGCTCACTCCAGCTTTAAAGGGACCGTTCCACTCTCCTGTGTTATGGTTATATGAAGCGACATATGGATCTTCTAGAGGCCCTTGATAAGAAACATATGTAATGCCGTTTGCATGCACGCCAGCAGGATGCTGAACGATAGCGAGTGGATTACCAAACGCATTATCAGCAAAAAAATCTACTTCCTGGGATGTATTATTATTGGTTGAAACCTGATTATTGCATGCCGCTAGTAAGCCACAGCTCACAACAAATAGCATTGTTTTAAAGTTCGTAATCAGCATTTTCATAGTAATCTTTTTTCTCATAGACAGTTACACCTCATATTCTTAATGGCACGTTTGTTCGTATATTATTGTAAAACCTTGCGTTTATTCACTGGATACCAATTATTTAGCTTTTTAGACAACCTAGCCACTACATCAGCATGTTCTCTGGCTAGGTTGTTAGTTTCGTGTTCATCTTCTAATAAGTTGTACAAACGGGGACCAGACAACACATCTTCATGATATTTTTGATAGCTCACGTTTTTACCGTCATAACTTAAAATCAGTTTCCATTTACCATCTATCACCCAGCGGTATAATAAGGTCGACTCTGGCTCGCTTAGATCATCCATATCATGAGCAAAACCTTCCCCAAAGATTGCTTCCCGTTCAATCGAAGTTTCGTTTTTCATGTTAGAAAATAAATTAATGCCCGGTAGGTCTTTCGGCACTTCTACTCCTGCAGCACCCAATATAGTTGGAACAATATCTATACTGCTAACCACTTCAGACCGCATTTGTGCTTTCAATTGGCTTGGTAAGGCAAACATAATCGGCGTGCGAACTCCGCTTTCTCCGGGACTTTGCTTAGAGCGAGGTAAAAAACGCCCTGTCTGTGAAGGGTTTGTTACCCAACCATTATCTGACACATAAACAATAAGGGTATTGTCTTTTAGACCTTTTCTTTCAAGGTGTTTAAATAATTGTCCATTTGTTTCATCAAACCATTCAATCATTGCATAATATTTAGCGATGGATATTGGTAACCCTTTGTTCTCATACTTTTTCAAAATACGCTGCGGTGGAGTGTGGGGAGCATGAGGCATAAAAGGGGCATACCAAATAAAAAATGGTTTGTTTGCCGCACTCGATTCATCGATAAAGTCGGTAATAATGCTTACACCCTCACGGCCAATTTTTAGTCCATCATCCCCATGACGCCCGCCTTCTTCGGGAAATCCTCTCGTCATTCCGCGGTCAAATCCACCGCGCTGAAAACTGCCTTCCCACCACTTACCTGTTTGTAAAGACATATATCCCTTCGACTTAAGCAATTGGGGTAAAGTCGACACTTGATCAATTTTTGCAATGATCTCAGACCGCTGTTTTTCATATAGTTCCCCGCCCTTCCCACCTGGTAATAAACGTGACGGATCATTCCCTGTAATGCCGTGCTGGGATGCATAATAACCAGTAGCAATTGTGGCCAAAGATGGGCGACATAGTGCCGTAGGTACATAGCCTCGCTTAAAAGTCACTCCTTCTGCCGCCAATTCATCTAAGGTAGGTGTTTTAACAATGTCATGACCCATGAACCCATAATCGTTCCAAGCATGATCATCAGATAAAATTAATAAAATATTTGGCAATAGCGCATTGTTATCGGACGAGTTTTCTTTGGTTATTGTTGCCGCTTTTAAATTGCTACAAGCCACAACTGAAATCAGCACAAAGATTGACAACGTCAGCTTTATTTTATTGGCTATAAATTTGTTATGGGAAGTAGTTAACCTAGATAAAGTAAACATATTTGTTCCTATAAATATCGATTTAATAAGATAGTTTTCCAAATATTGTATATTTGGTCCATGATGTATTGTTGTCTTTAATCAGCAACTGAAAATCTACAGTTGAACACGTCCTGTTATTTGATAAATACCAGGACCCAAATTGGTCAGTGACGTTGCTACGGTACTTACTTCGTTTAACGTAATAGTTTTATTATTAACCTGAGGTAATACTATGTCTGCGGTAGTATTTTTAGGCACAGTTAGGTTTATGATTAGCTGCTTATTTGTAATTTGCCAATCAACCTTAACCTCCCCTTGGGGAGTAATATAACTGCCTTTGGCATGGCTTAGTTCATTCCCAAACTGAGGTTCAATACGGATTTCAGAAAAGCCAGGTTTTTTTGGCGTTATACCCAAGATACCCTCATAAAACCAACGAGACACAGTGCCATAAGCATAGTGATTTAATGAGTTCATTCCTTGCGGATTGAAGCCATTTTCAAGTGAGTATGAATTCCAACGCTCCCATGTAGTTGTAGCGCCGTTGTTGATTGAATAAAACCAAGATGGATATGACTCTTTAAATAATAATTCATAAATCACATCACTGCGACCGGCCTCCTGCAGTACCTTGGTTAGTAACGGCGTACCTAAAAATCCCGTGCGTAAATGAGAGTCAGCTTCACGGATTAGCCCTATTAATTTTTCTAACGCAACTTCACGCATTTCTGGTGGAAACAAATCATAGGCTAGCCCTAATAAATAAGTCGTTTGGGTTGGGATTGCGTCTTCTTGTTTAAGGTTTAACTGCTGATCAAAGAATTGTGTCATAAACGCATCTTTAATTTTGCCATGTAACTCAGTTAATGCAGTCACATCGTCAGGTTTATTCAACACTTTTGCCGTTTTGAGAGTTAACTCTGTTGACCGTGCAAAATAGGCAGTACCAATGAGGCTAAAGTCAGTATTACCGCGATTACCATTTTCGCCTTCTTTTATATTTTGCGGAAAAGGTTGTAACCAATCACCAAAGGTTGTCATGTTAGAAATTAAATTTTCACTTTTCCTTTCATGATAACTAACCCACCCTTTCATCATCTCAAAATTATCGGCTAATATCGTTTCATCCCCTGTTGCCATATAGAGCTCCCAAGGAATAATCGTTACCGCATCGCCCCAACCTGAAGACGCAAAATTTATCCACTCAACAAAAGGCACATACAGTGGTATTTTTCCGTCCGGGCCTTGCTCTTCACGAATACTTTGTAACCATGCAGACCAGAAGCCATATACATCTGCCATGTACATTGAAGGAGTAACGAATACTTGCGCATCACCAGTCCAACCTAAACGCTCATCCCGTTGTGGACAATCTAAAGGAATGTCGAAAAAGTTACTTCTCATTCCCCACACTATGTTTTCAGACAACTGATTTAATTTAGGGTGGGAACTTTCGAAGTTTGCATGAATTTTCACATCAGAGTGTTGGACCATCGCTTTAGCCCAGCTTTTATTAGGGGTATGCTGGGCATCGAAACCGGATATTTCAATATAGCGATAACCGTGATAAGTAAAAGTTGGCTGATACTCAATCACTCCTGTTTCACTAGGTAAATAGTAGTTGGTCGATTCTGCACTGCGATAATTGTCAGTATAAAACTCACCTTTATGCAGAGCTTCGGCATATCTAACTTTAACTTCTTGACCCGCTACAACAGGTATATTCAGTTTAGGCACACCAACCATATTTTGACCAAAATCAAAAATCACAACACCATCTTGGTCACTCACAATATTGTTTACAGGCATTTCTTCTGTAATGCGGATAGGCGCATGTCGTTTAGGAGTAATCAAGATGTTCAGATCTAAAGGCTTTTCAATTGCCGCAGCCCAAGCGTCTTGCTGAAAACCAGCAGTTGTCCAACCTTGCATTTCGAGACCTTGGTTATATCGTTCACCATCATAAATGCTAGCAAATCGAATTGGACCTAATTGAGAAGCCGACCAACTATTATCAGTGACAACGACCTGACGAGAGCCATCGGTATAAGTAATTTCTAATTGAGCCAACAATCGTGCTGGTAACCTATGATCCTTATCGGTAAATTTGTACACGCGACCAGCGTACCAACCACCAGCGATACTTGCTGCAATCACGTTGTCACCCAACTTCAAGTTATCAGTAATATCGTAAGTCAGAGATTCAATACGTTTAGCATAAGGAGTCCAACCTGGTGTCATTACATCTTCAGTTGATACTTCAGTTCCATTAATATAAGGCTTAAATAACCCTTTAGCACTGATGTGCAGACGCGCTTTTTTAAGTTCTTTAGTTACACTAAACTTTTTACGTAAATATTGAGGTGTTGCAAGTGTTGCTTGTGAAGGATTTTTAGCCAAATCCGTGTCAGGGTGACCGATCCACTTTGCTTGCCAGTCTTCGTTGTTTAATAAACCCAACTCAATTGATTGCGGTTGACTCCAAAAAGATGGTTTATCTTTGTCATCCCAAATACGTACCCGCCATAAAACCTGTTGACGAGAGGTCAAAGGCTTGCCTAAATATTTAATCCAAGAGGTGTGGTTGGATTTTATTTTTTGACTATCCCAATAAATATTTTCATTTGCGAAATCTGCCTGCGTAGCTGCAACTTGAATTTGATAAGCAGTTTGAAAGTCAATATTAGAATCTGGGTCTATTTTCCATGAGAACCTTGGCTTAGATTCGTAATAACCAATTGGATTTACAAAGCCCTCACCAACTTTAAGTTCTGTAGGGGCGGTCAAAAAAGAAGCAGAAACTTGACTTAATTGTGGCTCAGACTCTGTGTTTTCAGCTACACAAGCCGCCACTAACATTACCATAAACATAGATACCGCTAACTTACTTGCTGTATTTTGCCAAATTGACATAGACGCTCCATTTACTCGCAAAATTTTTAAACTGCAATCAATCATGCTCAGCTTTTATAAATCTCAATTGTTGATTGAAAAACTCTTTAGTTCACTTTCTAGATAACCAATTCGCTGAGCGACAACCTTAAGCTGCGCCCTTTCAGGTAATACAAAAGGTTTAACATACAGCTGCCATGCCACAGGCTCGTAATTATTTTTTATTATCTTGTAACTTATTGAAGCACCCTGTGTCGCCGCGGATAAATAAATTTTTCCTTGATTAGTTTTTATAACAGGGTTAGCAGTTTTAGGCTGAGTTTCACTTCCTTTCCATAACTGAGAAATCAACTCTTTCTCTGCCATCGACGGGTCGTCTGCCACTTCTTCTAACCATCGATCCATTTCTTCGCTCAATACTTTAAGCGTTTTCGCATATCTTGGATTGCTGGCTAAGTTATTTAATTCGTGAGGATCTTTAAACGTGTCAAACAGCTCTTCAGGTTGTTTAGTCTGTCTAAACCATTGTGCTTGAATAGACGATAGTTTTTCTGCATCTCGCAGTCTCAATAATTCTTGCATAGAAGGTATTTTTTCGCGGTATGCGACCGGCAAATAATAGGCTTGCTCAGGTCTATAATTCCGTATGTATTTGAAACGCTTATTTTTAACCGCTCTTATTACATCAGTAAAACCATCAAATCTATCAGCTGCAGCATGTACGTATTCACGCTGAATCAAACCATTTTGAATAAAATCCCGACCATGCATGTGAGTAGGCGTTTCCATCCCAATCAACTTTAAAGTGGTAGGAGCAAAGTCGACAAAACTAATCAATTGATCGTCAACTTCACCTGCTCGATGCTTATTTGGAAAGCGAATTATGAGTGGCACTTTTAAGCCGCTGTCATAAACCAAACGCTTCTGGCGGGGCAATGGGCCACCATGATCGGAATAGAAAAAAATAATAGTGCTATCTAATAAACCATCTTGCTTTAATTGCTCAAGTACAGCACCAATCTGGCGGTCAGTTTCCGCCAAATTATTATACATTTTCCATAAATCTCTTCGTACTAAAGGTGTATCTGGCAAATATGGGGGAATTGGAAAATCTAAATTTTTTGGTACGTGAATGGGAGTATTTAATTGATTAGTTTTATGGTTAGGATTGGTAGACAAAGTAGCAATACGCGCGGGGTCATCAGAAAAATAATGTCTCGATTCAATTTCTCGAATACCATAAGGTTCAAACAACCCAGACTCATGAGTAGTGGTAAAATTTACCACTGCAAAAAATGGTTTATCTGCTGGACGGTTACGCCAGTGGGCGTAAACACCGCTTTCATGCCACGCATTTTTAGGTGCTTCAAATTGATAATCGGTTTTATAGTTATTGGTCGTGTAATAGCCCAACTCTCGCATATATTGACTAAGCATTTTAGCTTCTGGCGGCGGCACTGCTGCATATTTTGGCAAACCGGTCTCATCAGTGTTTGAGGTGGTTCGCATATGATTCGCCCCGACAGAGGAGGGATACATTCCCAAAGCTAAGGCAGCTCGACTCGGTGCACAAACACCAGAAGTAGAGTAAACATTAGTGTATTTCACCCCTTCTTCTGCAAGCAAACTAATATTGGGGGTGCTTATGGTGTTATCACCGTAAGCTGGCAGTATGGGGCTCATATCTTCTAATACCAGCCACAAGATATTTGGTTTTTTCTCGCCTTTATCCTTTTCCGTCACTGCATTCGCCTCTATGCTTACAAGGCTTATGAGTAAGTAACTCAGAAAAAGTACAAGTGCTTTAATTACATTAAAATTCATAAAAACTCTTTACCAAAAAATTAAACATGCCAGCTAAGTTAAATTGCGTTCATGTAAAGAAAAATGCTTAGCATGCTTTCAATTAAACTCAAACTTTCAACATTTAACTAAGTATAAACTATTCAATATAATACCCACACAGGCAATCATTTACAATCACTTTACGTCAAATTCACTTTATTTTAATCTACAATTAAGTCGAATATTCACATTATTTAATTTTCAACCTTTGTATATTGTATTTACTGTCACCTAGGCAAATCTCAACAGAGCAATTAACTCAACATCTATCACAAAGTTAACAATAGTTTAGATAGTGTTGCTTTATGCATGAAATAAATATAACTCGAGGAGTTTTTATGGGCACCACTGTTTATTTTGCACCAAGGCGCTTTTTAACAAGTACTTTAATAAAAAAGGAAATTGAACGAATGTAGATTTAGAGCAGGTTTGATACGCACAAAAGTAAACAATATTTACTTATGTCTCTGAATCAATGATACCAAAACCGCCCGCGACCACTGCTATAAGTGCAATACCAACCTATTCTGTGCGAATTAATCATGACTTAGGTTTCCGAAATGAGTTAACAAAATATTGCTAGAATTTGGTTAGGGTCAATAGTATATCAATTAGTATTTATCAGGGCATGTGTCGCCATTTACCATTACTTGCTAAGTTAGAACTAGTGATGAAGTATGATGGAACCGCTTTTGCAGCTAGTATTATATATTAACGGCGTTTTCTATCTACAACTTCGCAGATAAACATTTTCAATTTTTATTAACACAATCCCCCAATTATTTTTGTAAAAAGCTATATCTTTAATATTATTTTTAATTTTAGTTAAAAAATTGTTATTTTTTAACTTTTTCACGCGCACTTTTTATCATTAAATATCAACCACTTATATTTTAAGCTGATTTTTTATGATTATAAAAAGACCTGATATGACCTAAAGTGCTTCAATTGTATTTTTTAATCTGTTATTCTTCTTTACAATTCATTTACGTTTGATTTCAAAATGATGAAGTTTGCGACTATCTGAAATAATAAACTCCGAAAGCTGAGGAAAAACACATGGGACACACCAATCCACAAACCGCTACAAGTAATTTGAAAAACAGATTCTTAATAGCTGGATCTGCGGCAGTATTAATGGCGGTTAGTTCGCCAACCGTTATAGCACAACAAGTTAATGACGCTTTAAATAGTAATGGGCCACAAGAGGAAAATCTTGAGGTAATTGAAGTTTCTGGCGTACGCGCCTCTTTGGAAAACGCACTCAATGTTAAACGCGAAGCGCCATCTATTGTCGATGCAATATCTGCAACTGATATAGATGCTCTACCGGCATTGGATTTAGGTGAAGCGCTACAGGCGATACCAGGAATCCAATTAGAACGATCAGGTGAAGGGCGTCAATCTGAAATTAGCTTGCGTGGTTTAAGTGGCGGTTTTGTTAAAACCACTGCATTCGGCCAAAGCTTCGCGACACCAAGTCGCAGTTTCAGTGCAGAAGGCGCAGCAAATCCATTTTCTGCATTCGAAGCCGGTATTTTTGATGGCGTAACCGTTGTTAAAACACCAACAGCCGACATGCAAGCTGGAGGAATTGCAGGTATCGTCGATAAGCAACTACAACAAGCCTTATCCAAACCAGACGGCAAATATTCCGTAAGTGTCGGTGGCCGTTACGAAGAACTAACTAGTAAATGGGATCCTTCATTTAAAATATCGGGGACGAAACATATTATTGAAGACAAATTGGCAGTAGCTTTTAAATTCGCGGGCTCTGGACAAACTTTCCGTCGCGATACTGCCAACTTTATTAACTACGAGACACTTGGTTTAGAACATCCTCGTGGTGGTACTCGTGGTACTAACTCAGATACAATAGACGCCTATAAAGAAAAATGGGGAATTCCTGATGACGCTGAAGTTCGTGGCGTAGCGGAATCAAGAAATGTATCCGAATTTAGCGATGGGGATCGTCTTTCTTTCCATGGCAATATCGAATGGAAGCCCGTTGATTATCTGAAGTTAGGTGCTCACCTCCTATATACTAAACGTAACCTCGATAGTGGGACTAAGCAAGATGGCGGATACTTTTCTGGTATGAATGCTAGAAACGCTAATAATAATGATATGTTCCATAAAATCGAACCCGATATGGATACCGCACCATTTATTTATGACGTTAATGGCGCAGGCAATGACGTATACGGTGTTTCTAAAGTTCATATTACAGATGGTAGTTGGCAAATTACCAACCGTGAAACAACCTTTTTAGAAGAAACGAAAGGCTTGATGCTTTATGGTGATTATTTGGTTGAAGATTGGAAGTTTGATGGTGTAATTAGTCACTCTGAATCAACTAACCAATTTATGAATATAGGTCTAGATTTTAGGATCCAAGGTCACCACAGTCCAACACAACGTGTAAATGGTGAACTCGGTGACGTTGTGCCCACTGGCATTGATGTTACGATTGATACCGCTGGTGGTGACATGGCTAATGCTATGACAGCAGGTACAGGTTGGGAAAGTATTAACTGGGGTGGAGGTTGGGTTCCGACTGACAACCTAGCTTCAAATTGTATTTCCAATCGAAATGAGACTAATGATAATCGCAAGATTGCGTTTTGTTTAACGGGTCGTATTGATGAACCTAAACGCGAATACTCTAGCGGCGAGTTTAATGCCTTACGATATACCGACTTTGGTTTTGGCGATACGTTACGTTTTGACAGTATTAAGTTTGGTACTCGTTTCACTAAAGAAGTATTAGAGAATCGAGATCAACAATTAACGGCAGCTGGCGCAAATGTTGCCAATATTGCTCAGGATACTCTCGTTGGCAACCCTTTGCTATCTGGCGGTCAATCGAGCTATTTCAACGGTCATTACCCTGGCGCATTTGGTACCGAAGGCGGTTGGTTAACGGTAGATAATGCAGCCTTTGCAGCTGACCTTCAAGACGGTTTAGCGCCAATTGATGGAGCGATTATTGCTGATCCTTCAGGTTTTTATGAGAGATTTATCGGTCCTCATCCTCAACGTTATGCAACTAACTTTTCTGCTGACCAAAATATAATTGCGTTGTACGCAATGACTAACTTTTCTGGTGAATTAGGCTCCGTTCCTTATACAGGTAATATTGGAGCGCGTTATATTAGAACTGAAAATACCTTTGATGGACAGGTTCGCGATAGAAACAACGAGTTAGGTGATATTCTTTTACCTACAACAGTTGAGCACGACTATGATCATTTCTTACCTTCAGCGAATGTTAGCTTTGAAGTACACGAAGATGTAGTAATACGTGCGGCTTACTCTCAAGGTATTGTGCGTCCAAACTTGCGTATAATGACACCATCAACCGATTTACGAAGTAACGAAACTACTGCAACAATTACCTTACCTAGTGCTCTGGTTGAACCATATGATGCGGACAACTATGACCTATCGGTAGAATGGTACAACCGTGAGGGAAGTGCCATCTCTGTCGGCTTGTTCAAAAAGAATATATCTAACTTCTTTGGCAACGCTGTTCAAGTCTGCCCCGAAGGTGACCCGCTTATCACCGATATTTTAGGAAGTGATATTACACGTAACGATGCAGGTAATGGTAATTTCACCTGTACTCAAAACGAACAGACTCTTACTCTCGATGGTGAATTGGTAAATCGTGACGTAACAGTTAATCAAAGAATGAATACACCAGCAGAAATTCAATTAACTGGTGTTGAATTTGCAATTCAGCAAAAGTTAGACTTCTTACCTTACCCATGGAATGGATTTGGTGGTGTATTTAACTACACTTATATCGACCAAGATTCTGATGACGACGTAAATAGCGATATCAATCGTTTATATAAAGTGGCTCCAGAATCATTCAATATTATTGGTTACTATGAAAACGATGGATTTTCACTGCGTGTAGCCTATAACTGGAAGGATGATTCGCTACTAAAAGCAACTAACACCTACTTAGGTTTATTGCCGCGTGTACAAAAAGCATCTGGTCGCTTAGATGCTGTGGCAGCTTACAAATTTAACAGTGATCTCAAAGTGTTCCTGCGTGGTTACAACCTAACCGACGAACAACGTGTAGAACATTGGGGATTTAATGATAAAGCTGTTGCTCGTGTAGATTACACTGGAAAAGTATACGAGTTAAGTGTGAACTACTCTTTCTAATTTCTTGTTTGGAAAATTAGAGGCTGGTAAGTCTCTATAAACACAGGCCCAAGAGAGGTTTTCATTTCTTTCTTGGGCTTTTTTATGTTTAGAAAACGCAGAGGCTAACCAATTCTGACAGACTACGTTGTGTAAATTGCAGACCTTCTTCATATATGAGCCATTGGCAACTGCATAATAGCTAATAATGCAGGCCTTCAAGTGCTAAAAGCAGCTGTTCACTTTCCCTGTGCACATTAACAAGAAAGCTTGTTATACCTTAATATATTCTATAATTGCCATTTGTTCGTATGTAGATGATTATTTCTTCATTGCTTTTATTCTCAATGAAGTGAATGTTTTTCCAGATGACTGAATGTAGCTGCCTGGTTCCAGCGATACTGCTTTTTGCTCTTTGCTGTTGTAATTAACTTGCCCTGCAATAATAACCGATTTAAATTCGCTCGCTTCAGTATGTATCGTGCCTTTGAACTCTGCGGGTATCTTAACCATCGAACCTGATAATTTAGAAGGTTCACCCCAAACAAAATAAGCCTTTACACCTTTAGCTTCAATGAAGTTTAAATCCTTGTGTTCCATCCAGACAATATTGTTTCTATGAAGGTTTATAGGGCGCTCACCATTATCAAATTTTTCATTGGATGGCTTAACAAGGTATGGGCCAGAATCAATTTCTAAGTAGATAAGATTGGTTTCACCATTTGCAGCAGTAATATGGTCTTCTCCAGCAGGCTGAGCCCAATAAGATCCCGTTGATATCGCAATACGCTATGGTACACCTAACGATGCAAACCTTTACGGCTTTAAAATATGTAACGTACCTCGTGTGCTTTGTGCAACCGAACAATATTTAAAAAACAATCCCAAACTAAAGCACCCTAATGACTTGATATCTCATAATGGTCTTTTGTATCAACTACATGACATTATTCACGATGTATGGGAATTTGCCGAACATGGAAAACCCATCAAAGTAAAAATGCAAAGTAATCGCAGCTCTAATGATGCTGAATTAGTAAGACGTTGGTGTGTTGCTGGCAAAGGGCTAGCGGTGAAATCTAGCTTAGATATGTCACATTATTTACTAAACGAAAAAATTGTATCGGTGTTAACTAATTTCGCGCCAAAACCCTTTGAACTATGGCTTATTTGCCCGAGTCGACAAACCATAACACCAGCGGTGAGATTGCTAAGAGAGCACCTTAGAAAAAAATGTCATACAATATTTACTCAGTTAATTGATAAAGGCATTTTAAAAAAGGAAGATCTTCAATAAGTATCTCGATTGAAATCGAGGAGGATAAAAATACAGACAACTTGAACATTCGAAAATCGCTCAACACCACCCAATAGTAATGTCCCCCTATCCCTGATCAGCAGATATTAACGAAGGTTGTTCTATAAGCGGTAAGCATCGTGATGACAATTGACATCACGATGCTATATTGAGCACTAAAACAGGTTAACAAAATATAAATTACAAGGACTTACAGCGAGTTAGCGCCTCTAAATAATAGTAATCACCATAATTTAGAGAAGCGTCTAAATCCAAACCTCTTGGGTAGTGACCCGTAGCTTGTTTCAGCAGAAAGTGGCCATTTTCACCTTCACTTGCCAAGTATGCAGGTGAAGCTAAACTACGCAACATTTTGACTGCAGCCTTTTGATAACGTTGAGCTTCATTTTTTTCTACGTAATTCGATAATTCCAATAAAGCACTGGCTAATAGAGAAGCCGCTGAAGAGTCTCGATAGTTAATAATAGATGGATCATCCGGCGCATCGTAATCAAAATAAGGTACTAAGTCCTCAGGCATATTTTTGTGCGTTAACACATAATTGACGATATTCTGTGCATGCTGTAAGAATTTTTCATCCTTCGTATAACGATAAACCATAGTGTAACCATACGCGCCCCACGCTTGTCCTCTTGACCATGATGAGTCATCAGCTATACCTTGGAATGTTTGTTTGCCTACAGGTAGGCCGGTATCTCGGCTATAGTCGACCAAATGATATGAACTGTAATCTGGTCTAAAGTGGTGCTTCATAGTTACTGTCGCGTGACTAACAGCAGCGTCATAATAGGTTTTATCGCCACTCAATAACGAGGCATTGAATAGTAACTCCAAGTTCATCATGTTATCGATGATCACTGGAAATTCCCATGCCCCAAAACTCCATGAGTAGGTCGCCCCGATAGTTGAGTTAAAACGCTCCATTAAGGTTTTAGCTGAACTAACTAAAACAGGTTCGTAAGCTTTATCGCCCACTAATCGCAAGCCGTTACCAAAGCTATTGTTCATGATGAAACCAATATCATGGGTTTTTCGGTTGAATTGCATTTTTTCTAAGGCATCGGTCCAGGTTTTAGCAGTTTTTAACCAGCTAGCATCTTTGTTATGTTCGTATATATACCAAAAGTTTCCAGCGACAAAACCACTAGTCCAGCCCATTGGATTTGTATACTTCACTTCCCCTTCACTAAAGGATGCGGGGATCTTTTTGGGGTCAGTATAGGCTTTTCTAAAATCATCAAGTTGTTCTTCAGCCCTATCTAAGGCGGCATTGCAAAAAGCCACGTTGTTTTGCGGCCATTCCACATTAGTAGTGTTTGTGTTGGCCAGTGAATAACTCGTAGCACTCACGGTCAATGCTAAAGAAGCAGATATCGAAAGAAAAACCTTATTTAATCGAGTTGACATGCTGAAACCTTATAAAAATGTAAAGTGTTAATACAAAGGAGGCGACTAAAGAAAACGACTCAAATCAATCTTTGTATTTTTCAAATAGTTCAAAAAATTCTTTGGTGATTTTAGGGTATTGGGCAGCTAAATTATTTGACTCATCTGGGTCTTGAATGATGTCAAATAACTGCATCTCGCCTTCGACTGTATAACGAACTGCTTTCCAATTGCCTTTGCGGGCAGCTTGGAAGGTATCACCAATAACGCCTGAATTAGGATCTCCGACTTGTTTAGCAAACTCCCAATACAATATACGTTCTTCCATCTTTTCTGGAGAATCATTTAACAATCCAGCAATGGACACGCCATTAGTGCGAACCCGTGGAACAATATTCAAATTAACGTCAGCAATATCCGCTAAGGTGGGCAAAACATCTGCAAACAACCAAGGAGTTTGATCGACTCTTCCTTTTTTAATTTTAGCCGGCCATTGAACTAACATTGGTACGTGAATTCCACCATCATATAAGTCGCGCTTTTGACCTTTATAAGGTGCCGCGGCCTTAAGAAACTCAGGATCAGCTCCACCTTCATCGTGAGGACCATTGTCAGATGTAAATATAATTAAGGTATTCTCTAATTCACCTGCTTCTTCTAATACTGCCGTTATCCGACCAACGTATTCATCTAGAGCCGTAACCATTCCGGCTAAAGTAGCATTAGGTTTATCCACCGGCTCTGGATAGTAAGCTGCATACTTGTCTGCGGGAACGCCGCCTTTCATGCCAGTATAGGGCTTTTCTGCAAACTCATACTGTTTACTGAATTTTTCAGGCACGGCTAATTCAGCGTGGGGAGATGAAAATGTAAGCATAACAAAGAATGGATTTTCTCGCTCTTGCTTGATGTAATCAATCGCTTCTTCTGTAAACAACTCTTGAGCATAGGCACCTTTGCGACCGCCTTCGTTTTCGGTTATACGAATTTTCTTACCATCGCGCCACATTATCTGTGGATATTGTCTATGCCCTTCTAAAATAGAATACAAACCGTACCAAGTATCAAACCCCATAGCTAAAGGATCTGTTACTCCCATTTGTTGACCTATGGAATATTTGCCAAACAACGCAGTATCGTAATCGGCATATTTAAGGATATGTGCAAGGGTGATATCCATATGTGTCAATTCTACAGTATTAGAATTATTACTCATATAACGACCATCTCGCCCGGTAAATAAAGAAACCCGAGAAGGAGAACAAACAGTATTACCAGCATATGCTTGATCAAAACGAATACCGTTATTGGCCATTTTATCTAAATTAGGCGTTTTAATTGGGGTATTGCCATAAGCGCCAATTTGATTAAATCCTAGGTCGTCAGTTAGGATAAAAATAATATTCGGTTTATCGGCAGCATAACTCGTAGATATTGCGCCTACACATAGTAGTACGCAAGTTAACGCCCCCATCATTTTACGACGTGCATTTTTAATTCTCATTTTTATTTCCAATTTTAGTCCAGCAATAATAATGACAGCCATTACTCATAACAATAAAGTACATTTAAAGTACAACTTGATAACAATTCGAAGGTATATTACCTGATTATACCTTCGACAAAAAGACCTATTGTGATTTTATTTGACTATATATGACAGCAAAGATACCCACTGATGGAATTTACGTTAATTATGAACCAAGACAGTAGTATTCCCTACGAACCATAAAAACAAAGTCTGACCAATGTAAATAAAAAGTAAATAATACCCACCGTCAAATTATTCATATATAATCATATCAAATCACTTCAACTCAGATTCGTAGTTATGAAAAACTTGAATAAATATTTACTGTCCATTTCAATCACTTACCTTTTGACGCCATCGACGATTATGGCTGCGGACATTTTCAAGGCCGATAAACATTATACGAACGCAGAATATACGCTCGCCAAACGAGGTTATTTAGAGGCCACTAAAATTGGTAACCCACATGCCTTCTATCAACTGGGCATTATGTACCAAAAGGGCTTAGGCGTTGAAAAAGACCCGCTAAGTGCTTTGATTTACATTTCAATGGCTGCAGATTATGGCTTACAGAATGCCAAAACAGCTTTGACGAATATGCTGTCTACATTAGATGACGAACAAAGAAAAACAATTGAAAAAGTATTAAACAATAGCTCTAATTCAAACAAAAAAGAAATTATTAAACAAACGTACTTTCCAATTATTAAAAAAGAGACTATTGATAGTAAAATTACTTTTGAGGGACAAGACCACTTAGATACTCAATACTTTGCTGATGACTATGAGGAAGCGTTTGAAGAAAATGGCGAAGGTCAATTTACAGATGAATTTGGAGGTGACGAATCAGACGATTTTTATGCACCAATGTCGACACCTAAAAAACCTTATTTGATTGTTGATCATGATGTAGCCGCTGATGGTTCAAAGCGTAACATTATGGATGTGCAAAAAGTGGGGAGTTCCCAGTCTCTGATAAACGAATATTCATTATTTCCCACACTAAAACCGTCTTTTCAATCGCAACCCGTTGAATTTGTACATCGTGTTTCTATGGGAGCTGCGGTATACAATAAATTCACTTTAATTGAGAAAGATGAAGCCTTATATTCCAGTATATATCGTCGCTATAAAAAGCTTAAAAATGGAAAAAGTTTGAATGACCAATATCTATTCGCAATGACTCTTCAAAACTTTCCTTGGCTCGAGCAAGAACAGGGTGAAGTAACAAAACGTTTGTTATCTTTAGCTAAACAAGGTCATCCTGGCGCTATGTTTGAATATGGTTATCTGTTACTAAGAGAACAAACCAATATACCAGATGCGATTAAATGGATAGGTGTTGCCAGTACTTACGGGTTAGCTCGTGCTGAATATAGATTAGGTAAACTACTTACAACTAGTCCATGGGTAGAATACGACGAAAAGAAAGCTTTATTCTGGTTTGAATCTGCGGTTGAAAAAGACCATATGGCAGCAGCGTTAAAGGCCGCTGAGCTAAAATTAACGGCTAAAGATAATTCGCTCCATGACGTCAATGGCGCAATAAACTTATTGACCAAAATCGAGGCCGAGCAACGCACTAACCCAGAGTTTTACTATCTATTGGCCTTGTCCCATAAAAACCGAGAAAAGCGCGATTTCACTCAAGTAGTAAGCAATTTGGAAAAGGCTATATTTATGGGTTCAAATGCCAACTGGGACGTAACCGAATGGCAAGATTTATTAACTCGGCTCACACAAGGCAGTGTATATATTGTTGAAGACAATTAACAGAGTAAAGCAGTTTACAACTCTGTTATCATAATATTACGAAAATACACTAGATTGTCTGTTTTCCCGCTTTGGACTAATTTTTTACTGCCGTGATGCTGTAATCCTATGAACCCCTCTGAGTATTTAGTATCGGTGATGTGCGAAGTCAGCACACCATTTACGAACACTTTAATATCACTTCCGATGGCCTCTATTCTATACTTATTCCACTTTAAATGTTTATAAGCATTGGCCATGTTTTCAGTCCATTCGGGTAAATAGTTGTGTTTAAAATCTTCATCAAGTTCAGACCGAGTTGGGTGAAATGGATGCAACCATTTTCGACCGGCTTGATGGAATATTCCCCCACTCCATTTACGTGCACTTGGATCAACCTCAGCCTGTAATCCTTCAGCTTCGAAGCCATTGCCCTTTGGTTTAGCGCGGCCACGAAACATGAAGCCAGAGTTACTATACTCTTTGACATCAGGCATTAAAATTTCGCCCTCTAGAATAAAGTCTTTGTATGTTTTTTTAGTAGTGTAAAACCAGTTAGCCGTTGAAGTCAGTTCTAACATTTCGCCTACCATACGGGCGCTACCGTAATCGTATATATTAGTAAATTGAGATAGTTCAGGATCCAACAAACTCTGAGGCTGAGGTTTACCCAAATTAGTACAACTCACTAATACAAACGTTATTGCCCCAAGAATAAGCAAATTTTTCATTTTAACTCCAACGAGAACGTTTATTAACTGCCATCGTTATGCGATCTATTCGTCGCTATCTTTGGCTAAGTAAGCATAAGTTGCTGTCACAAAATATATTAGTGTCGGCACAATTAACCAGGTAGTAATTGTTTCGATATCTTGATTTACATACGACATTACTCCCATATACAAACAAGCCAATAATGCAGTCCAGGAAATATATTTTGCAACCTTCGAGTTGATGGGGTCTTTTTTATCTGAAGCGACTTGTTGTGTTTGTGGCGAAGAGAGGAATTGAGCCTCTGCAGCCTTTCGCTCTATTTCTACTTTTTCAGCTACAATTGCTTGTGGATAGGTATCTTTTGCCCCCATTAAAGACGCTAAAACAATATACATCAAAGTCGAGAATATCCACATTGGCACTAAAATAAAGAATAAGTGCAATAAGCCAGCTTGTTCTACAGCAATACCTGCAATCATTGACACAATCCACGTTACAAAAGCAGCTATGTTTGTGGTATTGCCTTTATACGAAGACCAGTAGCGTGTTAAGCCAATCTTAGGAAATATCCAATGCTCAGCCACGATAATGGCACCAACAGGAGCGAGTAAAAGTCCCATGTACCCTACAAACCCCAACAAACCCGAAAATACAAATGGTGAACAAGCAATAATCGTTGTAATGATTCCCACAACGATAGTAACTTTGGTGCGCCCCCAAGTATGGTTTAGAGAACTAAAAGCTAATCCAGCACGATAGATAGTTGGGTTGGAAGTTGTCCATCCTGCAATAATTACCGCTAAAATACCTGATGCACCCAATGCAGTATAAGCGACCGAACCAGGATCAATCGCGGCAATACTCGTCTTTAGAATTATGGCAGCCCCCGCTCCCATAATACCCGCGCATACCCAGGCCATATAATGACCAATAAACATACCTAATGCAGAGAAATAACCATATTTAGGACTTTTCGCGAAGCGTAATAATGTCATATCGCCAAGACTACCGTGCATAGCTAAATTAGCTACCCAAGCAAATGCGATAACATGCCAAATTCCCACTTCACCGTCGGTGTCCTGCCAAATAGATTCACCGGCTACAGTTAAGAAATCATTGAAACTATTAATACCCTCAACGCCAGCTGTAGCAGCCACCGTTGTTGGCATCATCACTAATGCCCCAACAAAGAACATTAGGATCATCCAAGGCGCGCAGACTTCAGCAAAAGCAGCTAACTTTTTAAAGCCTTTCACTGCCATATAAACCACTACCGCTCCAACACCTAGTACAACTAGTACGAAACGCATGTCTGTCGGGAAGTATCCAACTTGATCTTCAATACCAAACAGTATTCTTACCGCTGAGGCCGACACAGTAATCATTGCCCCAGCTAGTACACAGAACAAAATACCATTAACCACGCTATATAATTTGATAGTGCCTGGGCCGGCAATTTTTTCAAGGTAAGCATACAAAGTTAAGCGCGTATCTGTTGCAATAGGCGCAGTTATAAGCCCCCATGTTAACACCGCCAGCAAGTTACCAAATAATAAGCCTACTAATACGTCGGCGGCACCAACCCCCCATGCTACAAATAATGCACCAATGACAAACTCAGTACCTGCAACATGCTCCCCAGCATAGCTTGCTGCAAATGTTTTAGGGCCTTGCAATTGTTTTGGGGTAACCGGTTTAGTTTCAAATTCTTCAGCTGTCGACATCTTACCTCCGAAATATCGACAATTTGTTATTCGGAGAACAAAATAATCGACATCAATATTTTTTATTCTTGTAATATTTAAAAGCAGCAATGAAACCTGTGTTTCGTTGCTGCTTAACTTGTAGCGTATACTATTCTGTTACCTAGACGATTCCAGAACCGTTACCACCACTATTAGGACGTTCTACACCCGCTTGTGCACGATAACCAGATTTTCGGTACACAGCGATAGGGTCAATCGCCCCCCCCTTACGTAAACGTGCCATTTCTAAAATTGGCGATACATCAGTAGTAAAGGCTTTCTTCAAAGTGTTACTGCACATCAATGCATCGTTAGCTGTTTGATATTCTGTTAACTTAGAACGGTCAACAATCAATGCAGAAACATATGAACGCTGTACACTTGCCGCAGAATTCATCAAACTTTCTATAGGATCTGTCACGTTATGTGATTGATCCAGCATGTAGTTTGGACCAAAACCTTCTTGATTTCGGTACTCAGCATCAACCAATTCATTAAAGATCAAAAATTGCTGATACGGATGTAAACTGCCACTGTCTAAGTCGTCATCACCATATTTAGAATCATTAAAGTGGAAACCACCTAACTTCTTAAATTGAATCAAACGCGACACTATCATCTCAATATTTACATTTGGCGCATGGTGCCCTAAGTCGACTAAAGACTTAGCTTGAGGACCCAATTCCATTGCCGCTAAGATATTACTACCCCAATCTTGGATAATTGTTGAGTAAAAAGCAGGTTCAAACATTTTATGTTCAATGTGCAATTCCCAATCAGCAGGAAGGCCAGCATAAATTGTTTTCATGCTTTCTAAGTAACGCTCAAAAGCATGTTGGAAATGCTGTTGGCCTGGGTGGTTAGAACCATCACCTACCCAAACAGTTAACGTTTTAGAACCCAAAGCTTTTCCATATTCAATACAATCTAAATTGTGCTGAATAGCTAAATCGCGAGAGGCTTGGCTAGTATTGCTTAAGCTACCATATTTAAAGCTATGCTCTTGGCCTGGTTGATCTTGGAAGGTATTAGAGTTTATAGAATCCCATTTCAAACCTAGTGCATCTGAAGTTTGTTTTAATTCAGAAAAGTCATCCACTTTATCCCAAGGAAAATGCGGAGACACACGTTCCGTGCACTGAGATAGGTCGTTAATGACAGCACTATCTTCTAGTTTTTCCCAAATATTGCGAGGTTCACCTTCACCAGGGAAACGCGCAAAACGCGTTCCACCGGTACCAGTTCCCCAAGAAGGAACAGCAATTTGGAACGTTTCAGCTTGAGCTGTTACTTCATCAATATTGATACCATCACGCGCCAATTTGTTACCTAGTGCTTGATAGTCTTCATTTAAATTGGCTTCCAATTTTGCATTTTCTTCTGCAATCAGCCCTTTATCGATACGTTGAGTCATAATATTTCCTAATTCGTTCTTAACTAAGCTTGCTGCGAATCTAGCGTAAGAAAGCTTCGTGTAAACCACCGTCCACACTTATTATTTGACCAGTTGTTTTACTTAACTGACCTGAAACCATTAAATAAGCCGCTTCAGCTTGATCGGCTGGTGTAATGGGTTGTTTAGTTAGCGTGCGCTGTGCGTAAAACATCGCTAATTTGTCGCGTAATTCATCATCAGAATCCGATTCAGAAAAATCAACATTATATTTAGTCAAAGACGCAATCACTCGGTCACGGGGGAACATTGTACTACCTTTAACTACGGTAGCTGGAGCCAAACCATTCACATTAACCAATGGAGATAACTCTACAGCCAATTCACGTACTAAATGATTTGCTGCGGCTTTAGACGTGTCATACGCCAAAGAGCCTTTCTTAGAAACAGCAGCATTAACACTAGTAGTAAGTACCAAGGCACCTTTCAAGTTTTGAGCAGTCCATAGTTTATTAGCTTCAGTGCCTACTATATAACCACCTTTAACGTTCACCGCGAAGCTCACATCAAATTGTTGGTCATCAGACATTCCTGACTGGCCAGGTGCTAAAAAGACACCAGCAGTAACGATAACTTTATCTATGCCACCATAAGCAATGGCTACTTGCTTAAACATTTTCTGCACACTGTCACGGTCAGTAATATTCACTTCTTGAGCAATGGCCGGGCCACAACCAGAAATACCAGAACCAGCAACACCTATACCTTGACCATAGATTGCGGCCAGTTCATCAGCTGTTTTTTGTGCAGCATCTAAACGGAGGTCAGCACAAACAACATGAGCACCTTCTTTGGCTACGCGGAATGCCGTTTCTTTACCAATGCCATCACCTGCACCTATAACCACAACTATGTCACGAGCCAAAGGTGCTTCTTTAGGCATACGCTGTAACTTAGCTTCTTCAAGTAACCAATATTCGATATCAAATGCCTCTTGTTGAGGCAGCGCGACATACTCATCAATAGCTTCAGAGCCTCGCATGACTTCTACAGCACAATTGTAAAATTCAGCCGTTACGCGAGATTCACTTTTGTTTTTACCCCAAGCAACCATACCAACACCTGGAATTAAACAAATTGAAGGTGAAGACGCACGTACCTCAGGTGAGTTATCACGTTTACACGCTTCATAGTAAGCTTTGTAATCGGCTTTATATTGCTCAACCCCATCAGCTAACATGGTTTTCAGTGTTTCAATAGAGTCAGTTTTTGGATTCCATGCAACATATAAAGGTTTAATTTTTGTTCTTAGGAAATGGTCAGGGCAAGACGTACCTAAGTCCGCTAAGCGAGGCGCATCATTTGAATTAATAAAACGTAGAATGTTCTCATCATGTTGAACAGTACCAATCAGTTTTGCTTCTCCTGATACTAAACCACGCAAGAAAGGTAACACCTCCGCTAGTACGTCATCTCTTTCTTCAGCACTTAGTGTTAAGTACTTTTGACCACCAAAAGTGTTCTCTCCTTTATCGTGCTCTTCGATATAACGTGCCGCTTTCTCAATAATATCTAAGCTTAGTTCATAACACTCTTTGTTATCATTAGCCCAATTAATTACACCATGACCAGCTAAAATAGCGCCTTTGGCATCAGGATGCTTTTCGCAAATCGATTGTAATTGCAATCCTAAATCAAAACCTGGGCGCTGCCATTCAGTCCAAATAAGCTCATCACCCCAAATTTTCTGTGTTAATTCTTTCGAGTTTTTACTAGCTGCAACCGCTATCACTGAATTAGGGTGCATATGGTCAACATGTTTATAAGGAATATAGGCATGTAATGGAGTGTCGATAGATGTTGCACGCGGATTTAAATTAAAGGTTGCATGGCGATACATTGCAACCATATCATCTTCAATTTGTGTTTTAACACCTACTTCATCAGCATTATTATAAATATCTTGTAATGCAATTAACTTATCCATATATAAAGAAGAAAAATTTTCTGGTTTAGATGTTCTTAAATCTCCACCAGAACCTTTTACCCACATAACTTCTACTTCTTCACCTGTTAATGGATCTATTTCCATTGCTTTAGCAGATGTATTACCACCACCGGTATTTGTAATACGTTGATCGTCCCCTAAAATATTTGAACGATAAATAAGGCTTTCAATTGGTGACATCCCGCTAGCAACCGAGTCATCCCAACTATAATTTACATGTTTAAATTTACTTTGTTTGCTTGTCATCTTTTCTTTTAACTCCGGTGATAGTTGCATTAATCGGACTTAGGTTAAATTTGTTAACATAATTTTACATCTTTGTGAAACACAGTCAAGCAAATTCAGTCATATTCACTCAAAAAAGAAATAAAATTGAAAGCATCAACTTTATCAATTTCGTTAACCTCATGAATATATTGATTTAAATATCAATTTTTAACATCATTTCACTACACCTATTTTAAAACCCAGTAAATCAATCGGTTTAATTCACGGTAGAGTTTAAAAAATTCAGCTTACAAATTGCTCATTAACGATGGATTTTGATTATAAACGCTTTAATGTTGCCATTTTAAGGAGAGTATGGAGTGTGTCTCAGGTTGTGATTGAAATCATAAAATTTAAAGCCATTCAGCTAGTTAATTGCATGTCAGTTATTTTAAATTGACCTCATGAATCAGCGTTATCAAATTAACGTGAGCCTCCTTAGACTGTCCTTTTGGTTCTTACGCCTTTGTTGATATAAGGTATAAATAAGTGGCAACGTCTCGTGAAATAATCGATTTAATTTGGGGTTATGTTTTCGATGATAAACAAGAAGAATCTTATTTTTAATAAATGCTAAAATATATAGCTTTCCTCGCTACAGTGTCTGGCTAAGAGACCCAGCCAAAAGTTCCTCGAAATAGATCGATTTTATGGAGAATCGAAAGACTCTCTCGCAAACAATTATTGGGTTTAAAGACGAAATACGTCAGTTAAACTTTGTAGCTTAATTACGTATTATTAAGCAGTATATTTACATTTCCATTTCTTCTAACTCTTTACCGTTTGTTTCGCTAACGAACTTGTAAATAAATACTACTGAAAAAACAGCACCTAGCGTATAGATGCTATAGGCTCCAGCCAGACCTATTCCACTCAAAATTATTGGAAAAGTCCAAGTGATTAAAAAGTTTGCAATCCACTGTGCAAAACCAGCAATAGCTAAACCTGAACCACGGATCTGATTTGGGAACATTTCACCTAACATTACCCACATAACAGGGCCCCATGACAAATTAAAGAAAAACACATAAGCATTTGCAGCAATCAAGGCCACTACGCCTTGTTTTCCTAAAGAAAACTGTCCTTGAGCATCAACACCTGCATTCGCAAAAGCGAATACCATGGTGGCTAAGGTGGCAACCATGCCTAATGATCCAATAAATAAAAGTGGCTTGCGTCCAATTTTGTCAATAAAATATATTGTAATAAATACAGCAGCAATACTCACAGCACCACTAATAATATTAATCATCAAGGCATCTGACTCTGTAAATCCGGCAGCTTGCCAAAGTACAGCTCCGTAGTAAAAGACAACATTAATACCAACCAACTGCTGAAACGTTGCCAGGCCTATGCCAACCCAAATAATTGGACGAATTTTACGTGTAGTCTTGTCGAATACATCCGATAATTTAGGTTTATGGTGGTCACTAGCCAAGGAATCCTCGATTTCTTTCACTTTGCTGGCAACATTTTGTGAACCATACAAATTTCCTAGTACTTTAACGGCGAGCTTATTGCTGTTACTAATAACTAAATAACGAGGGCTTTCAGGAATAAACATTAGTGCGATCAAAAAAAGACTTGCAGGAATTAACTCCACCCAAAACATCCAACGCCAAGCTTGGTATCCTAACCAAAACTCAGCTGTAGAAGCACCTGCAAAGTTGGCAAGATAATAATTGCTTACAAATGCTGAAAATAAGCCAAAGATAATCGAAAGTTGTTGAACTGTTGTAAGAGCTCCTCGGAACCTAGCTGGCGCGATTTCACTTATATAGGCTGGCGCTAACACTGAGGCGGCACCCACCGCCACCCCTCCTAAAATACGATAAATAATAAACTCAAATGACGCACTTGAAATGCCAGAACCCCAAGCACTTATAATAAAAAATATCGCAGAAAGGATAAGTAATGGACGTCGACCAAACTTGTCAGCCAACCGCCCTGCTGAGAACGCGCCAATAGCACAGCCAATTAACATGCTAGATACGTTGAAGCCAGTCCCTGCACTGTCTGAATTGAAGGCTTGTTGAAGCCCATCAACTGTGCCATTTATGACGCCGCTATCGAAGCCAAAAAGAAAGCCTCCGATTGTTGCAACACAACTAATCAAAATTATTAGCAGTACGTTTTCATTGGTGTTAGTCAAGTTACTTCCCTTTTCTTACCATAGTTTTATTGAGTTCCAAATTCGCCTGAAAAAAATTTTTATGTTAAAGAGGAATTACTCTGCTTTTTCGTCCAGCTTGATTTTACTTTCCCCTTACGTTGATCGTCACTCGAATGGCAATCTCCGCAACTTAAGGGTTTAATCATGCCCTGCTTAGCTATTTAATCTTTAAATATAAACTTTCTTTAAACTCAGCTGTTACAATTCAGCACACATGACTTATTTTGACTCAAATTGAAGGCGAAGTGTATTATTTATTATTAAATAGATCAAGAATGTTAATCTTGTGTGAAATGATTAATACCACTACAGTAAAAAGTTTACCTAGGCCTCAAAAGAAACACTTTTCAGTGTCAGTTCCAACAAAACCTATCTAATTGTTTTATTTAGGTATATTTACAGTAAAATAAAAATACCATATAAATTTCAGCAAATTAGATTAGCTCATAGTTAAGCGATATTTAATTGCGTTTACTAGCAGCACTCTGCCTATTTATCCATAAATGCATTATGAATATCATGTGTTTAAATCATGAACAATCAATTTTAGTGCACAAAAAATACGGAAACATAGACCATATGACCTATAATGACCAACTATGTTTACATTCAACTAACAATGTTTTAAAGTCTTTTCACTGTTGTTAAATTAAGGTATCGAAATAAAGCACATTACTTGAACGCTGGTGAAATAATAAATTAAACGTGAATCTAATCACTTTATATTCACCGCATTGTCTATTTGTACTGCCACTGAGTAAATGTGATTTTGATAAGGTTTTAATTCTCTTGGAAAATAAAAATGATGATTTCAACGTTAAATAGGTCAAAAAAGGTGGCTTTGAGTAGTTTGCTCTTTGCAACCATAAGTTGTAGTTCACAAAGCACTAACGAGAGTGCACACGTTTTAAAGCAAATAGAACCCGCTAAAACCGGTAGTTGGGGAGATCAAGGTGACGGGACATATATCAATCCTATTCTTAATGCTGATTATCCTGACTCTGATATAGAGCAAGTCGGTGATACCTATTATATGATTACCTCTAAACAACATATGTCGCCTGGAATGCCAATTTTAGAATCGAAAGATATGGTAAATTGGACCAATGTTGGCCATGGCTTTCCTAGATTATCTTGGGGTCCTGAATATAACTGGGATCGAATGAACGGCTATTCATTTGGTGTTTGGGCCGGCGATATAGCCTACCACGAAGGTACTTGGTATATATATCAAATCGATTACCAACATGGTTTGATGGTCACCACAGCAAAAGATATTAAAGGTCCCTGGAGCGAACCAATTATGATGCTTCCAAAAGCTGAGGTATTAGATGACCCAGCTGTTTTTTGGGACGAAGAAACACATAAAGCTTATGTAATAATTAATACAGCGGAAAAGCAAAAAAGTCCTGAAAATAAAATTGAAGGCAATGAAAACCGTATATACGAAATGAGCTGGGACGGCACAAAAATACTTGGTGAAGGTAAATTAGTTTATACTGGCATGGGTGCTGAAGCTGCGAAAATCTATAAAATTGATGGAACTTGGTATATCTTTTTAGCGCAATGGACAATGGGAGACAAATCAACCAATCCAGGTGTAAAAAACCCTAAAAACGATAGAAAACAAATTGTTTTACGCTCTAAAGAAAGTATTTATGGTCCTTATGAAGTGCGTACTGTCTTAGAAAAAGGTACCTCGTTTGGCAACAGAAGTGCGAGTCAAGGTGCATTGATTCAAGCACCTGATGAGTCATGGTGGTACATGCATCAATTAATTCAAAATGATGATATTCCTTTTCAGGGTAGGCCACAAAACTTAGAACCAGTTACTTGGGTTGATGGATGGCCAATTATTGGCATCGATGAAGACAATGATGGAATAGGTGAACCAGTAAAACGATATAAAAAACCAATCAATGGATACCCTATCAGCGCCCCAAGTTCTGATGACGATTTTTCATCTTCTAAATTAGGATTTCAATGGGAGTGGAATCATAACCCCAGAAATTCTCATTGGTCTCTCACTGAAAGACCCGGGTGGTTACGTTTAAAAGCAAGTAAAGTCCTTCCAAATGAAAAAGGTTATGGGCCTAATATAAACCAATGGACGAATAATGACGGCTCAGATTCAGATTTTTGGCGCGCTTCTAATACATTAAGCCAACGCATAATGGGCATTACAACTGGTACCGCTGTTGCTAAGTTCGATTTATCCGGTATGGCCCCACATCAGTTAGCGGGGTTTGTGCGATACGGAGGAGTGTTTAACTTGTTGGGCGTAGAAATGCATTCTGATGGCAAAAAACACTTGTTTTACATGAATCCAATGGGCGAGAAAACCAAAGGCCCTGAGATAAAAGGTAACGATTTGTTTATTAGGACATCAAACACAATTAACAAGGCAACATATGAATACAGCTTTGATGGTGAAAATTTTACTTCTTTTGGACCAACTTTCACCATTGCATTTGGTAAATGGACGGGCGACCGGTTAGGTTTCTTCTCATGGAATGAAAAACAAGATGCGGGTTATATTGACGTAGATTGGTTTACTTATGATTACGACGGTCCGAAGGCGGCCAGAATCAAATAAGTTTATGGGTTGTCCCCTATTCAGCATACTTAAATATCTATATTAAGCCCCAAAATTACGCTCAGAATTTCCGACTAAAAGGACTGAGCGTAACATTTCACTTATACTGCACATAAAGTGGTGCGTTCAAATACTCAAACTACCAACC
>NZ_JBGOSE010000007.1:0-275981 GCF_041538045.1 Aliiglaciecola sp. SL4 | reverse complement strand
TTGCTGAGTGAGTCCGTTAGGTCTCTCTCAAGCGGGAGGCGTATTCTACACTTCCGGTATTTGATGTCAATAATTTAATTCGTAAATTATTTAATCTTTTTTTCGGCTTCTTCAGCTTGCCTTAAGCTTGTTAAACCAAACTAATGGTGTGCTGCAAAAGCTGAGCGCATTGTAGTGATTTATTACCTTAGGTCAAGCCTAATTTCTAAATAAAACTAAAATTAATGTAATAATATTCAAATCCGTTTATTTATCGAACAAATGAGGATTGAAGTATTATTTTTTAACAAATTGTTGATACTTTTAAACTCTTAAGGGTTTTTGTTGTCTTAAGTTGGATTACTAGGTCTAAGTAGGTGTTTATTATGAAAAATATTACCCCAATAGTGTTAGCACTGGGCGTTTTTACAACTCACGCATTTGCAATACCAATAAATACAGTGAGTGAGGATAATAGTCGCTTGACCGCAGACTTTGTCAAAAAGCAGGTTGATCAGTCAATGTCCATTGGCCGTGCAATCAAAAGCATTGTCGGTAATTACCCTAGAGAAGCATTAGGTGTAGTTAGTACCGCACTCGATTTATATCCAGAAAAGTATAAAGAAATTATCCATGCAGCCATTTCAGCTGAGCCAGCCTTAACTGGCGAGGTCGTTTCCCTTGCTATAGAAAAAGGTATAAGCAGTTGTTCTAGTATAGTTGAGACTGCAATTAATGCTGAACCAAGTTACGTTGACTTTATAGTGCGGGCAGCTGCGTTCTCAACGCCTGAAGATATGGACGAGATAGTTAGAATAGCGGTAGAAACAGAACCTGACTCTGCAGATAATATAGTACAGACGTTATCTCGTTCTCATCCAAACGAAATGGTCGAGATTATCAAGACAGCTGTTTCAGCCATGCCCTTTGTTGGTGAATATGTCGTGGATGCACTTTTAGCCTCCTTCCCTGATGAAGCGGAACAGGTAGTTACTACAGCATTACGTGAGTCATCAAAAGAACAAGAAAGTGTGCGCAGAATCTTACAAACCGCAATTAATGCCGGAGTTACCCCAGAAGAACTTTTAAAGTACGCCAAAAACGCCGGCGCTCATGAAGAACAACTCACCTTTATCAAAAATCAATAAACGAACCTTTACTAAAGTAGTATTTGAAAAGTTATAGATACAAAAAAGCCGAGCAATAGCTCGGCTTTTTTAATTGGGTTGGAGTAATTACTCCTCAGTTACTACTTCCGCTTCTTCAGCTTCTTCAATAACTGGACGGTCAACTAGTTCAACGAAAGCCATTGGCGCGTTGTCACCTGCACGGAAACCACATTTTAAAATGCGAAGGTATCCGCCTGGGCGAGCTTCATAGCGCGGACCAAGTTCACTGAATAATTTACCAACAACTTCTTTATCACCAGTACGTGCCATCGCCAAACGACGATTAGCTACACTGTCTTGCTTAGCAAGCGTGATAAGAGGCTCGATTACGCGACGCAGTTCTTTGGCTTTAGGCAACGTAGTTTTGATCACTTCGTGCTTAACCAATGAGCCAGCCATGTTTTTAAACATTGCTTGACGATGACTGCTGTTACGATTTAACTGACGACCACTGTTACGATGGCGCATAGCTCTATCCTTCTTTACAAATCAGTTTATCTTGCGACCTGATTAATCTTTTTCTGCGATACTCTCTGGGGGCCAATTTTCTAGGCGCATTCCCAAAGAAAGACCACGAGATGCCAACACGTCTTTAATCTCAGTAAGAGATTTCTTACCTAAGTTAGGCGTTTTTAACAACTCAACTTCAGTGCGTTGCACCAGGTCACCAATGTACTGGATAGCTTCAGCTTTCAAACAGTTAGCTGAACGTACAGTAAGCTCTAAATCATCGACTGGACGAAGAAGAATCGGATCGAATTCCGGCTTCTCTTCTTTAGCAACAGGCTCTGAGATATCACGAAGTTCAACGAATGCATCTAATTGCTCAGCTAATATAGTAGCTGAACGACGAATCGCTTCTTCCGGATCCAAAGTTCCATTGGTTTCCATATCGATGATTAATTTGTCTAAATCTGTGCGTTGTTCAACACGGGCAGATTCAACATTGTAAGCTATACGCTCTACAGGACTGTATGAAGCATCAACTAACAAACGACCGATAGGTCGATCATCTTCTTCAGAGGAACGGCGAGTTGACGCAGGAACATATCCACGACCCATTTCGACTTTGATACGCATGTTTAACTCGGCATCGCCAGTTAACGTACAAATAACGTGGTCAGGATTAAAAATCTCTACATCTCCATCATGCTGAATATCACCAGCAGTAACAGGGCCTGCACCAGACTTGACTAAAGTAAGAGTAGCTTCAGTTTTGCCTTCGATTTTAACAGCTAAACCTTTAAGGTTAAGCAAAATTTCGATGACATCTTCTTGAACACCCTCTTTAGTGCTGTACTCATGTAATACACCATCGATCTCTACTTCTGTCACGGCGCAACCAGGCATCGATGACAAAAGGATGCGACGTAGCGCGTTACCAAGAGTATGACCAAAACCACGCTCTAATGGCTCAAGTGTCACTTTAGCGCGTGTTGGTGATAAGTTTTCTATTTCCACTAACCTTGGTTTTAGGAATTCAGTTACAGAACCCGGCATTGTTTCCTCTCTTGATTATGCTTTACTTAGAGTAAAGTTCGACGATCAACTGTTCGTTAATTTCAGCAGACAAATCAGTTCTTTCAGGAATACGTTTGAAAACGCCTTCCATCTTTTTGCTGTCTACTTCAATCCAAGTTGGTTTCTCACGTTGGTCCGCCAATTCTAATGCAGCAACAATACGTGCTTGCTTTTTAGATTTTTCACGAACGGAAACAACGTCTTCAGCAGAAACGTTAAAAGAAGGTATATTAACAACCTTACCGTTAACCATAATAGCTTTATGACTTACTAGCTGACGAGCTTCAGCACGTGTACTAGCAAAACCCATACGGTAAACAACATTGTCAAGACGCTGTTCTAAAAGCTGAAGCAAGTTTTCACCTGTGTTGCCTTTTAAACGCGCTGCTTCTTTATAGTAGTTACGGAACTGCTTTTCCAATACGCCATACATACGACGTACTTTTTGCTTTTCACGTAACTGCACACCGTAATCAGACAAACGGCCACGACGGGCTCCATGCTGACCTGGGGCAGTATCTATCTTACATTTCGAGTCAATTGCTCGAACGCCACTTTTAAGGAACAAATCTGTTCCTTCGCGACGACTAAGTTTGAGTTTTGGACCCAAATATCTAGCCATGATCTTTCTCCAACTGTCCGTCGATTAAACGCGACGTTTTTTCGGTGGACGACAACCGTTGTGAGGAATAGGTGTCACATCGGTAATATTAGTGATTTTATAACCAGTTGCATTCAAAGCACGGATTGCAGATTCACGACCTGGACCTGGACCTTTAACGAATACTTCTAAGTTTTTCAAACCGTAATCCTGAGCAGCAATACCTGCGCGCTCAGCAGCAACCTGTGCAGCAAAAGGTGTAGATTTACGTGAACCACGGAAACCTGAACCACCTGACGTTGCCCAAGACAAGGCGTTACCTTGACGGTCAGTAATTGTCACTATTGTGTTGTTGAAAGACGCATGGATATGAGCCATACCGTCTGCAACTTGACGTTTTGCGCGCTTACGCGTGCTCTTTGTAGGTGCTTTAGCCATAACTAACCTCGCTTACTTTTTAATTGGCTTACGAGGACCTTTACGGGTACGCGCATTAGTTTTAGTGCGCTGACCACGTAGAGGTAAGCTACGACGGTGGCGTATACCACGGAAGCAACCTAGGTCCATCAAACGTTTGATGTTCATTGACACTTCACGGCGAAGATCACCTTCTACCATGAATTTCGCGACTTCGTCACGAAGCTTGTCAATCGTTGTTTCATCAAGATCTTTAATCTTGGTTGACTCTGTAACACCAGCAGCTTCACAAATGCTTTTCGCACGTGTCGCGCCTACACCATAGATTGATTGAATAGCAATCACAGCGTGCTTGTGTTCAGGGATGTTAATGCCAGCGATACGGGCCATTAACAGCACTCCTCTTAAATTATTGTCATCAGCCTAAAAAGCCCGATAGGATACTTACCCGATGACCAAATTGCAAATTAAGCTTGGGTGAGTCGGTAGTATGACCGATTTCACCCAAATACCACATTTCGATTTAGCCTTGCCTTTGCTTATGCTTAGGGTCAGAACTACAAATTATACGTACAACGCCATTGCGTTTTACGACTTTGCAGCTACGGCAAATCTTTTTAACGGATGCACGAACTTTCATATCACCACTCCGTAAACGCTTATCTTAACGACCGTAGCCTTTAAGATTCGCTTTCTTAAGAACAGATTCATATTGATGTGACATCAAATGAGTCTGCACCTGCGCCATGAAATCCATGATTACCACTACAATAATAAGTAGTGATGTACCGCCAAAATAGAACTGAACGTTCCAGGCGATTAACATGAACTCAGGCACTAAACAAATAAAGGTTATGTAAAGTGCGCCTGCCAAAGTAAGGCGTGTCATTACTTTATCTATGTAGCGAGACGTTTGCTCACCAGGACGAATACCAGGTACAAAAGCACCAGACTTTTTCAAGTTGTCTGCCGTTTCGCGAGGGTTAAATACCAGCGCAGTATAGAAGAAACAGAAAAAGATAATCGCCGCAGCGTATAACATTACGTACAAAGGTTGCCCTGGGGACAACATCAAAGCCACATCCTGTAACCAAGAGAATGACTCATTTTGACCAAACCAACTTGCGATAGTTCCAGGGAACAAAATAATACTAGAGGCGAAGATAGGTGGAATAACACCAGCCATATTTACCTTAAGAGGTAAATGCGTACTCTGTGCTGCAAAAACCTTACGGCCCTGCTGTTTCTTCGCGTAGTTTACAACAATACGTCGTTGACCACGTTCAACAAACACTACAAAGTAAGTGATGGCAATAATGATTACACCAATCAACAATAACAATAGTACATTCAGGTCGCCCTGTCTGGCTTGTTCCGCAGTCTGACCAATCGCTGTAGGTAGACCGGCAACTATACCAGTAAAGATCAAAATGGAGATACCGTTACCGATACCTCTTTCGGTAATTTGCTCACCTAACCACATCAAAAACATGGTTCCAGTAACCAAACTGACTACCGCTGTAAAGTAAAAACCGAAACCAGGTGCAATTACCAAACCTGAAATTAGGTTGGGTAAGTTAGTCGCAATACCAATTGCTTGGAACGTAGCCAACACCAACGTAAAATAACGAGTGTATTGACTAATTTTACGACGACCGGCTTCGCCTTCTTTTTTCAACTCAATCATTGGCGGATGCACAACTGTAAGCAACTGCATAATAATTGAAGCCGAAATATATGGCATAATACCTAGGGCAAGAACCGATGCGCGCTCAAGTGCACCACCTGAAAACATATTAAACATTTCCACGATAGTACCCTTTTGCTGCTCAAATAATTGAGCTAACACATTGGCATCAATACCAGGAATAGGTACATATGAACCGAGTCTAAATACAATGATCGCACCTAGTACGAACAACAATCTTGATTTAAGCTCGCTCAAGCCGCCTTTAGCGCTTGAGTCCTGTCCTGGTTTTGCCATCTAGCTTATTCCTCTACTTTACCGCCAGCTGCTTGAATTGCTTCAAGTGCGCCTTTAGATACCTTTAAACCTTTTACAGTAACTGCACGAGAGATTTCGCCACTTTTCATTACTTTGACGTTTAGCATTTCTTTTTTAACAAGACCTGCTGCTTTCAAAGTTGCTAGTGAAACCTCATCACCTTCTACTTTAGCAATTTCACTCAATGTAACTTGGTCAGAGACGAAAGATACACGAGAAGTGAAACCGAATTTAGGTAGACGGCGTTGAATTGGCATTTGTCCGCCTTCAAAACCAGGCTTAACAGAACCGCCAGAGCGACTCTTTTGACCTTTGTGACCGCGGCCACCAGTTTTTCCAAGACCTGAACCGATACCGCGACCTACGCGCTTACCAGAATTTTTAGCTCCAGGTGCAGGAGCAATAGTATTTAATTTCATATCTTACTCCTCCACTACTTCAACCATGTAATATACACGGTTGATCATGCCACGAACGGCTGGGGTGTCTTCCAACTCACGAACATGCCCGATGCGACGCAAACCTAAACCAGTCAATGTAGCTCTGTGTTTAGGTAGACGACCAATAGAGCTTTTAGTTTGCTTTACTTTAATCATCTTAGCCATGTTCAATTACCCCAAAATTTCGTCAACAGGCAATCCACGTTTAGCAGCAATCCCTTCAGGAGAGTTCATCTCTACTAAAGCATTGATTGTTGCACGAACAACGTTGATTGGGTTTGTTGAGCCGTAGCATTTTGAAAGTACGTTTTGTACACCAGCAACTTCAAGAACTGCACGCATTGCACCACCGGCAATGATACCAGTACCTTCTGATGCTGGTTGCATGTAAACCTTGGAGCCTGAGTGACGTCCTTTAATAGGATGCTGTAACGTGTTGCCGTTAAGGTCTACGTTCACAAGATTGCGACGCGCCTTTTCCATTGCTTTTTGGATTGCAGCAGGTACTTCACGTGCCTTACCGTAACCAAAGCCAACACGACCATTACCGTCACCAACTACTGTCAAAGCAGTAAAGCTAAAGATACGACCACCTTTAACTACTTTTGATACACGGTTTACAGCGATCAACTTTTCTAACAGGTCACCCTGTTGTTGAACTTCTACTTTAGCCATAATTAACTCCTAGAACTGAAGGCCTGCTTCACGAGCAGCGTCAGCTAATGCTTTAACTCGACCGTGATATTTGAAACCACTACGGTCAAAAGCAATTTCTTTGATGCCTTTTTCTATAGCGCGTTCTGCAATCGCTTTGCCTACTGCAGCAGCTGCTTCAGAATTTCCCGTAGACTTAAGGGAATTACGAAGTTCTGATTCTACAGTAGAAGCCGCCGCTAACACTTCTGACCCACTTGGCGCAATTAATTGCGCGTATATGTGGCGAGGTGTGCGGTTAATAACCAAGCGATGCGCGGCCAGTTCACTGATTTTTTTGCGGGCGCGGGTAGCGCGGCGCAAGCGAGCTGATTTCTTATCCATCGTATCACCTACCTACTTTTTCTTAGCTTCTTTACGACGCACAACTTCATCAGCATAACGAACACCTTTACCTTTATAAGGCTCTGGTGGACGGTAAGCACGAATATTAGCTGCAACCTGACCTACCACTTGCTTATCAGCGCCTTTTACGACGATTTCAGTTTGGGTAGGTGTTTCAACCGAAATACCAGCAGGCATTTCATAAACTACTGGGTGAGAGAAGCCCAACGTAAGGTTTAGTTTGCTACCTTGTGCTTGAGCACGGTAACCAACACCATTAAGTTGTAATTTCTTTTCGAACCCTTCAGATACACCTGCAATCATTGCGTTCAAGATTGAGCGAGCAGTACCAGCTTGTGCCCAATTGTTAGCGAAACCTTCACGAGGAAGTGCTTTCAATTGGTTTTCTTCTTGTACTACTTCAACTGCATCGTTGAATACACGGTTCAGAGTACCGTTTTTTCCTTTAACTGTGACATCTTGACCAGCGATAGTTACTTCTACACCAGATTTGATATCGACAGGAGCTTTTGCTATACGTGACATATTCTATCTCCCGTTACGCTACATAACCGATGATCTCACCGCCCATGCCAGCTTTACGCGCTGCACGGTCAGTCATCACACCTTTTGAGGTAGACACGATAGCAATGCCCAAACCACCCATCACTTTAGGTAGCTCATCTTTTTTCTTGTAGATGCGCAGACCTGGACGGCTGACTCGTTCAATGCTCTCAATTACTTTTTTGCCTTCGAAGTATTTAAGTGCTACTTCAATTACAGGCTTAACGTCACCAGAAACAGCGAAGTCAGTGATATAACCTTCGTCTTTTAAAACTTTCGCGATAGAAACGCGAAGTTTAGAAGAAGGCATAGCAACTGTTACTTTGCTTGCTAATTGGCCGTTACGAATGCGGGTAAACATATCCGCGATAGGATCTTGCATGCTCATATTGGCTACTCCTTACCAGCTGGCTTTTTTAAGGCCAGGGACTTCACCGCGCATTGCTGCTTCACGCAACTTAATACGGCTAAGACCAAATTTGCGTAGGAACCCATGTGGACGTCCAGTTACACGGCAGCGGTTTTGCTTGCGTGATAAACTAGAGTCACGTGGAAGTTGTTGTAGCTTAAGAACAGCATCCCAACGTTCTTCATCAGTAACGTTAACATCGCTGATAATCGCTTTTAGCTCAGCACGTTTAGTACCGTACTTTGCTGCTAGCTTGGCGCGTTTTACTTCGCGCGCTTTCATTGATTCTTTTGCCATAACCCTACACCTTATTTTCTAAACGGGAAGTTAAAAGCGGTTAAAAGCGCTTTTGCTTCATCGTCTGAGTTTGCGCTAGTAGTGATAGTAATATCCATACCGCGAATTTTATCAACTTTATCAAAGTCGATCTCAGGGAAGATAATTTGCTCACGCACACCCATGCTGTAGTTACCACGGCCGTCGAATGATTTCGCATTCAAGCCACGGAAGTCACGGATACGAGGAATTGCAATTGAAATCAAACGTTCCAAGAATTCCCACATACGCTCACCACGTAAGGTTACTTTACAGCCAATCGGATAACCTTCACGGATTTTAAAACCCGCTACAGACTTACGAGCAACAGTTACAATTGGTTTTTGTCCAGCAATCGCAGCCATATCAGCCTGCGCGTTTTCCAAAACTTTCTTGTCCGCTATCGCTTCACCTAAACCCATGTTTAAGGTGATTTTTTCGATCCGAGGGACTTGCATGACGCTTTTGTAGTTGAACTGCTTCGCAAGTTCTCCCACTACTGTTTCTTTATAGAAATCATGCAGTTTCGCCATCGTACTCTCCAATTAATTAAACTAGTTCGCCGTTAGATTTGAAGAAACGTACTTTCTTCTCATCTTCGAAACGGAAACCAACGCGATCTGCTTTACCCGTCGCTGGGTTAACAACCGCTACATTTGATACGTGAATTGCTGCTTCCTTTTCAACGATGCCACCAGGGACATTCATTTGAGGATTAGGCTTCTGGTGTTTCTTCACCAAATTCACACCTTCTATTATTAGCTTGTCTTCAGACGCTAGTACTTTAAGGACTTTGCCTTGTTTTCCTTTGTCTTTGCCTGCTAATACGACTACTTCATCATCACGACGAATTTTTCTAGCCATTATCGTGACTCCTTATAGTACCTCTGGGGCCAATGAAATGATCTTCATGAAAGAATCTCCACGAAGCTCACGAGTGACCGGGCCAAAGATACGCGTACCAATAGGTTGCTTGTTTGCATTAAGCAAAACAGCTGCATTATTATCAAAACGGATAGTAGAACCATCTGCTCGACGAACGCCTTTCCTAGTACGCACCACCACTGCATTCAGAACGTCACCTTTTTTTACTTTGCCACGAGGAATTGCTTCCTTGACAGTAACTTTGATGATGTCACCGATATGTGCATAACGGCGATGCGAGCCACCAAGAACCTTAATACACTGAACCCTGCGAGCGCCGGAGTTGTCGGCAACATCCAGGTTAGTTTGCATTTGGATCATGTTAGTGCTCCGCTGTTTAAATTAAGACCCTTACGGGCCGTTAAAGCTACAAAAATTCTTGCAAACCAATACCAATTGGCATTTTTGCCTGCAGAAAATTCATACATACCCCTATAAAAAGGGCGCGAAACTATAACAGAAAATAAAGCTGTGTGATAGCTCAATTTGAAAATAATTATAGAATAAATAGTATTCAGTCAATTTTGGTTTACAGGAAAGTTCAACCGGCGGGTAAATTTTTATGGTAGATAAAAAATCGGCTCTTATGAGCCGATTTTTAAGGATTCAATTTATACTAACTTATCGATTAATAAAGAAGTGAAATCTTATAGCCAGTTGGAGAATCTGCAGACTCTTCAATGGTAATGATGTAATTTGCTTCTTCATTTAAACCAAGTAGTTCAGTTCTGTCCAATAAGATTTGAGTATCTTCATTGTCATCAAATACAGCTACTAGTTCGTAAAAATCACTTGGTAATGTAACTGATTTAGATTCACCAAAATCGATACTCGATATTAAGTACTCCGCAGACTCAATGGTTTCATCTTTACGTACAAAATATAAATCAACATCGATAAAATCAGATACTAAGTTAGCAGCAACCACTTCTTTATCATAAACCTGGGGTTGATTACTTTCATCAAAAGATAGTGAGGTTAAATTCTCGTCAGCATCTTGATAAACAATTATCGCCTTACTCTCACCTTGGTTTAAGGTCACTAAGCGGTTATTAAAGTTTACATCACTATCGGATGTTAGTTCAGCTGATAAACGGTAATCACCGAATGCAATTTCATTAAAATCTGTTTTATCGTTAGCATTCACTACAGAAGGGGCGGTATCTTCGTTACCTTCAAGGGTAAACTCTAAAGTACCATTATCAAGACTGTTATATAAACGATACTGAGCGCTAGCGTTAACATCATCAAGGTTTGAAACCGCAGAAGAATTAAGCACTAAATCAATTTCAATGTCGTCTTGGATTGCACCGCTACTGCTACGGATAACCAATACGTATTCACTGGCAAACTGGAAAGAAACTGTATTAGATTCAAAGATAACATCTGTTGAACCCGGTTCAGTTAAGTAAATAGTATAGCTACCTTCATCAAAGTTTTCGTCATCGTCATCAGGAGCCCAGTATTCCATCTCATCTAAGCTTTCGTAATTAATTGTAGATAGTAAGTTCGCTTCACTAAAGGGTGAACCTGAATCACTCATATACACGTCATAACTGCTTTGATCAGTTACTACTGAAATGCCGAAAAGGCGAAAATGGTCGTCTAATTCTTCACGTTCAAAACGATATTCATTAAAAGTGGGGGACTCGAAATCTCCGGTCAACATTATCAAGGTTTTCTGACCGTCTGGTAAATCGATCTCACGAGATTCCAAAATTACTTCTTGGTCATCTGAATCTGTACGATAAAATTCGATTTCAGTAAACCCAGTATTGGTTTGGATCATACTAGTAACATCACCGTATGACGCAGACGCTAACACTTGCGTTTCTTCAGTGCCTCGTATCGTCGTCACCGCACTATTTGCTGATCCGTTGTAGAATTGAACATAACCAGAAGAACTGAATTCTGTATCATTATCATCCGAGCTGCTGCAGGCTGTTAACCCTGAGGCCAAAAACACACCCATCAGGGCAAAACTAACTTTACTTCGCATTAAAACACTTTCCTTAAAAACAAGCGCAAAATCTAATTGCAGGGGATTCTATACCGAAGTTACGATTCATACACTAAATAAAAGTTCAAACCTTTCGATAAACTTTTAAAAAAATCCGTAAACACCAATAAAAAACAATGGGCAGTGGACTTAGATACACAAAGAAGATGCAATTATCTAATTCGACTACCCCTACTCAAAATGAATACTGCTTATTACTGCCCACCATTTTGCAAGTAGTTTATATCCAAATCTGATTAATCGAGAAGGAAATATTCGCCTATGATAACCAAACCACCTTTTCTTTGTAAGGTGCATTAATCACATCTTTGTATTTTTTCTCTAAAACATGGCGTTTTATTTTCAAAGTGGGAGTTAATAAATCATTTTCTATCGTCCAATCGTCACTAACAACAACTAATCTGTCTAAAACTTGGTGACTTTCTAATTTAGCATTAACTTTATGAATTGTTTGCTCTAGGGAATCAATCACTTTTTCTTTGCTGTGCTTTTTAGCTAAGTCAGAAACAATTAACAATGCAATTGGCTGTTTAAGATCACTGCCGGTTACACAAACTTGCTCAACGATTTCATTTTCCATAATGAGGGATTCGATGGGTACTGGCGTTACATATTTGCCTTTAGCTGTCTTAAAAATATCTTTTAAACGCCCCGTAATACGAATATACCCTTCGTTATCTAACTCGCCTTTATCACCGGTACGCAAGTAACCGTCTTCGGTGAATACTTCTGCGGTTTTCTCAGCTTCTAAGTAGTACTCGCGCATATTACAAGGGCCTTTTACTTGAATTTCGCCATCGTCAGCAATGCGAATATCCACTCCCTCGTAGGCCTTTCCAATACAGCCTATTTTGTCACTGCGAAAAGGAACACTACTGGTACCGTAGGCACAGTTTTCGGTCATACCCCAACCTTCCGAGATTTCTACACCAATGCGATTAAACCAATGGATAGTCGCTGGAGGAATAGGAGCTGACCCACTTGCGCAAAGACGGGCATTATCTAAGCCTAAACCTTTACGTATTTTCTTGGCAACTATGCCTTTAATGATTGGAATGCTTAATAATCGGTCGAGTTTTTTCTGTGGCATTTGTCCTAACACGCCCATTTGGAATCGTGTCCAAAGACGAGGGACAGAGATAAACAACGTTGGTTGACAGCGTTGGATATCGGTTTTAAATGTATCTAAGGATTCAATGAAATAAATATGTAGGCCTGAGTACAAGCTGGCCATTTCGACTAAAATCCGTTCCGTTATATGGGCTAATGGTAAGTAACTTAAAATTCGGTCTTGGTCATTAACACTGAGTGCTGATAGTGAAGATTTTGCGGTCCAGCTAACAGATTCGTAAGTTTGCACCACTCCCTTAGGATTCCCAGTACTGCCAGAGGTATAAATAATTGTCATCACATCATTTTTATCGGGTACAGGGCTTCCCTCAAACTCTCCACCTGTTTTAAAAGACTCCCAATCAACATCACACATTCCCTTCACATGGGGAAAGGCAATACTTTTAATATTATCGGGGATCGCCTCGATTTGCTGGGCAGCATGTTCCAATTTGCCCACAAAAACGGCCGGACATTTAGCATGCCCCAATACGTAAGATATAGTATCTGCTCCAGCAGTTGGGAAAATGGGGACGGAAATATGTCCCGCCAACATAATGGCTAAATCGGCAATAAACCATTCAGCACAATTCTTTGAAATAAGACCTATGTGACTGCCTTTAGGTAAACCTAAGTTTGTTAATCCCTGCGCCACTTGACGAACTTCCCGATCGACTTGTTGCCAACTGTAGTCTGTCACTTCACCATTGTGAGGTTGAGTTAAAAATATTTTATTAGGGTGAGACTTTACTTTTTCGTAAAACGATTCTAAGGGAGTTTTAATGGTCATTTGGATACCTAATTCTTTCCGATTAGACTGAAATTGATCTATCAATTAATAAGAATATACGCCTAATCTTTAAATTAACAAAAAGATAACACTATTAGAACACTGCTTGCGGCTGAATGAACCTTATTTTCGATGAATCAATAATCATTTTTGCTGATAGAAAACTATTCGTTTTATTTTTGAAGTACAGGAGTGCTATAGGATTAGTAGGATATGTTGATAATCAGAAGCAAATAATACATACATGAGGAAAGTGAGGTTTATTCGCGACTATTGAAGTAGTGACGAATAAACCAAATTTGATAGTTATGAAAGTCTTTGTCGCACAATTTCAAACAAGCACACGCCGGTTGCAACTGAAACGTTTAAACTAGTAACTGTACCGGCCATTGGTAATTTAATGAGCTCATCACAATGTTCACGGGTTAATCGTCGCATTCCCTTACCTTCAGCGCCCATCACAAGGGCAGTAGGCCCTGTAAACTTGCATTCGTAGAGACTTTGTTTGGCTTCTCCAGCAGTACCGACTATCCACACCCCAGATTTTTGAAGTTCCCTTAAGGTTCTTGCTAAGTTTGTGACTTGTACCAGCGGAATCACATCTGCAGCACCACTTGCTACTTTACGAACGGTTGGAGTTAAAGCTGCAGACTTATCTTTAGGTACGACTAAAGCGTGAACACCTGCCGCTTCGGCAGTGCGTAAACAAGCACCTAAATTGTGGGGATCGGTAACGCCATCAAGGATAAGTAAAAAAGGTTTATCATTTTCATCAACAATCGACATCAAGTCGTTTTCACTGTACTGCTTACCAGGCTTAGCCCGTGCAACAACACCTTGATGTTGCTCACCATTAACCTTGTCGTCTAAGGCTTTGCGTTGGCAAAACTGCACAGCGATGCCGAACCGACGAGCTTGATTTATGATGTTAAACAAACGAGCATCTTCACGTCCTTTGAGTACATACAACTCAATGAGTCTTTCGGGTTCCCGCTGAATAACTGCTTCTAATGCGTGGATCCCATATAACCACTCTTGCTGAGCCATGCTTACTTATTCCTCTTTGCTGAACGACGTTTGGACCTTGGTGTCTTTGTCGATGATTTATCTGCGCTTTTACCTCTCGGTTTGCCAGCGCCTTTTTTAGGAGCGCCCTTTACAGAAGCGCCTTCTGTGGCCGATTTATTCGCTTGCCCTTTTGTGGTTGCTTTATCTGTCGACTTTTTTGCAGCGTTTTTCCTAGCTCCACGGCCTTTGGGTTCATCCAGAATGAAATCAATTTTTCGTTCGTCCAGATTAACTGCGGCTACTTTAACTTTAAGGGGATCACCTAATCGATATCGTTTACCCATGGCCTCGCCAACCAAACTTTGTTGCACTTCATCAAAATGATAATAGTCATTTTCTAATGATGAGATGTGCACCAAGCCATCGATGTGGAACTTACTAAGTCGTACAAAAAAGCCAAAGCCAGTGACAGATGCAATCACCCCTTCAAAGACATCACCTACATGATCCAACATGAATTCACATTTTAGCCAATCTGCAACATCACGGGTTGCATCATCGGCGCGTCGCTCGGTCATCGAACATTGTTCGCCCAATGCTTCTACTTCTTCTTCACTATATGACTTGCCACCGGTTTTACTTTTACGACTAGCTTGTTTGTCTAACACCGCTTTAATGGCTCGATGAACCACCAAATCTGGATAGCGCCGAATGGGTGAAGTAAAGTGAGCATATGCTTCTAACGCTAAACCAAAATGACCTATGTTGTTACAGTCATATACGGCTTGTTTCATTGAGCGCAATAACATGGTTTGGATTAATTCTTGATCCGGGCGGCCTTGTATCTTGCCAACTAAGTTGGTGAAATCTTCAGGTTTTGCTTCTTTGCCGATGCGATGCTCAATCCCTACCTCTTTTAAATACGAGGTGAAAGAGGTTAAACGGTCTTCATTGGGTTCATCGTGAATACGGTACAATGCCGGTGCTTTATTCTTCTCTAAAAATTGCGCTGCTGATACATTCGCCAAAATCATACATTCTTCAATTAGCTTATGAGCATCGTTGCGCACAACGGGAACAATGTGGTCGATTTTGCGTTGGGCATTGAACACAAATTTACTTTCTTGGGTTTCGAATTCTATCGCCCCACGTTTATTACGGGCTTTCTTCAGTACACGATACATATCGTGCAAATTACGCAAATGCGGTACATGTTCGGCGTAGCGTTTATGTAATTCTGGATTACCGTCCAAGATCTCTCCCACTTTGGTGTAGGTAAGACGTGCCTTAGAATTCATTACCGCTTCATAAAATTGATAATCTTGTAGTGTTCCTTGGGCACTGATAGTCATTTCACACACCATACACAAGCGGTCGACTTCAGGATTTAAGGAACATAGGCCGTTACTCAAAACTTCTGGCAACATAGGTACAACTTGTTCTGGAAAATACACAGAGTTACCACGTTGTTGAGCTTCATCATCTAAAGCCGTGCCAGTTTTCACATAATAACTGACATCAGCAATAGCAACCCAGAGTTGCCAGCCTCCCCCATCTAGGGGCTCACAGAATACAGCATCATCAAAGTCACGAGCATCTTCACCATCAATAGTTACCAGAGGTAATTGACGTAAGTCCATGCGATTTTGTTTGGCTTCTTCAGGCACTTGCTCTTTTAAGTTAGCCACTTGTTTAGCCACAGCTTTAGGCCAGTCATGGGGGATATCAAAAGTACGCAATGCCATTTCGATTTCCATCCCAGGCGCCATGTGCTCTCCAAGGACTTCCAAAATCTTACCAATGGGATTTACCCGTTTACGAGGACGCTGTACCACTTCAACCACTACTACATTACCCTGCCGAGCACCATTTACATGCTCAGCTGGGATCATAATTTCATGATTAATACGGCTATCATCGGGAATTACCATGCTGACGCCATGTTCAACAAAGTAACGTCCAACAATGGGCTCTGTACGTGGTTCGATAATTCTCGCGATTCTAGCTTCTCTGCGGCCACGGTTATCAGTGCCACTTTCTTTAACTAACACCACATCATCATGGAGCAACGCTTGCATTTGAGCTTGATGGATAAATAAGTCTTTTTCACCATCATCCCGTTTCAGGAATCCAAAGCCATCTCGATGACCGATAACACGGCCTTTGATTAATTCCATCTTATCTGCCACGCCATACTTTTTCTGGCGATTGAAGACAATTTGGCCTTCTCGCTCCATGGCTCTTAGGCGTCGCTGGACACCTATTCGGCTATCTTCGTCTGAGGCTTTAACTAATTGGCAAATTTCTAAAAAAGTTAGGGGTGTTTTTTGTTCTACCATCACCTGTAGCAAATACTCTCTGCTTGCTACAGGGTTTTCATATTTGTCTTTTTCGCGAAGGAAATGAGGATCGTTCTTTTCTAAATTTTGTTTATTTTTTATATTCATACTCGCATTATAAACATTGATTGTTACTAAACTATGTTTTTTTGAAATTTTGGCCAATTTTTATTCAAAAAAGCCAAAACCCTCTACAAATATGTCATCAGAGAAAAAGTTTAAATGAACTGATACGCATCACCATAGAGATTTTCCAACAATAAACCTTGTTTTTGAAAATCATCTCGAGCCACACCTGCCATTTCAAATCGACCTGCAACATACACTTGATATGGCTCTAAGCTGACAAAATCCGCCAATATCGCTTGGTGTACCCACCCCGATTTACCTTGCCAATGCTCATCAGGGGCATCGACCACTGGAATAAATCGAAAGTGTTTATGCTGTTTTTCTAATTCAATGAGCGCTTCATACTCATACATATCTGCTAACGTTTGGGTACCCCAGTATAAAAAGACAGGTTGTGTATCAGCAATTTTTAATCGTTGTTGGAGAATAGAATAGGTATAAGAAAATCCAGTTCCGCCGGCTAATAAAATAGTAGGCTTAATATCTGCGTCTCGAAAATATGCTTCACCATGACCACCAGCGATGTCAATTTCACCGCGGGTCTTCATTTTTTCTAATACTTGTCCAGCATAGTCATTTCCAGCACCAGCACCAATATGTAACTCGATCTGATTGCTACCATCTGGGGCGTTGGCAATGGAGAAAGGGCGGGAGTCGTTTTCACCCATAATAACTTTTACGTATTGCCCGGCTTTGAATGACATTGCACTGGAGGCCGTCAATTTTACTCGACTAACAACATCAGTTAAGGGCTCGATTGATTCTACTTTACAACTTATTGATGACATAAAACGCTAGCTTCTCTTAATTATTCAGTTTTCGGTGACAGCCCTAAGCTATCCCAAATTTCGTCTACATAGGATTTCACTGAGGCATCCATTTCAATCGGCTCGCCCCACTCTCGATCAGTTTCACCGGGCATTTTGTTGGTGGCGTCCATTCCCATTTTAGACCCCAGTCCAGAGACAGGGGATGCAAAATCTAGATAATCAATGGGAGTACTCTCGATTAATGTTGTATCTCTTGAGGGATCCATTCGTGTAGTAATTGCCCAAATGACATCATTCCAATCTCTGGCATTCACATCGTCATCACAGACAATCACAAACTTAGTGTACATGAACTGACGTAAGAATGACCACACTCCCATCATGACTCTTTTAGCATGACCTGGGTACTGCTTTTTCATGGTTACTATTGCTAAACGATAGCTACAACCCTCTGGTGGAAGGTAAAAATCTACAATTTCGGGAAATTGCTTTTGTAAAATAGGCACAAAAACTTCGTTTAACGCTACCCCTAAAATTGCAGGCTCATCCGGTGGTCTGCCGGTATAAGTTGAATGATATATGGGATCTTTGCGATGAGTAATGTGGGTAATGGTAAAAACAGGAAACTCATCTACTTCATTATAGTAGCCAGTATGGTCGCCGTAAGGCCCTTCAGGTGCGGTTTCACCGGGCGCAATGTAACCTTCCAACACAATTTCAGCATTAGCGGGAACCTGAAGATCGTTACTAATGGATTTAACCACTTCGGTTTTATCACCACGTAACAAACCCGCAAAGGCATATTCTGACAAGCTATCAGGAACCGGGGTTACAGCTCCAAGAATGGTCGCAGGATCAGCGCCTAAGGCCACTGAAACGGGGTAGTTTTCACCTGGGTTTTGCTGACAGAATTCTCTAAAGTCGAGGGCGCCGCCACGATGGGATAACCAACGCATAATGACTTTGTTTTTAGCGATTACCTGTTGTCGGTAAATACCTAAGTTCTGGCGTTTTTTATTTGGGCCTCGAGTAACGGTTAAACCCCAAGTAATTAATGGCGCAACATCACCTGGCCAACAGCGTTGAATGGGCAGTGAAGACAAATCGACATCATCACCGCTAATAACAACCTGCTGGCAAAGGGCTTTACGCACTTCTTTGGTGGGCATATTCAGCACTTGCTTAAATACCGGTAACTTTTCCCACAGGTCTCTTAACCCTTTGGGTGGTTCTGGCTCTTTGAGATAAGCGAGTAACTTTCCTACTTCGCGAAGGGCGCTAACACTCTCTTGGCCCATACCTAACGCGACACGTTCTGGTGTGCCAAAAAGATTCGCCAACACTGGAATATTATGCCCTTTGGGGTTTTCAAATAATATCGCTGGGCCTCCGGCACGCAACGTCCGATCGGCGATCTCGGTCATTTCCAAGTCAGGATCAACCTCTAGCGAAATCCGCTTTAATTCTCCGCGACTTTCTAATTGCGCAATAAAATCTCGTAAGTCTTTGTATTTCATGTTGAACCGCTATCTCTTTAGTGCCAATTAGTATAAACCCGCGAAGCACTTTATACGAGAGAAGTAAGAATATAGTTGTAAAAATAAATTGTTAAAATTTTGTAATTTTTTGAATTCAAGGATAATCTAACAACAGGTGATTGACCATTGTACAAAAGCTATGCAACCAAAATTGAAACTCGGCTTATTATTCATTTTAACCCTAGTGAGTTTTTGCTCTTCGGCTGCATGTAATGGCCCGATTCATCGGCAATTTGATTTCTGGCTGGGAACTTGGGACGTATATTCCACCCAAGGCAAAATTATTGGTGTCAATAAAATCACCTCACAACTAAATGGATGCAGTATAAAAGAAGAATATCAAACCCCTGCGGGTTACCGAGGGCAAAGCATCAATATGTACGACTCCCAAAGCCAGAAATGGCATCAAACCTGGGTAGATAATAACGGTTTACTGTTACTTCTCAACGGTAAATTTGACGGTCAGTCAATGGTACTTGAGGGTCAGGGCCTATCAGCAAAAGGAGTAAAAGTTATGCACAGAATTACCTGGACACCTACTACAAATAAAGCTCAACAGAGCGTGCGTCAACATTGGCAGTCCAGCCAAGATAATGGTGAGATATGGACCACCTTGTTTGATGGAAAATATGTAAGACGAAAATCATAGTCAATTTAAACTAGTTAACTTAAAAGAAGAGTAAATTATGCCTTTCAATAACGAACTTACCGAAGAACTAAACCTCATTTTAAAGTTCCCCAATAAAAGCCTTATGCAAGGATTAAAGATCCACCACGATGCTGAACAATCCATGGTCGATGCGGCAAAACGGTTATTTGATAAAGGCGTGGTTAGCCAGCCAGATGGAGGTTACCTAACGGATTTAGGCCATGACTTGGCAGAACATGCGCAAGTCATTCAGTCTGCATTAACTAACAGATAGTCGCTAAAACATGGACAACGGTTTTATCGGCTGTTGTCTTTGTCACCCTGCTAGGTATTGAGGTCAACCCTGCACAACAGGGTTGGCAAATAAGGTTTTATATTTAGTATTTAGCAAAAATGTCGATACAATCATCATAGCTGGTTATTTTTTGACTCTACGGAACCTTGATATGCGCCTTTATAAGTTTACTCCATTTATTTCACTGTTGACCTTACTGTCATTTAATTTGCACAGTGCTGAGCCAATCAAAGCCGTTGAGTTATATAGTCAAGATGAACTGATTGGATTGATAAATCGCAATGAACATCTTGACCGTGTGGTACTAGATAGATGTCAACTTGTGCAAGATATTGAAGCGCGCGCAGAAACCTTAAAAATCCCCTCTTTTCAATTCTTGTGGGGAGATATGTTAGCCTGGGGAGTCTGTGTTGATGCTGAGCCAACACGAGGCATCAGTTATATGCAAGAAGCTGCCGATCAGGGTTTAGCTGCTGCCTTAGAACAATTGGGTCGATACTATTCAATGGGCAGATTGGTGCAAGAAGATAAGCAACGTGCGGTTGTTTACTTAAGAGAAGCTGCAGCCCTAGGCAACTTAAACGCGCAAATACAGCTTGCCGATTTATTTATCAATGGCTACGGCAGTCCTTATGATTATGAAGATGTTTACCACTGGTTATACAACGCCGTGACCAATGATAAAAAGATCCACTCAAAAATTGCAAACTCTATGCAAGACTTAGAGAAGCTGATGCACCCCAAGGCTGTTAGAAAAGCAAAACGCCCGCTAGATAGTTAGTTTGACGATGGCGGCTTAGACTGGCTGAAAGTTTCAAATTGATCGGGCAGGAACTTCGCAAGTTGACCCGACAAATCCACATAGGTTTTCAATGCTGCCGGTAAAGACGCGTAAATTTTAGGTAGGTTTTCCAGTAGTTTACGATTATTCACTCGTTTGGCTTGTTCTAACGCCATGGGTATATTAGCAAATGAACTAAACATCAATAAACAATGTTTTAGATCACGTTGAAAGTCGTTTAACTTTTCTGGTTTCTGTTCTTCAACTTGCTGCCAACACCCTTGCCACACTGGCTCTAAATGTTTATGCCCAGTTAAAACACCTTGCAGCCATTGGCTCACCGCAATATTTTCATTTAAGTCATCGGGTAAAGGCAGTCCTTTATCTGGGTAATCAATGTGATTCTCTCGCATGTTCGCTAATTCATGTTGCAATGAGCCCATAAGCACTTCAGCAATATGATCTACTTCTGATTGGGAAATTTCTGCACCACCTTGCTTGAACGCCCAACTAAGCCAAACATCAGGCATGGGTATTTCTGGAGCAGCACAAACTGCAAAGACTAACCCCGTCACATACTCTGGAATATGCAATAGCTTGGGATACTGCATACAAATTTTTTCAAGTTGTTGTAAAGCTTCAGGTTTTGCGAAAGGCAATACTAATTCCTATTGATACTAAAGATAATAACTTCGAACAATATTGAAGTTTACTGAAAAAATCATTGACAAAAAAGCCATTACCAACGTTATAATATATCAATTGATACAGTATAACATCGCTTTAACATATATACACAACAAGGGGATCGTCTTGCTTTCGCACCATTATTCTAAACTTGCCAGTGCTACTATAATCGCTTTGGGTTTTTCATCTATTGTAAACGCTCAAACCAAACCGATTCAAAAAGACGAGCAGGAAATCGAAAAATTAATTATTACTTCAAATCCACTCAACCCCACAATTCTTGAATCCACGACCCCAGTTTCAATTATTGCAGGTGAAAACTTAGAATCGAGAATTGCACCTACTTTAGGCGAAACCTTAAAAAACGTACCAGGTGTACATAGTACCTATTTTGGTCCGGTTTCAAGTAGTCCTATTATTAGAGGCCTCGACGGTCCCAGAGTCAAGATCTTACAAAATAGCTTAGATGCGTCAGATGCTTCCAGAGTCGGCCCAGATCACACAGTTTCAACAGAGTCAGCCAATGCAACTCAAATAGAAGTTCTACGAGGACCTGCAACTTTATTATACGGTAGTGGAGCCATCGGTGGTGTTGTCAATATAGTTGATAATCGTTTGCCGGTGCAAAAACGCGATGAAATTGAAGGCAAAGTGAGTTATTTGCATGACTCAGTTTCCAGTGAAGATTTATTTAATCTAAATGTAGATGGCGGAAATGACACTGTTATGTGGCATTTTGACACTTTTGATAGAGAAACTGAAAACTATTCGATTCCAGGTTCCGCAGAGATTGACGGTACAGAAGACAGTGGAAAACTAGACAACTCATTTATTGATTCAAACGGATTTACCGCAGGTTTAGGCTGGGCATCAGACAACGCTAACGTAGCGTTTTCGTTCGGTCAATTAGAGAGCGAATATGGTATTCCGGGTCATTCTCATGAACACGAAGAAGATGAACACGATGAAGACCATCATGACGAAGATGAGCATGATGAAGACGAACATGAAGAAGAAGAGCATGAAGAGGAAGTCTTCGCAAGATTAGACCAAGACCGTTACCAATTTTTAGTTGATTTCCACGATTTGGACGGTTTTTTCAGCGAAATTAAGTTCCGCAGTGCTTACACAGATTATAGTCACAGTGAAATTGAAGACGGTGCTGTTGGCACAACCTTCAGTAATGAATCAGTTGAATCTCGTTTATGGGGTAAACATCGCAGTATTAATGGCTGGGAAGGTGTTATAGGTTTTAATTACACAAACAGTGACTTCTCTGCTTTAGGAGAAGAAGCCTTTACACCAGCGTCTGAAAGTGACTCATTCGCTCTGTTTGTACTTGAAGAAAAACACGTAGATGATCTGTTGTTCCAAATGGGCTTCCGCTATGAAAAAAGCGATATCTCGGTGGATAATAGCTTTTTCGAATCTTTCGCAGACGAACACGAAGAAGAGCATGGAGAAGATGATCATGACGAAGAAATTTTCTTTGATGATGAAAGCTATTCAGCTCTAAGTTTGTCAGCAGGGGTAGTTTGGAGCATTCAAGACAACGCAACGCTGTCATTTAATTATGCCCGCTCTGAAAGAGCACCTTCTGCCGCTGAAATTTATTCAAACGGTTTGCATATAGCCACAGGCACATACGAGCTTGGCGCTGGTTTTGATATTGAACTCGATGACGAAGAAGGTGAATATCACATAGTGCAAAATCAACAAGCTGTTGAAAAAGAAGTATCAAACAACCTGGATCTTACCTATCACCTTACAGGTGAAAACGTGGAAGCGACTTTTAGTATTTTCTACAACCAAATCGATAACTATCTATTCCAGCAAAACACCGGCTTTGCTTATGAAGATGGTCATATTCATAGTGAAGAGGAAGGTGAGGAAGAGCTAGGAGAAGAGCACGATCACGAACATGAAGAGTTAGCAATCTACCTATTCCGTCAACAAGACGCAGATATATACGGCTTTGAAGCTGAAATAGACTGGCATTTCAATGACCAAATTCGTTTAGAGACCTTCGCTGATATAACCAAAGCTGAACTAACTAGTGGTGAAAACCTACCTCGTATTCCACCTGCAAGAATTGGTTTCGGTTTACACTTTGAAAGTGATTATTGGCATGCTGAAGTAGGCGCGACCTATAACGCTAAACAAACGGATATCGCTGATTATGAAACAGAAACAGCAGGCTATACGTTAGTTAATGCCGCTTTCAACTATTACACCGATGTAGCTGACAATGAGTTAGTGCTGTTTGTTAGAGGCAATAACTTATTAGATAAAGAAGCGCGAGTTCATGCTTCGTTTATCAAAGATGTGGCACCTTTACCTGGTCGCTCTGTTGTCTTAGGAGCAAGATTAAACTTCTAATTATGACTTTGTCCCTAAGCCTTTAAATTGGCAACCCTACAGTGGTGTAGGGTTCTGGGACAGGTTCTTTTTTATCAACATCGTAACTCCCTTAGACGAGCAGATTTTTCGGCTGCAAAAAATACACACCTCCTGCCTATTACATTTGATAATTCCCATATAAGTCAATCGCGTAGAAGCACGTTACAACATCCTTAAGACAGTGCGTAAGTGACAACGATCCCTGGCTAAGTTAAGCTAAATGTTATTAATTGGCCCAGACTAATTTACACATAAAAGTGAATCTAGAAAGGATTTTAATCAACTTGGTATATTTATGAGAAAATTCGGTCCCGCGCTTTTAGTCACCGCAGCATTTATCGGTCCTGGCACTGTGACAACGGCTACCTTAGCAGGAGGTAATTTTGGTTTTACCTTGTTATGGGCGCTGGTATTTTCCGTTATCGCTACCTTTGTATTGCAAGAGATGGCGTCTCGTTTGGGGTTAGTAACGGGTAACGGATTGGCTGAAGCAATTAGTCAGCAATTTTCGGGAATTAATAGGGCACTGGCTATTTTGTTAGTGGTCAGTGCTATCGGTGTTGGCAACGCCGCATACCAAGGTGGTAATTTAACTGGCGCAGCTATGGGGTTAGCAGGTTTCTCTGGCGGCGAATTAACTCATTGGGTCTGGTTATTAGCCGCTGTCGCTACTGGCTTATTACTTACCGGTCAGTATAAGTGGGTTGAAAAATCCCTTATCGCTCTGGTTTTAATTATGTCTACCGTGTTTATCGCCACCATGGTCTTAGCTGGACCTAGTTTACTGGATGTCATTCAAGGTGCTTTGACCTTTGATTTACCTAACGGCAGTAGTTTAATGATAATGGCTTTAATAGGTACGACGGTTGTCCCTTATAACTTGTTCTTACATGCCAGTATTGTCGCGAAGAACGCGCCAAATGAAAACAATCTTGATACTGCGTTAAAAAACAATCGCATCGACAGTAGTTTGTCTATTAGCTTAGGCGGTTTGATTACATTATCTATATTGTCCTGCGCGGCAAGTACTTTTTTCGTCACTCAAACCCAAGTAGACGCTGCCAATATTGGCCAGCAACTGGCACCTCTATTAGGCGAATATGCGAATATATTTTTTGCTATTGGTCTGTTCGCTGCTGGGCTAACAAGTGCAATTACAGCCCCTCTAGCCGCCGCTTATGCTGTGACTGGCGCATTAGGTTGGAAAACAGAATTAACTGATATTCGCTTTAAATGTGTGTGGATTTCGGTAATGCTTGTGGGGGTACTTTTTGCCAGTAGTGGCATTAAACCCTTAGCCGCTATTTTATTTGCACAAGCAACAAACGGTTTATTGCTACCCATTATCGCTATTTTCTTGATCTGGACATTGAATGACAAACCCCTCATGGGTCGCCATAAAAATGGGCTTTTAGCGAATTTAGTGGGGGGAATAATTGTCGCATTCGTATCGATTTTGGGACTGTATAAAGTAGTTAGCGCATTTATTTAACTCATTACAGCCCCACAACCGTTGAACTAGGCGTTGAGTCGCTTGAACGCTTCTTCAAGCATACTTGTAGGACAACCAAAATTAATTCTAACAAATTGTTTATTACCAAAATCAACGCCTGCTGATGGCCCTACTCCTTTACTTTCGAAGTAAGATTGTGGGTCATCTAACCCTAAACCACTAGCGTCTACCCATGCTAAAAAAGTTGCCTCAACGTGCAATAATTTAAGGCCTTCCATTTGCTCTACTTGCTGCTCAATATAGGCTAAATTGCCACGTAAATAATCGAGTAGGTCCGCGTGCCATTGGTCACATAAAGTAAAAGCCGCCTCAGTAGCAACTAATCCCATCACATTCGCCCAAGACATAAAGCCCAGTGAGCCGGCAATAAATGCATCACGCAACTTGCTATCAGGAATAATCGCAAAAGCGGTACCTAAGCCAGCAACGTTAAAGGTTTTACTCGCCGCCATTAAGGTAACCGAATTATGCTCAAGACCTTTGAAGTTGCCTGCAGGTAGATGTTTTTTGGTTTCATCGAGAACGAGGTCACAATGAATTTCATCTGAACATAAGGTGACATTATGGTTACTACAAATTTGCGAAATTTTTGTCAGTTCTGCTTCAGTTAATACAGAACCGACTGGATTCATAGGGTTGCAAAGAATAAATAACTTGCACTTAGGATCTCTTGCCTGCTCTTCCAATTGGACAAAATCTAAAGTCCATCGACCGTCAACTTCAACAGTATCAATTTCGATGCTATTAAGACCGCTTAAACTAGGAGCTGCTAGTAGCGGTGGATAATTGGGCGTTTGAATCATTACTGAGTCACCCACTTCACAATAAGCTTTGCAAGCTACGTTAAAAGCAGGGACCACACCTGGCGTCCACACAATCCAAGATGGATCAATTTGCCAATCGTGTTTGTCGTTTAACCAGCGAACCACGGCTTGGTTTGCAGGGGTGTATTGTGACGGAAAAGTATAACCAAACAAACCATGTTCCACACGTTCTTCCAGAGCGGATTGTATTGCTTTTGGGCTAGCAAATTCAGTATCTGCAATCCACATTGGAATAATATCTTTGCCTTTGTACTTTTCCCATTTTAATGCATGTGTAGCGGTTCTATCGATGACATCATCAAATTGCATAGTTGCTCCTTTTAAAAATTTACTTAATAAAGACGGTATAGCACACGATAAGAATAAACTTAGTTATTTCAATAACTTGGCAACTCTATCGGTTAAATCGTGGTTTTTGAAGGGTTTAGCAATAAATTCTGAAGCACCTGCTTTTTTAGCTGACATCACCAGATCTCTAGTCGCTGTTCCCGTGACCATCAAGAAAGGTAAATCTAGCCGTTTAGATCGGACAGTCTTCAACATGTCAATTCCATCGTATTCAGGCATTTGCCAATCACAAATAACCAAATCGATTTTATTCATGTCATTTTTATCAATATAGCTTACAGCATCAGTGGCATTATTTAAGGCAATGACTTCGCCTTCAACAAATTCTTCTAAAATCAGCTGTATTAATTCTAAGGTAATTTGATCATCATCAATTACAAGTATTCTGTGCATCAACTCAACCTAACAGCATAAAAACATTCAGTGCATAATATACTCTTAATGACAAATATTCATATTGTAAAAAAGTCTAATACTATAACTTTAATTATTTCTAAAATGTTTACGCCATGAATTATGCATTAATTCTTCCTTAAAAAGTCTATATGTTGATTCAGATCAACATCAATTAACGCTATAAAGCTAAGATAGATGCATAGGATTTAGGAGATAAAAAAATGAAACAAAATGTTGGCATATTAGATACTACAATTCGTTCAGTCTTAGCACTTGCACTTTTAGCGATTGCCGTTGAAGGTTTGTTTGGCCCCACAATTAGTATTGTACTCGGTGTAATGGGAGCGGCATTGTTTTACACCAGCAGTTTTGGTTTTTGCCTAATTTATAAGTTGTTGGGAATTGATACATACCCTGACTTCAAAGACGATTCTTATCACCCACAATAGTCAAAATAGCCCTAATTGATTACTGGTGATGTCTTCAAACGAAACATTTATGAAAGGTAAGATCCCTTCAGCGATGGGTCTGATTTGCTTATCAATATAGTGTTCATAGTCTAAGGGCGAACTGATGTAATCCACAGGTTGTGGACCATCTATAGTAATCACGTAACTTATCCAGCCTTTATTTTGATAGCGTAATGGTTTATTAAGCTGCTTGTTTTGTTCATCGGCAATGCGGGCAGCTTTAACGTGTGGCGGTACATTTTTAGTGTATTGAGCCAATGGTTGACGTAGGCGCTTTCGGTATACTAATTGTTCATCACATTTACCAGACCTTATACTACCCATAATATCTAGCAAGTAAGCACTCACATCCTGATTGGCAAATACCATTTTATAAAGTGTAGGTTGAAACCCTTTAGCCAGCTTCGTCCAGTCAGAACGAACCGTTTCTAAGCCTTTAAATATTAACTCCGGTGGTTTGTTGGAAAGGTGTTTTAAACCCGCATAGCGTTTCTTACTGCCCGTTTCGGCACCACGAATGGTGGGCATCAAAAAGGTTGAAAACAAGGTTTCGAACTCTATTTCTAGATAGCACGGCAAATCGAGTTCATCTTGAATTTTATGATGCCACATTTGATTAATTTCTTGTTCCAAAGCTTTGCCAATTTCTAGCGCTTGTTCTGTTTGCTTAATATTCTCTAGCCACACAAAGGTCGAGTCAGTATCGCCATAAATAACTTTATAACCTTTATCTTCTATCCAGGCAGCGGTAGTTTGCATTATTTCATGACCGCGCATTGTTATCGAACTGGCTAAGCGAGTGTCATAAAATGGACAGCCTCCAGATCCTAAAACACCGTAAAACGAATTCATTATAATTTTAATGGCTTGGGAACGAGCAGAATCTTGTTGCCGCTTAGCCTCATCTCGTTGTTGCCATAAGCTGGTAATAATATCGGGGAGAAAGTGCTTTTCTCTGGCAAACATTCCGCCACGAAACCCAGGGATGGCGTTGTCAGGCTCTAATAACCCCTCCACAAGTCCTAGGGGATCAATTTTGAAGGTACGGATAATTGAAGGATAAAGACTCTTAAAATCAAGTACCAGTACATTCTTATATAAGCCTGGGTGTGAATCCATCACATAGCCACCGGGACTTGCTAACCCGCCATTTACAGGTCGGTTGGGAGATACATAACCAGCTCGATGAAGTTTTGGTAAATAAAGATTAATGAATGCAGCGACAGAACCACCCATTTTATCTAGTTCTAGTCCCGTTAATTGACTACGTAGCACCAAATAGCTCACTAAGTTAGTGTGGGCAAAGACGTTCTCCGCCAGCACACAATCTTGCAGGTTATATTTTGCGAGTTTTATTTTATTGTGGTGGAAGTCATGAGTAATCGCGGCAACCCGATTGTCTACGTCAGTGGTGTCTTTGCCTTCTCCTAAAAGTGCTTGGGCGACATTCTCTAAACTGAAACTATCAAAATGGTATGTAGCGGTTTTTAAGCTATCAATACCATCTATTACCACTCTACCAGCAATATTCATGAAGGCTAAGTTACTGTCATTACGTGACTCGCGCCAGTAAACATCGCTTCCATCTCGACCAAGGCGTAATCTCACATTTAATTTTTTGGCTCTTTGGGTCAACACCTTAAAGTCAAAGTTAATCACATTCCAACCAATAATAAGATCAGGATCGAAATCAGCAATGGCGATATTTAACTGCTCCATCAGTTGTTTTTCATCTGTGACCCAAGTTATCCAATCTTGCGTACCTTCAGGTTCACCGATCATAATCACGTTCTGAAAGTCACCGCTAGAAAGCCCGATAGAGTATAGTTCCCCCTCCATACTGCATTCAATATCGAGTGATAACACTTTTAATGTAGGAATATAATCAGCTGGTTTAAGGCGCGCATTTTTTAAGGAAAGATAACCACTCTTAATCGTTACTTGGTTGCTTTGCATGTCGCCGGTAAAAAAAGCTCCCGCACAAATAAACCGTTCCATCATATACCTATCTGATGCTCGTATATCATTTTCAAAAGACGGAATCTGGGCAACATTCAGTACATCTCTGGCACGATAAAAAGATGCTGTTGTTGAGAAATAAACAGCATTAACAGGCACTTGTTCAAAGGTTTTTAGCTCAACAGGTTTGAACTGAGCAATCAGCCCTGCTTGGTTTATTAGTTTCTTAGCTGTAGATACATCTTGATTTGCTAAAAACATCACCGGCTTTTGTTGCTCAGTGATTAGCTTAACCGGCCCTTGCTCGGTACTCAACCAAAACTCGATATATGAACATCCACTTCGTTCTATCACTTTGCGGGTGAGAATAAACCCTTGCTGCGGGACTTGTTGCAAAAGTGGAAAGGCTCCCAAGGACGGCTCTGAAAGGTCAAATTGTACAGCCTAGGCGGATTTCAATCCAGACTAAAGATTTTTGCCTAATTGGTATTTTGGAAAAGTTTCTAAAGCAAACAATTAACTTTATAGGGCTAGTTGCATAGAAGAAGGATTTTGATTATCGAAGAGCACTATCTGATCTCGACCACTTCCTTTAGCCTGATACAGCGCACTATCACATTGCAACATCAAATTTTCTAATGTCATTCCCGAAACATACTCTGTTAAGCCAATGGAGATAGATAGTGTGAGGCCATTCAAGTCAAACGATATGGGTAACTTTTTGACGTTATGTGACAGTAACTTTAGTGTCTGTTCAGCATCATTTAGTGACGTGTGGGGGAAAACTATAACAAATTCCTCGCCGCCAATTCGCCCCATCACATCCGTCTGACGAAAAGTATCTTGGCATAATTTCCCAAACTGGGTTAACACCTCATCACCTGAAGCATGACCAAAGGTATCATTTATTTTTTTGAATAAATCGATATCTATAATGGCAACTGACAACTGAAATTTATGGCGATGAGCTAAATCAATCTGCTTTTGGAGTAATTCCAGAGCATTTCGACGGTTGGCCAGTCCAGTTAAACCATCAACATTTGCTAGCTCCTCTAATTTGGTTCGATTTTGTATCGTGCGATAAACCATCACAACTAACAGTCCGCAAATAATCAACGTGGCTCCAAACAGCATGAGTAGTTGCAAGTTTTTAGTTTCTACATCGTTAATACTGATTTGTTGTGACGCGTTTTTTTGCTCCAACAGTTTATTTTCACGATCTTTAATTTCAATTTCGTATTTGGCGCGCAAACTGTGCAATTGTTGCGTACTTTGTTGGCTTAAAATGCGTTGTTTTAAAGAAACGGTCGAATCTAGCAGTTCGAATGCCTGACGATGCTTACCCTCCAACGCTAATAATTTTGCATTCATTTCTTCAAGTGAAATTTTTTGTAGTGGCATTTGTTCTGGGTCGACGTTAGCCTGAGCGGCAGCTAAATATTGCTTGCCAAGTTCAATATTCTTTTCTGCGATAGCCAAACGTAGTAACGACAAATTGGTATCGAGAAGCATATATACATTCTGGCTTTTTTGAAAAATACTAGAAGCCTGTTGTAACTTTGATTTGGCCTCTATAAATCTTTTTTCTGATAGCAATATCCCAGCTAACTCTTTCAAAGCATAAGCAACACCTTGTTCATCCCCTACTTGCTCAGCTAAATCTTGCGACTGTTGGAGTTGCGCACGTCCAATTTCGATATTTCCAATGTTTTTATGTGCCCTTCCTAAACCGTATAGCGCAATACTCAATTCTAAATAGTTTTGATTTTGCTCATGAAAGCGCACAGCCTCCTGAAAAAACGGAATGGCAAGGGCATCTTCCCTTCTATATTCATAAACCAAAGCCAAGACACCAGCAACATCTCCTTGACTATGTAGCTCAGTTTGAGGAGCCAACTCATAGGCCAATTGCAGATCACTTAAGGCACTTTGGTAATCTACCAGAGAAATGGCAATTAGCCCTCTGACATATAAAGCGCTAACTCGTAAATTGATATCCTTGTTTAGCTCCGCCCAAACTAACGCGGCATTGCTACCTGCTAACCCCTCTTTAGGTTTTCCTGAGAGGTCCAATGCGCGTGCTTCGTTGAGCATAGTCATATGAAATAACCAAGGTTGTGTACTTGAGTCAATGAACGTCAGAGCAGTTCTAGCATGTTGCAAAGCTTCTTTAGGGTAGGTAAGGGAATAGTAAACTATACTTAATACAGAATGATATTGGCCATGCTGTAGATAGCTTTGCTCTTGAGTTGGAGTTTGTTTAAGTAACTTTTGCAACACTTCTGTAGGGGCTTTTGCGGTTTGAAGTATCAACTCTTTGTAAGGCGATTGCCACATATAAATAGGCTCAGCTTCCGCTTTGAAGCTGCTAAAGAAAGTTGTCAGCAAAATAGAGAACAAGGCAACTTGAAGCCATCTAACATGGTACAAATGTGTTCCTTAAATAAAGCTAGATAAAAATAGGGTTTTCATTGTAGAACAATTTTTATGCAAAATAGTATACTATTTTTTTTCTAACCCGTATTTATTGACTGTTAAACATACTTTAAAAGAATTTAGTTAGACGGGATCATGACACTGTTAGTTTCTACATTGTCTTCAGAAATTTTCAAAATAAACAACTCACCGTACTCACTTTCATCAATTTTTTTCGAAGCTCCACCCAATAGTGAAACTAATGAGGGAGTGGTATTACTGTGACCGACAATAAGCACATTACGTTGAAGAGATTGAATAGTCTCTGCAAAAGTGGCTAATTGTTTAGGCGAGTAGAATTGTATTTCTAACCCAGAAGCCTGTGCGAAAGGCTGTGCGGTTTGTTTAGTTCGGTGATATTTCGTTGAGTAAATATGTTGAATATTTTTCGACAGTAAATAATCAGTAAGTGCATTGGCACGGGCTTGACCTTGTTGGGTTAGTCCCGGATCAGTACCACCTGATAGCTTTTCAAAATGTCGGATAAGATATAGGTCATAACAATAGCCATTTATAGGTAATAACATTAACGCTGCAAAAATCAATTTAATCATAGTTATCTCCACGCCTATTGTTTACCGATAGACTATTATTTTAAACACTAAGTTAACCTGAAATTTAACCGAACAACACACTAAAGCTGTATCTTTGTATAACAATCGCATTTGCTTTTTGATATCAAGTTAAGATTCTATTAGCATGCGTCACTTTATAGAGTGAGCCGATTCTGGTTGGTTCACCAATAGACTCATTATTCTGACGGCGATTAATTGCGCCCAATAAACTAAGAAGTAACGTTAATGCCCATTTATTCTGGAAATATTCGCAAAATGCACGGTGAAGCTGAGATTGGCTCAACGGTTGAGTATAGATTACCCATTGGTGATTCACATATCAGCATGAATTCGTTGATTGGATCCTCTGTGAAAGTCACCCATACAGGAGTGATTAATTGTATTCACTGCAATAACAAAACCAAAAAGAGCTTCAATCAAGGCTATTGTTATCGCTGTTTAATGAAACTAGCCCAATGTGATACTTGTATAATTAAGCCGGAAACCTGCCATTACGATCAAGGTACCTGTCGGGAGCCGCGATGGGGTGAAGATAACTGCATGAGCGACCACTTTGTGTATCTAGCCAATACAGGTACGTTAAAAGTGGGCATCACTAGGCATGTTAGCGACGGAGTTTCAAGCCGCTGGATTGATCAAGGTGCCACCCAAGCCATCCCGATTTTACGGGTTAAAAACCGATTACTCAGTGGTTTAGTGGAAACGGTTATTAAGCAACATATTGCTGATAAAACCAATTGGCGCACAATGTTAAAAGGCGAACCAGAGCAAGCTGACTTAATCGCCATGCGCGAGCACCTATTTGGTTTGGTAGAGATGGAGTTAGACGATATTGGCTCTCAATATGGTATCCAAGCAATCAGCTTAATCGATATGCCTGCCATTGATATTCAATACCCCGTAAGTGAATATCCGAGTAAAATAAAGTCAATTAATTTGGATAAAGAGTTGGAATTTGAAGGGGTCTTAAATGGCATTAAGGGTCAATACTGGCTATTGGATAATGACCGCGTGATTAATATGCGCAAATACTCTGGTTACCATTTAGAGATTGCTACGAATTAATCTATCTCAAAATAGCTAACAATACAGTTAGCAGTGGCAGACCACAGCTTATACTGTGCATCTGCCATCAACAGTGAACAATTAATCTACAGCGAGACCGGCCTCACTGGCTTTATCTAACTCTTCATCTAGTCGTTTGGCTTCATCTGCTCTGGGTTTAGTAAACCTCGCCAGACCTAAATACAATACAGGCGTCAGATACAAGGTGAATACGACGGCAATGCCAAGACCACCAAATACAACCCAACCAATAGCATTTCGCGCTTCAGCCCCTGCCCCTGTGGATAAAATCAGTGGCAACCCACCTAAAATAGTAGACACCAGTGTCATCATAATCGGCCTTAGTCGAACTTTGCCCGCTTCGATAATGGCTTGATACACACTGTACCCTTGGTCACGCATTTGATCAGCAAACTCCACCAGCAAAATACTATTTTTAGCCAATAAACCAATCAACATAACCAAGCCAATTTGCGAATATATATTGATGGAAATTCCTGTGATGTATAAGGCGAATAAGGCTGCTGCAATACCAAAAGGCACGGTTAAAATAACCACTACTGCGCTATTCACACTTTCAAACTGTGCGGCCAGCACCAGAAGTACGATGATGAAGGCCAATACATAGGTCATTAGGACTTGTTGAGAAGTCTCTTCGAATGTTTTGGCTTCACCAAGAAACACTAAACCTATTCCTGGAGGCAGAGATTCTTGAGCGAGTTGACGAATACTATCCACTGATGTTTGCATTGACGAATCATCAATTAATTCTAATTCCAATTTAATCGAACGCCGTTGAGCATGACGTTCAAGTTCAGATGCCACTCCTTCTTCGGTAATATAGGCGAGGCTAGATAGTGGCACTAACCCACCATTGTTTGAAGATACGTAGAGATTAGTAAGATCTGAAGGATTGGCTAAATTCGCATTAGATGCCTGCAAAATGATGGGAATGGCTTGATCACCCACATTTAAATCGGCGATGTCATCACCATTGATCGCCGCTCTTAAGGTGGTGGATATATCTGAAAATGACACCCCTAGCTCTTCTGCTCGACGTCTATCTATATTCACTCGCAATTGTGGTTGAGTAGGTTGATAGGAAATTTGTATATCACCAAAGCCTGCAAGCTGTTGCTCGATTTTCTCTTTAAAATCTAGCGCGGCCTGATAAATTTCAGCATATTCTTCGCCGGTCAAAGCAAGTTCTAAACCACCACCTTGGCCCCGTAAGTTAAGGCTGTTTGAACCAAAAGCACGACCAGGAGCGCCAGGAATTGTTCCAACCTCAGCCTGTAGCTGTTTAATAATTTGTTGTTGAGACTGACTACGTTGATCCCAGGGGACTAACGGAGCTGTAATAAACACAATATTCGGATCCCACTGTCCAACTACTGTATAAATTGATTTTACTTCCCCTTCTTCAACATAGGGCATCAAGGCATTTTCCATTTTCATGGCTTGACGATCCATAAAGTTTACCCCAACCCCATCAGGACCTCGGGCAAAAATACGAATGTTGCCGCGATCTTCACTAGGCAGCAGCTCATTATCTAAAGATTGATATAAATAGCTGGCATATGCTGCAGCGGCCAATGAAAGCAATACGATTAACCAACCGAAACGTAGGCTCCAGGCTAGGCTGCGCTCATAACCTCGCCCGCACCACTGGCCAAAGCCCCCCAAAAAGTGCTTAGTATTTTGTTTAATTGGCAGTCTTGCTGTTAATGCAGGCACAAGGGACAGAGCCACAAAGGATGAAATAATCACCGAACTAGCTAACACACCACCAAATTCGCGAAACAAACGCCCTGCCGTTGATGGTAAAAAAGCGATAGGGATAAATACAGCTGCCAATACGGCTGTTGTGGCGACTACGGCAAAAAATACTTCACGACTGCCAATTACCGCTGCCGCCCTAGCTCCCAACCCTAAAGAGCGCCGGCGTTGGATATTTTCAGACACCACTATGGCATCATCCACGATCAACCCCGTAGCCAAAACCAAGGCTAGCAGGGTAAGAATATTGATGGAGAACCCCAACATCCACATCACCGCCAAGCCCCCAACTAAGGAAACCGGTATCGCCAATGCCGGTACTATGGTGGCGCGACCTGAGCCAATAAACACCCACAAAGTCAACACCACCAAGGCGATTGTAAATGTTAATGAGGTAATAACTTCTTCCACAGAGCCCCGAATAAATTCCGCATCATCGGAGGTAACCACGATAGTTAGCTCAGGGAATCGCAACTGCTGTTGCTTCACCATATTGAGCACTTCATTGGAAATTTCGATGGTGTTGGAACTAGCTTGACGTAATACCCCCAAACCAATCACGGGCGTACCGTCAAGACGCACTAAACTTTGGGCATCCGCCGGTCCAAAGTATACACTCGCCACATCTGCGACTCGGGTATCCCCCCGAATAACGATATTTTCCACTTGATCGGTAGTTACCGACGTTGCATCAGCCCGAACTATTAGGGTTTGGTCGGTTGATCTAAGACTACCAGCAGGAACGTCGAACGGGGCTAACCGCAAGGCATCGGCAACATCAGTAACGGATAGGCCAAAACTGGTTAAGCGTAATGGATCTATGGTGACTCGCAGGACCCGTTCTCTATCGCCATTGAGCCGCACATCTGCCACACCTGGAATGCTGAGAAACATAGGTGCCAAGTCGGTTTCCACCATCTCGGTCATCGCTTCCATACTCATGTTGTCACTGGACACGGCTAAACTTACTACCGCTTGAGCATCATTATCCGCTTTAATAATAGAAAGTCGCTCAACTTCATCAGGCAATTCACGTTGTACCCGACTAATGGCCTCCCGGGTTTCATTGGCGGCATCTTCTAAATTGATCCCTGGACGGAACTCCACAACGGTACGGGAGCCTCCTTCTTCACTTTGGGCTCGGATAGAGTCAACGCCGCTCACCCTTGCTATTGCCCCTTCTAATCGGCTGGTAACTTCCCTATCAACAGTTTCTGGTGAGCCCCCTGGATAGCTTGCTGATACTGTTAATCTGGGGCGATCAACATCAGGTAATTCGCGCACTTCAAGACCACTAAGCGCAGCAATACCTGCGATGATAATAAGTAAATTGATGACCACAATAAGCACAGGTCTGCGAACAGACAAAGAAGGCAGATCTTGTTGGTGATGGTTAGGCGTAGTCATTACTCTGTCTCCACTGCTCGAACTTCAACTGCCTGTCCAGGTCGTAAGCGCTGAATGCCCTCCACTATCAATTGCTCCCCTTCGTTAACATCTCCTTCGACCAAAAGATATCCGCGCATTCGTTGCTTAATTTGCACTTCAACTTTGTGAGCTTTGCCTTCCACCATCTTCCATATATAGGCGCCGGTTGCGCCCCAAGATAGTCCAGACTCAGGAATGATCGGATACGCTTGTCCTTGCACACTAATATTGACCCGAAAACTCATTCCGGGACGGTAATAATCTTCTTGGTTGTCTAAAATAGCACGAGCCAAAATAGTACGATCGTTATCATTAATTCTAGAATCTAACTGAGCGATTTCGGCCTCAAGTGTAGCGTCACGATTGGTCCACGGCTGCACTGTGACTAAGCTGTTTTGTCCCAAGGTATTGGCGGCAGATTCAGGGGCACGGAAATTAATAAATAACTGACTTCTGTCATCTAAGGTCGTGATCAGAGTTTGTTCAGTAATACGGTCGCCCACCTCAACATCAGTGAGCCCCACGTACCCAGTAAAAGGAGCAATAACCCGTCTATCTTGTAATTCAATTTCTGCGTCAATTACATCCATTTTAGCCAGTTCTTTCGCGGTTGAAGCAACATCTAAGGCACTTTCGGTAACCGCACCTTTACTGCGGCTTTGCTGCAACCGTGTTAAATTCCGCGTGGCATCAGCAAGTTGAATTTTAGCCCGTTGCAAAGCCGCTTTTTGTCGACGGGAATCCAACTCTAACAATACCTGACCATTAGTTACCTTTTGACCGGGCACAAAATTGACCGACACCACTTTATCTGCAGTTGCAGGAAAGATATCAACTGATTTCACCGCCTCTGCTGAGCCCACAGCTTCCACAGAAGAATTTTGTGTATCCAAGTGAACACGCTCAACAATAACCTCTGTTGGCCCTTTTGCTCCGTATTGCTGGGCACTGGCAGAACAACTAAGCAACAATGCCATCAATAAAATAGCAGGCAACAGTAATGTAGTGATGTATTTCATCCGTTTATTCACCATGTAATGTTTTGAAGTGTTACGAAACCAACGACTATTTTGATTTTATTTCCATAAAAAAATAGAAATCACGTTGGATGCTGTACTTATAAGCGTGTTAATCCAGCCTCGTTTAACCGTCGATGTATAGAAACCATTAGTCATTATTGGAATGTCATGAAACCATTACAAGTTGTTAATTTCAACCGAGCATAACGCAAAAAGAAGGCACTGGTCGAAATAGTTAACAATAAGCGAAGTTTGGCGAATCATAGAAAGACTAAAATGAGCGATTAAGCCTGCTGTTTAACGATATTTCCGCCTTTTCCCCGTGAAAACCATAGGGGAATTTTTTGCTTTAGTTTTCAATTCAATTGTTTTAGTGTAATTTGTTTGAGCGTATATAAATTCAGCTTAAAAGCTATGAATTAAGTGTATTACCACAAGGAATGACGATGAAGCTGGTTATTTTAATGTTATTAACGATTGCACTTTAAGGTTGTGCAAATACGACTTCAATTGAAAGTGATAAAGCATATATACAGGCATAAAAAATGGGAAGCCCAACAAAAATTGTCAACGTCAAAAGAATATGAACAAGCATAGATGCTGGAATCAATCCGCTTTTTTCAGAACTTGCGAAACAATTAGAGTTTACTCCCCCTCCTAAGGCCCCTCTCTAATATAAGTAGTGAAAATGGAGATTGACGCTTATAAAAATCCATTTCCTCGCGTATTTGGTCAATATAACTAAGCTAACCACGGGAGTGGTTACATAAATTGTTAATTTTATAATGGAAAATTTAATGAAAAAATTGATTGTCATGTTTGTGTTTGGCATTTTCCTAAGTGGATGTGCCACCTATGAAATCAAATCAACACGTTTAGATAGTAGTCAGCCTCTTGCACATAATCACGGTGTCGTTGCACTTCAAGTGATAAATAATACGGGCCGTTTAGCACCACTGCATGCTGGGTGGACCGAAGTAATTGCCATTAGAATGGACAATCATGAGCAAATTAAACAGGCTGCGATTGATGAGGCAAAAGAAAAAGCGGCAGCTAAAAACAAGCCATTCAATGCCGATGAGGTGGAGTGGGATCCTGATGCTTATACTTTTTCACCTAACTCTCAAGGTGTGGTAGATAGTCAGTTATTCGCGGGCAGCATGCCTGAAGGACAATACTTAATTGCTTCCCTTTATAGTTTTTATTCAGATGGCAATATGAGTTCTTGGCTAAGTATGCCAGTGTATGCTTCTGCGGGTACTTTTAACGTAAAGGCTGGTGAGTTTACCAATTTAGGAAGTTTGGTGTTTCAACCTTTGTTGAACATCAAAGAAACATCATTTTGGAGCAACCGTTCATCAAGTAAAGCTTATGTCACTCGCCTTAGTGACACAGAAAACCTTGAAAACTTTATTATTGAACACTTTCCAAATTTGGCCAGCAGCGTCAATTTTGCGCAACCTTTAGGTTGGGAAGAAGATAAATTCGCCCAATTCCGCGACAAATTAAGCCGTCTCTCCCGAAATAATGCCTATGGCAGTCAGGCCCTTATTTTACAAGAACATAGACAGCGGGCTGTAGCTTCAAAGTTTGGACAGTTGCACGTTGTCAATAATGACAATAGCTGGAGTCAGATTAACCTACCAACAAATGGACAACTTACCAGTGTTATCGAATTAAACGGCAAAATATTAGTTGGCTCTGAGCGCGGACAAGTATTTGTCAGTGATAGTTTGCAGGGAAGTTGGACAGCAACTCAACCAGTTTCCGCAACTGAATCGATTATTTGGTTTGGCAAAGCCAAAGATACCCTATTCGCAGTGACCGCTTCGGCGAAAAAGCACTTCTTTTACAGTATCAATAAAGAGGACTTAAGTTGGCACCACATCGGTGATTTTGAGCGCAAAAATCCCAATGATTTTTGGGTTCAAAACGGTGGGTTATTTCCAATATTAACTGCCGAGGGCCAACTAAGAGTACTCAACGATAATAAGCTTTATGATTTTGACGCCAATACCAATCAATGGAGTAGTGTGAAGTCCTTGCCAATGGTACAGGTGGCACAACTTGAGAATGGCGTTTTAGTTGGTTTAGAGGTTAGTCAGTGGGACGGAGTTGGCGATCAAGCCGTTAGCTTTGACTATGGACAAAACTGGATATCACTTAGCCGCAGCTTAAAGACCTTTGGAGACAATGGGACAGATCGCTCGTTACCTTTTGTACTAGATAACAAAACCCTAATCACCCTTGGACGACCCGATAAAACGGTTAAACAACTACAAATTATCAGTACTACTAGCAATGGTGAAGATGTTTCCAGAAAAGATTGGGTTATGCGTGGTACAGCTAAGGCCGATTGCGAAATAGCACTGCCCAAATTAACTCATGGACAACGCATATACTTCTTATGCGATCAGGGGCAAATCGTCAGTACCCATGATTTTGGTCAAACTTGGAATACTGACGTAGCAATGGATATTGCAGCTATGCAAGGGGAATACGAGAGTTTATTAACCGCCCTGAAAGCTGAAGATGAAAAAGAGGAAGAAAAAGAAGCGCTACATCAAGGGGCGTCTAAAGGTCAGTAAACAAGAAACAGGGCCCTAGGTTGATTAACCGATAAATCTATCTAGGGAGTATTGCCAGAGAATCCAGCAACACAACATCTGGCAGATCATTACGCTTTCTAAACAGCACTTGTTTGGCATCTCGAGCAGCAAATGCAGTATGTTCCGCTCGGGTTAGAAGAACAAACATTAAATCAATATTATGTTGCAAATCATCAACCACTAATATGCGTAATTTTGGAAGTTTAGTGGGTGCGAATTTTTCGAGTTTAACTTTTTCTCTGCACTTTTTAGGGGGAAGAATGAAACAAAAAGTTGATCCAACATAGAGTTGACTGGTTGCATAAATACTGCCGCCTATTAACTCAACTAACTGTTTACTTATTATGGTACCTAAGCCAGTGCCACCAGACCGGCGGCTCATGGTCTCATCCGCATGTTTAGACAATTTAATCGTTATATTTCCATTCTCGGTAAACGTGACTGCATCGCCCAAGAGATTCGTTAAAATTTGTCGAATCCTATCCGCTACACCATGGTAATTAGCTTTAATTTCATTGGCGATTTCGAGATCTATCGACAGCGCTTTTGTTTGAGCTTGCAAACAAAGTGTAGATACAAGAGCTTCAATCTCTTCAACTATTGAAAAGTTACGGTACTCAAGTTGAAATTTACCTTTATCCTACTTGGCACTATCCAAAATATCATTCAATATATGCATTAAGGATTTAGCCGATTGATTGATCGATGAGACATATTTTTTCTGGGTTGATGACAGCTCACTGTCAAGGAGGATATCGCTAAACCCAACAACGGCATTCATGGGTGTCCGAATTTCATGACTCATATTGGCAAGAAAAGCGGCACGGGCAGAACTAGCTTGCTCAGCCTTGTTTTTAGCTTGAATTAACTCTTGCTCTATAGTTTTCCTTTGTGTGATGTCCATAATGAAACCATCTAAATAACATTCTCTACCATCTTCGCTTTTAACTGCTCGGCCGTATCCAAGCATCCATTTGATTTCACCAAACCTATCAATAATGCGATAGTCAATTACATAACCATCAGGGTGATTAAAATCGGTTTCGACTACGTGGTTTAAATCATCAGGATGAATAAAGTCAGAGAAGTTAAACTTGTTATTAGGTGCAATAAAGTCGTTGGCTGGATAGCCTAAAATATTTTCCACTTCATCACTAATAAACAAAAGTGGCCAATCCTTCTCGTTGATACAACGATAGGCAATCCCTGGTAAATTTCCTAACAGGGAACGAAAGCGAGCTTCGCTTTCGCGCATCTCCAACTCCATTTGCAAACGCCCACGCAGATCACATAAAAAAGCCACAAAAAGATGCTGATTTTCCATTTCAACATGACCAATACGCAACCTCACTGGAATAGTCTGGCCCTGCTTAGTAAGTGCCTCAACATCTCTGCTCGCACCAATAATTTTTGCTTCTTTGGTTCGAAGATAATTACTGATATAACTATCGTGCGCGTCATGGTGGGGAGCAGGAACAACCTTATTAACATTATTCCCAACTAAATCCTCGGCTGACCAGCCCAGTAGTTTTTCAACCGAGCGATTTACACTGATCACTTTACCCCATTCGTTAATGGTAATAATTGCGTCTAAAGCGGTATCCATAGTTGCAACTAAACGCTTTTCATTCTCTAAGGAGTGCGCTGAAATATCTTTATATTTGAAGACAAAATTAAGGGCAATAACAAGCGCTATAATCACAAAGGTAACAACCGCAATGGCTAAAGCCAAAAACAGTGATATATGATCAGATTGTTGGGATAACGCCACTCCTTCGGGTAAGACAAATCGCGCTGCGGCCATTCCGGTGTAGTGCATTCCAGAAATGGCGATGCCCATGACCACACTAGCGATACATATTTTAGAGGTGCGATTAAGCTTAATTAGGGTAAGGTTGTCTAAGCCGAATCGAAAATAAAGGGCTAGGATAGCTAAAGCAACGGCGACTAGAATGGAAAGCATAAACATGGAAAGGTCATAACGTAGCAGCGGAGCCATTTCCATCGAGGCCATGCCGATATAATGCATGGAACCTATTCCTGCCCCCACCAATACGCCACCAAAGATAAGTTGAAAAGCACTTAAATTATCTTTAATAAGAAGGTTTTGGGCGACCCATGATGCGGCTATGGCAGGCACTAAAGAAACCACAGTGAGCGTCATGCCGAAAGAAACATCAGTGCAAAGGTCAAAAGCTAACATACCAATAAAATGCATAGACCAAACACCGCCTCCCAGGGCAATGCTGCTAACCATTGAGGCCAAATGTCGCCGTTTTACCGATAAGGTTTTAGAGGCTTGATAACTTACTTGAAATGCCATGAAAGAGGCGGAAATGGCAATAATGACTGAAAGTAAGACTAACCAAAAATTATAATCACCGATGACTAATAAATTGTTAGGTACTTCTTCAAAAACAGTTTTTATAGAGTTAATCATCCAAATAGAGCCTTGTGGTTAAAACATTTCGCTACTACTAGATAGATTGCTTTGTAAGCATTAATTTCGGCCCTGTAGTCTTAAAATACGGCTATCGAAAATTGTCAGCTCAATCAAAACTAAAGCAAACGTCTCAGTGGTAACGAACATGAAATCTAGTTTATGTTTTAATAAATATATTTATTGAAGTGCCTATCTGGAGGTAACTAACCCCTTGCCCGCTTAATTTACAGGTAAAAAAGGTAAATTGACATATCTAAACTATCAACTTTAGTAGCATAAGCAGAGTATATCTGCATGCTCTAATAAAAGTTAATACGAATACAAATAACCAGCATAATTGAGGTGTAGTGGGAGCAAACAGACAGATAAAGTCTAACTGCATTGCTAATGCAGTTTTATTCTTCTGCTATCCGTGTTGAATTTCAATTGGCCCAATCAGTCCTTTTACTTCTTGGTCCATTTTCTATTGTGATTAGCACCCCATCATGGAATTCTAGAATTTTGTGAAATTTACCTTTAGGTTGCATATATAAAAAGCGCTCTACTTTCACACTGTGGTGCTTTTCTTGATGAGAACTTAAGTCTTCTTTGTAAGTGGGTTCACCGCAGGTCAACATTACATTCAGGGTTGAATCACCAATTTTAATTAACTTAGAACCGCAACGCAGCGTATCTGCATAAACAGAATGACTGATCAAGCTCGTGCAGAACAACAATCCAATGCTAAATTTGTAACAGTACATAAACATTGTGACTTTCCCATGCTTTGAGATTATAGAAGGCAACATCAGTGACCTTAAGCGAGTCATATGAGAATATCAAATCGATGATAAATAAATAACAACCAATATGGGGTTAGGTGTAGGCTTTGATTCGTTTAATTTCGTTGTCTAGTAGGCTATTCATCGTTTCCATTGTATTGCTGGCCATAATAAAATAATTATCACTATCAACGCTAATACTTTGTGGCGCAATAAACTCTTTTTTAATTGTATTCGTAAATATTTTGCATGCGTTTCGCGCTTCAATAATTAAATTCTTACTTTCTTCGTTTGAAAGGCCAGCCAGTAAACTAAATGAGGTCAGGGAGTACTCTTGAATTTTTTGTTCTAAATATTTCAGCTTATTTTTATCTTTGTTAGTTATCTCACCAGATGTGGCCACTGCCATCCCAATTGACCGCGCTTGGCCAATAAATTCCACCGCCATAGGTAACTCTTTCCAAATACATTGAAGGTCTAATATTTCTCTTGGTAACTTATGGGTTTTCTTCCAATCATCGGCAGCAACTTCCATTAGTCTTAGTAGATTTTCAATCAAGTTAGTATGTTGTGTAAAGCTATCTGTAGAAGATAACGTAAAACACTTTTTTTCAAGGCGAGGCCAATGGTCAATAAAACTCAACCATCTTGCTTGTTTGTTAAACACATCATCTTTATTTAAATCTACGATGCCAATATTGATCTTTTGACGCAACTCAACAATCAATGGTTCAACCCTAAGGTTGCCATTTATATAGCCAGCAGATAACCCTCTGTGCCTTTGCAAGTTGCCAATTAGAACTTTAAGTTGACTAATAACCTCGAGGGCACGGATTAACCTAATACGGTCAGTAAGTCTCGTGTAGGCTCTTACGGAAACTAATGAAAATATTAAAATGGTTAATATGATGGTAAATGTCTCTAACATGTATCTCCTAATCGAGGTATCAAAGTATAGCAGCTTATAAAGTGAGCCATACAGCCACTGATATAAAGTGGTTAGCCTGGCTCGCGATTATAATGATTATTAAACCGGTAATAATGTATAAAAAGCAATTATTGAGCCACTACAGAATTTTAAGAAAGGAGATGCGAAAAAGAATGCCTTATAGAGACGATGCACAAACAATTATTAATCTATTGCTTATTAGCAGGCTAAATCTCCCACTTTGATATCTGCGCTGTTACCAATCAGCTCTGTTTTGTGCACACAACCAGTACACGCGCCCTTTAATGGTGCATCTATTATGCTCATTGTTCGCGTAGGCGAATTGAATCGAAACCCATTAAGCAGTTTAAAATCCTACTATCTTGTGTATTTGCAACTTTAAAGGTCACGCTACATCGCTAACCAAAGGCGCTAATGTTGATTATCACCTAATAACAGTAACACGCTTTCCACAGCTGAGATTTGTTAATGTAGCTTCGGACGATTGAACAGCTACTTTGCCACTATTTTTTGCATCACGTATCGACTTTTCTAATTTGACTTTTAAACCTAGATGTCTCTTATTCACGTAATGATAAAGAGGTAACTTATGCTCAAGGCTGGGGATAAATTGAAACGAGTCCATTTTAGACGCGCAAACAATCCGTTCAGCCTCAATGTCGGTTGCAAAAATCACATCCACTAATTCAGTGTCTAATTTTTTCGCGATGGAATTAATACTTTCAATAAAATGACAGTTAATATTAGATTCTGCGCAAAAATCAATGGCACCACGAAAACTTGATAACACCCCAATGACGGAGGTCTCATCAACGACACAATCACTTTTATCTAAACAGATGAAACCAATTTGTATATGACCAATAGCTTCATCAATTTTAACTAATTCACTGAAGTGTTCGCCCACTACGTTGAGCCTAAATGCTTCGGCATCTAACACCCCTGCATCGACCATCTTTAAGCCACGCAGAGACGGATAAAATGTGAACGAGGGTTTTATATCAACAGCTTGGTAGATATCTGTATAATATTGAATTACGTTCGGAGCATCTTTATCATCTTTTAATACCCCCACAATATTGACGGTAAAATTGTCAGCTCTACCTGAAAATGCGATGGACAGGAGGGCTAAAATCAATAGTAATTTCATAATCTACCAATTCATTTAGATTAAGCTGAGTTTAGCAGAAATACTCTTTGTGTAACTACAATTTGCTCACGTCCTGTTGTTTTCTAGACTTTTGATTAACAACTTCAACTTGGTGTAATTTTTGCTGGAAACCTAATTAAATATGTTATTAAGGTTGTTAACATTGTTCTTTTGCGGCTAAACGTTTTCCGGTTAAATCATTTTCTGCAACTGTTTCCTGCGTTAACAAAAACCGAATAACGCCACTCTAACTGCTTGTTATCGTTATTCAAAGTTGCAGAACATTATCTCGTTTACAGGAAAAAAAATGATAAAAACCACCACAATATTTACTTTGATATTCAGTATTAGTTGCTTTGCATCTTCGCAAAACACAGGAAAATACGGGCCGAAAACCTTCCCTAGTGAAGAAAAGTGGACTGCAATTGTAGCAGCCTACTCTCCAGAAATTAAAGCCATCGATGCGGCTTTTTCACAAATCAGTGATGCGCAAATTGAACAAACACTGACAATTAAAGGAGTGAAGTACCAACTAGGACATTTTAAAGGTGAGCCTATAGTGATTTTCACAACAGGTATCAGTGTTCCTAACGCAGCAATGACTATGCAAATGGCACTCGACTACTTTCCAATTGATAGAGTTGTGATGATGGGTATAGCAGGTGGTGTAAATCCTGAATTTCAACCTGGAGATATTGCAATTCCGGAACGCTGGTATTTTCACGATGAATCCGTTTACGCCAATCCTAAAGCAGGCAAAAAAGACGCTTATATACTTCCTGACTACTATGAAAACGCGTTAGAGCAATATCAGAAACGTGAAGAAACTGATCCCAATGCCCCAAAATATGAAAGCTTCGGTTTTATCCACCCTGAAGAGATGTCAGTCATTAAACAAGGCTGGTCTAAACCTCAACAAATGCCCTATTTTACTGTCACTCCAGAGCTTCTAGACTTAACCCAAAAAGCGCTTACATCAATGGCGACGATTAAAATGCCATCGGGACAACCTATCGACATAAAAATTGGTGGCAATGGAGTAACGGGTTCCGTATTTTTGGACAATGCTGAATATCGAAATTGGCTTCAGAGAGTTTACGATGCGCAGGTGGCTGAAATGGAATCTGCAGCGGTTGGTCAAGTGTGTTTTGTTAACGAAGTAGATTGGATCGTTATCCGCTCCATTAGTGACTTAGCTGGTGGGCAACAAGGTAAAAATGTTGAAAATGTATTCGACGCTATTGCCTCAGGGACCGGGGCTCAGCTATTGGTAGGATTATTGGAGCAAATTGTAAAACTTCAGGCGCAGTAATCCTCCTCTACATTGTTTAAACCATAATATTGTATAGTTGCCCTTCAACTGAAGGGCTATTTCATCACATTACTAACCAAAGCCTGACCTCGCAAATATTCAAACCTTTCTAACCTTCTAAACGTTGTAACTTCTAATCACCCCTTTTTGAGAATGGTTCTTATTAATATTTACATTCCAATTATTTTTATGTAGTATTTCTGCGGTCAATTTTAGCCCTTAAAGAAATATTAGAATTTAGACTAAGATTACAAATTTATGCCAATAATAGTAGCTTCAAAACTCACTTCATAGACTTGTCCAGGAGCATTAAAGTGAAGCATGAGTCTGAATCAAAACTATACAACCCCGATGGTTTAGACGGCGTGAGTAAATGATAAGAACGTTAACTTAGCAGTAGAGTATAAGGTAGAAAAATGGGCTTTTCATTGGGCACAATTAGGCAATGGCACTGGATTAGTGCCTCTATTTGCATGGCAGGTATGCTTCTTTTCGCAGTAACTGGCATTACCCTCAACCATGCTGCTGACATTCCCGCAGAACCGACATTTATTAGTGTTGAAGAACAATTGCCAACTCCTCTATTGCAACAATGGTTGAGTGCAAGTTCGTCTCCGGAAAGGCTTTCAAGCAAAATTAATGATTGGCTTTATGCTAACCATAAAATTGCCCTGCCTAGACAATACAACAGCGAATGGGATGGGGCTGAGTTTTACCTTCCTTTAGCGCGTCCCGGCGGAGACGCTTGGTTAGCCATTGATACAGAAACAGGAGATTTTATTTACGAAGATACAGATAGGGGTTGGTTAGCATATTTTAATGATCTACATAAGGGTCGCGATAGCGGCACCGTTTGGCGTTGGTTTATCGATATATTTGCCGGAGGTTGCATTATTTTTAGTGTTACTGGCTTAATTTTATTATGGCGTCAATCTTCCCATAGACAGGCAACAGCTCCATTAGCGGCGTTAGGCGTTTTAATTCCGCTAGTCCTTATGCTGTTATTTATTCACTAAAAGAGTAACGATATGAATACACCCAAAATATTAATAGTTGTGAGCGCTATCTTTAGTATGTTTTCAGCGGCTGCGAATAGCGAAACACTGACTCTTAATGTTGAAATCCCGCAATTAAATGTCGCTGAGTATCACAGTCCTTATGTCGCAGTTTGGTTAGAAAGCAAATCTCGAAAGTCGACGCAAATAGCTCTCTGGTATGACATCAAAATGGCTGACAATGAAGGGCAAGAATGGCTCAAAGATATACGTCAATGGTGGCGTCGAGGCGGTCGCAGTTTAGATCTGCCTTATGATGGTCTAACCTCAGCCACTAAAGGTCCAGGAAGTCATCAAATTATAATCAATTTAAACAAAGCAGAATTAAAAGATCTCGATGCTGGTGATTACAAATTGCGAATTGAGGCAGCTCGAGAAGTAGGTGGCAGAGAGTTAATTGAGATACCTCTCACTTTGCCACTAGATAAATCTGCTCTACCTATTTCTAAAAGTGGTAAATCAGAGCTGGGCAAAATTAGCCTGAGTTTACAAACTAACAATTAATTATTTACCGGAGTAAATTATATGAACACCTCAAATTTATTAAAAGTTATCACCGCAGGTATTCTTACTGCTTCAGTTGCGATGCAAGCCCAAGCTCATAGAGCATGGATGCTTCCTAGCTCAACAGTATTATCAGGTGATGCCCCTTACGTCACCTTTGATGCAGCAATTTCCAACACCTTGTTCTTCCCAGATCACGTAGCCATGAATCTTGCAACAGTGAAAGCCTATGGTCCACAAGGTAATGCCGTAGAACTTTTAAACGCTGCCAAAGGTAAATACCGCAGCACGTTTGATATTCAGCTAAACGACGAAGGTACATACAAAATTGCCACCAGCGGTGGCGGTTTACGTGCCAGATGGGAAGATGAAGATGGCAAACGTAAAATGTGGCCAAGACGTGGACAAACGGCTCAAGAATCAGAGTTTGACACTGCAGTTCCTAAGGATGCGAAAAAACTACAAGTAAGTCGCGGTTACCGCCGAGTTGAAACATTTGTTACCTTGGGAGCACCGAGCGATAAAGTGTTTACACCAACGAATCAAGGTATTGAAATGATTCCACAAACTCACCCTAATGATTTGTATGCCAGTGAAGCGGCAACTTTTACGCTTTTAATTGAAGGGGAGCCAGCCAAAGGAGCTACCATTGAAATTATTCCTGACGGTGTGCGTTACCGTAATCAGCAAAATGAAATCAAGCTAACCGCAAATGAAAAAGGTGAGTTTGAAGTAACTTGGCCAGCAGCAGGACGTTATTTTTTAGAAGCAGAATATGAAGATAACAAGGTTGCCTTACCTGCAACTAAGCGTACTGGAAGTTATGCTGCGACTTTAGAAGTATTACCCATGTAACGTAACTGGAAAGATACGCAATTGAATGAAACATTACGGATTAGTGTAGCGGTTATTTTAACGCTAGCATGGTTGACTTGGTGTGTTGGCTTATATGTGCGTCACAAACGCGCGCAACCTAAAATCAACTTAACGGCATCAACCTTAATTGCTTATGCCAGCCAAAGCGGAGCTGCTGCTGCACTAGCTGTGAAAAAAGCACAGCAAATCGGTACTCAAGAGGCAGTAAACTTGCTGCCTCTTGACCGCGTTGACTCGCAAACCTTGCAGGCCACTAAACAAGCTCATTTTGTAGTAAGTACCTACGGTAACGGCGAGCCTCCAGATAATGGACAACGTTTTTATCAAGACATGTTGTCAAAAAGGTCGGCTGTTGATCTGTCACATTTGCACTACAGTGTAACGGCTTTAGGTGATAGCTCTTATGAACACTTCTGTGCATTTGGCCATAATTTACATAGTGTTTTAGCCAATTTAGGCGCAAAATCAAAAGCTGATGTGATTGAGCTTGATAGTCAAAGCATGCAGCAAATGGCATCTGAAGAGCAATCTCCTCACCTTTGCGATTGGCAACTAACCGCGCGACAATGTCTCAACCCTAAAAGTGATAATCCTCCTCTATATTTGCTTACTTTTCAGGTGAACTCTGAACTCCCAAATTGGCAAGCTGGTGATGTAATCTCAATTCTGCCTTGTAATGATCAAAAAAGTGTTGATGCTTGGTTACAAAAATATCAGCTAGACGGCAGTATGGTTGTCTCAAAAGATGGTATCAAGCAACCGCTAAAAAACCATTTAACAAGGTGTGTATTACCAGAGCACTTTAACTCTGCAAAGACTGATCCTGAGATTTGGCTAACTTCATTCAAACCTTTACCAAATAGAGAGTACTCGGTAGCGTCTGCCCACTATGAAGGGGTGTTAAAGTTAATTGTACGATTACAGACCCACACAGATGGTAAACTTGGAATTGGCTCTGGTTGGCTGACTCAATTCAGTAAAATCGGTGATATAACTCAAGGTATCATTCGCAGTAATATTCGTTGCCATATTGAAAATGCAGCACGACCACTAATATTAATTGGGGCTGGCAGTGGAGTTGCCGGCTTGCGGGCCCAATTAGCTCAAAGATCACAGCACACCAAAAGTGCACCTGTATGGTTGATTTATGGTGAACGCGATCCAAAACATGACACCATGATAAATGCGGAACTCGAAAGTTGGCAACAAAAGGGCTTAATCTCAGAGCTACATTTTGCTTACTCAAGAGACCCAAACAAAAATACTTATGTACAAGATATTTTGCATATTAATTCAGAGAAATTGAAAGCCATGGTGCATAAAGGGGCTGATATTTATGTATGTGGTAATAAAGCGGGAATGGGTGATGGAGTCCATCGAATTTTAACAGAGTACTTGGGCCTAGAAAATGTATCCGCTTTATTAACCTCTGGACGTTATCGTCGAGACTTATATTAAGTTAAAAGTTGTTCTTTAATAACACTAGTGGTGAATAGTAACTCGCAATTAAAGAAAGCTGAATTAGGGGCTTTAGAGGAACTCAACAGATTCGCCATTAAGTTTTTTAATCTAAATCTACGAGCAGAATATTAGGTAAATGGAAACGAATAATAAGGCAATTGATAAAGTGCACTTTTCAAATGAAAAGTGCACTTAGTAGGTAGACAATATAGATCGAGAAATTAATCTGCAAACTGCCTAATGATTGATCCTAAGGTTTCTTTTGCATCCCCAAATACCATGCGGCAATTAGGTTTAAAGAATAGTGGGTTATCCACCCCCGCGAAACCGGAAGCCATGCCTCGTTTAAGTACAAAGACATTTTTCGCCAAATCAGCGTTAATTACTGGCATACCATAAATGGGACTACCTTTCATTTCACGAGCTGCTGGGTTAACTACGTCATTGGCTCCAATAACCATGGCCACATCAAAGTTTTCAATACGTTTGTTAATTTCATCCATTTCAAACAATTGTTCATAGGAAACATCAGCTTCCGCTAGAAGAACGTTCATGTGTCCAGGCATGCGCCCAGCAACCGGATGAATGGCATAAGCCACTTCTGCACCATTTTCTTCAAGTAACACCTGTAGTTCTTTCATCGCATGTTGGGCCTGAGCCACTGCCATACCATATCCAGGGATAACTACCACTGATTGTGCAGCTTCTAACACGTAATAGGCATCATCGGCAGACAAGGGTTTCACTTCGCCTTCAATAACCATATTCGACTCGACAACCGGCATAAACCCACTAAATAGTACGTTAGATAACGAACGGTTCATGGCTTTACACATAATACTCGTCAGAATAATACCACTGGCACCAACCAAGGAGCCTGCCACAATAAGAATATTGTTTTGTAAAGCAAAACCAGCAGCACAAGCAGCGAGTCCTGAATAACTGTTTAATAGGGAAATAACCACTGGCATATCGGCTCCGCCGATAGGTAAAACCAGCATAATTCCAAACAGTAACGCTAAGCCCATCAAGCTATAGAGTACAATACTAAAACCAGGAGAAAATTCTGGCTGCGCAATAAACAAGTAACCGCCAAATAAAATGGTTGCAACTAATAACACGTTAAAAATCACCTGACCTTTAAAGGTAACTGCTCTTCCAGTAATTCTTTCGCTTAGTTTTGCCCAAGCGACCAAACTGCCTGAAAACGTTACAGCACCAATAAGCAGCGCTAAAAAGGTCACAAACATTATAAAGCCTGAAAATTGGCCGTTTGATTCTACGGTTGACCAAGCCACAAATACACTGGCAAGACCACCAACACCATTTAGTAGTGAAACCAGTTCAGGCATTGATGTCATGGCAACTAACCGAGCGGCAAAAAAGCCAACAATACTACCGGCTAGAATAGCAATGGCTATCCATTCAAAACTCACAATATTTTTATCAAACATGGTGACCACAATTGCTAGAAGCATACCCACAGCAGATAATAAATTACCTTTTCTTGCCGAAGATGGGTGTCCTAACAATTTCAATCCGAAAATAAATAACGCGGCTGCCAGCACATAAGTAAGATTAATTACCAATGCTGAAGTCGAAGTAGTTTCTATCATTTTAAGTTCCTCTTAATCTTCAGTTTGGATTAGTTCTTTTTCTTAAACATGGCAAGCATACGATCGGTAACTAAGTAACCACCTACCACGTTAATCGTGGCAAGAAAAACCGCGAATGCACCCAGAATCTCAGCGTACTGCCCTAGGCTATCGTCTCCAGCTAAAGCTAAAGCCCCCACTAAGGTAATACCTGAAATCGCATTAGCACCAGACATTAAAGGCGTATGTAAAGTAGCAGGAACTTTTTGTATAAGTTCAAAACCAACAAAAATCGATAGCAACAAAATAAATAATAAATATATAGCTTCCATTATGCTTTCTCCTGCTGATTATTGGCTTGTTCGTAAAAGGACTTAATCATCTTATTAACCACTTTACCTTGGTGAGTAATGATGCAACCAGATTGCACTTCATCTTCAATATCTAACTCAAAACGGTTATTGTCTTTTGACCAAAACTCGCTAATTAAATTATATAAGTTACTGGCATACATTTGCGTTGCATGTTTGGCCACGCCATTTGCCCAATTACCCGTTCCAACTAAACTAACCCCATGTTTGATCACCGTTTCTCCTGGAACTGAACCTGCGACATTTCCGCCCGTCTCGGCTGCCATATCAACAATCACACTTCCCGGCTTCATCATTGCAATGGTGGCATCATCAATAAGTTGAGGGGGTTTACGACCAAACAATTGTGCAGTAGTGATCACGATGTCTGAGTCGGCGATACATTTAGCTTGTTCACGCTGTTGAATTTGCATTTGTTCAGGCGTTAACGCTTGAGCATAGCCTTGGCCAGTCTCACCGGTTTGTCCTAAATCGATATCAAGGAATTTAGCCCCTAAAGATTGAACCTGTTCGGCAACGACAGAGCGGGTATCAAATGCGGTAACACTCGCGCCTAAACGTTTGGCGGTCGCGATAGCTTGTAAACCTGCCACTCCAGCCCCTATTACGAAGACTTTAGCGGGTTTCAAAGTACCTGCCGGAGTCATCATCATAGGCAGCACAGAATCAAGAGTATTAACTGCCTGCATGATCATTACATAACCTGCCAAACTTGCCTGAGAGCTTAATGCATCCATTTTTTGGCAGCGACTAATTCTGGGGATCATTTCCATACTGATAGCAGTAATATTGGCAGCACACAATTGATCGACAAAAGCGGGTTCGTTGAAAGGATCCAAATAACTAACAATGAGTGCTTCAGGTTTAAGCAAACTGATCTCATCAGCGGTTAATTTATGTAAGCTCAGTACAATATCAGCCTTTTTTAAAAGCTCGTCTCGACTGGCGATAACTTCAGCTCCTGATGCTTGATAATCACCATCCTGAATGTTAATCGCTGCACCAATACCAGACTGAATACATACATCAGCACCTAACAATTTGTAAGCTTTAACATTGACAGGCATTAATGAACAACGCTTCTCACCAGGCTTAGATTCAGCTGGAAAAGCAATAACAGGCATATACCTTCTCCTAATTTCAGTAATTTAATGTGGGTACTATGCCCGTATATGTTACCAAATAGATATTCATATTGTTTATATGGAATATCAAATTAATAAGTTACGCTTAACAAATAGCTGAAATGAAACTCACAATTAATACGACAAATGGCTTTCAAGGGCAGTAATAGTAAGGGTTCCAGCCAATTACAAGGGTACATTTAACGGCTTAAATGCCTAAATTTATGGAGAGAAAGTGAAAGAAATATTTAGATTTTAGTACGCTATAAGAACATATTTATAAATAGACTGGGATAAATAATTCTTATAATTGAACGACTTGTATGCCGACGTTGTTACAAGTTGCAATAAAAGCGGCTTTTCTTGACTCTGGAAGAGACACTTGAATGTGCACCCTCTCCGCGTATTCACACTTATCAATGACACCTAAATGCTCATTAGTAAGGTGCCGAATGAACTGTTCGTGTTTAAAATCTGTGTGCAAATTTAGTGGCTCTAACCTTACTTGTTGTTTTACAGGTAAAACCTCTATCACTTGTTGTGCGGAATTTGAGTAAGCCCTCACTAAACCACCTGCGCCAAGTTTAATACCACCAAAATAACGGGTGACGATCAGCATAATATCACCGACATCTTTGTGTTGCAGCACATTTAAAATTGGTTTTCCAGCTGTACCACTTGGCTCTCCATCATCCGACATTGCGGCGCTAACCGGTGCCTTGGGATTTCCCAATAAGTAAGCCCAGCAATGATGTCTGGCATCGGGATATTGCTGTTTTATGGACGCAAGTTGAGCCATAGCTTGCTCTCGGCTATCGGCAAAACTCGCGCAAGCGATGAACTTGCTCTTTTTGACCTCATAGCTCAATTCAGTGTTTTGTGCAGGAATAGGATACGACATAGACTTGGTATTATACCTAATTCTGCAGAAAAGGTTCTAATAGAACCTAATTATTTCAAATAGCCTGATAAACCCGCATTTGCTAACAATTAAAAAGTAACCTTGTAAACTTTCAACCACAACTACAAAAATAACAAAGAAGATACAGATATTTAGCCCCTAACATCCCTTAATGACAGCCTAACGATTATTTTACATCCCCCCTCCGACAACCTCTCCTTATTTATTGAAACGACTGACACAGATAAAGAAACCCCATACCCAACGGGGCCTACAATAGGAAAACCTTGAAATTTAAAGGCATTATTTTTTTGGCTAAAACATCACAGTGACAAATTCTGCCTATATAAGCCCAAGGTCTTATCCACTTTATTATTGTTTTCTAGTATGATCGCGCAACTAAAAACTTACAAGATAACTTACAGATCAAGTTAACTTACACATGCGAGAAACAAAATGTCTTACAAAACTGAATATGAGCAGTCTATTAAGCAACCAGAAAAATTCTGGATGGAAAAAGCCACTAAGTTACCTTGGTACAGTGAACCAAAAAACATTTTGAGCAAGGATCTAAACGGTATTCATCGTTGGTTCGAAGATGGTTTAATGAATACCTGTTATATGGCGGTGGATTATCACGTTGAGCAAGGCCTGGGGGAGCAAACAGCAATGATTTATGACTCCCCGGTTACCAACACAAAAGCCAGCTATACCTATAGTCAACTGCAACAAGAAGTCGCTCTTTTTGCAGGCGCTCTTGCCAAACAAGGCGTAGGCAAAGGCGACCGAGTCGTAATTTATATGCCCATGGTGGCAGAAGCGGTGATTGCCATGCTAGCGGTGGCGCGTTTAGGGGCGATTCATTCCGTTGTATTTGGCGGATTTGCACCTCATGAACTTGCCGTGCGAATTGACGATGCAGAACCTAAAGTGCTAGTTACGGCTTCCTGCGGAATCGAAGTGTCTAAGATAATTGAATATAAACCTTATGTGGATGAAGCCATTCAGCAAGCTAGCCATAAAGTTGAGCACTGTATTGTTTTACAACGAGAACAGTGCAAAGCAGAACTAATAGCTGGTCGTGATATAGATTGGCACAGTGCAATGAAGTCAGCTACGCCCGCAGACTGCCAGCCAGTAAAAGGCACAGACCCGTTGTATATTCTGTACACCTCAGGTACTACAGGCAAACCTAAAGGTGTAGTAAGAGATAATGGCGGCCACGCCGTAGCATTACACTACTCAATGGAAGCCGTGTATAACATGAAACAGGGTGACGTGTTCTGGGCGGCATCAGATGTTGGTTGGGTAGTAGGCCATTCATATATCGTTTACGGGCCACTTCTTAAGGGTTGCACTACCATTGTCTATGAAGGCAAACCAATTAGAACGCCAGATGCCAGCGCTTTTTGGCGCGTGGCTCAAGAATATAATGTCAAAACCTTATTTGCTGCACCAACTGCTTTTCGAGCAATTCGTAAAGAAGACCCAGAGGCCAAATTATTAGCAGACTTCCCATTGCAAAACTTACAAACCATTTTTATGGCGGGAGAACGGCTCGATCCCCCCACATATCAATGGACCTGTGAAAAGACCGGAAAACCGGTTATCGACCATTGGTGGCAAACCGAAACAGGCTGGGCAATTTGTGCAAACTTGCTGGGGATAGAAGAAAGACCGACTAAACCTGGCTCCGCAACTCTACCTGTGCCAGGCTTTGATGTGCAAATTTTAGATGATGAAGGGAACCAGGTGCCACCCTCGAAACAAGGTTCTATTGCTATTAAACTCCCCATGCCACCGGGCTGTTTACCAACAATCTGGGGAAACCAAGAACGTTTCGTTGCCGGTTACCTTACTCAATATACAGGGTACTATTGCTCAGGTGATGGCGGATACAAAGATGAAGACGGATACGTTTTCATCATGGGTCGAACAGACGATGTTATTAACGTTGCAGGCCACCGACTTTCTACCGGAGAAATGGAAGAGATTTTGGCTGCCCACCCTGCTGTAGCGGAGTGTAGCGTTATAGGTGTTCACGATAGTTTAAAAGGTCAGGTTCCTATTGGAATGGTACTTCTTAAAGACGGAGTCGATATCGATGAAAGCAAACTTCAAGCTGAGTTGATTGCCAATGTAAGACACGAGATTGGCCCTATCGCATGTTTTAACCGCGCTATTGTTGTTAAACGCTTGCCTAAGACTCGTTCTGGTAAAATATTGCGTAAATTATTACGCCAAATATCAGCTGGTGAATCATATAATATTCCTTCAACTATTGAAGACCCTGAGAGTGTCACAGAAATAGCCTATATGATGGATAAACAAGGTTTAATTAATATTAATAAGGCGTCATAAATACGAAATAACCATAATGTAACTGCGGTCAAAGATATGCTTATTAATCATTTCTATGACCGCAGTTTGATATGTTTTGGTGTAATTCCCAACACACCTTTGCTCACGTCAAGTGGGCTTTTTTACGATCATTTCAAATTCGACAAGCATAAATTTAATCTCTGTATTTAGGTTTAACTGGAAAGAGATAGTGGATTAGCAAAAACGGTAAGAAGAACTAAGTCCAAACTCACAGGCTTGTCGCAATAAACTTTTTGAAAATATCAAATTGCTCAGCCGGAACTGGTTTTTGGAAAAAGTAGCCTTGTCCATACTGACACTCTAAGTTTTTCAAGAGTTGATAACATTGATAGGTTTCTATGCCTTCGGCAATTATTTCCATATTTAATTCATGACCCATGGCAATTATTGTTGATGCAATAGTGTTATTTGCCGGCATAAAACTTTTATCTATTTTCAACACATCGAAAGGCAAGTTTTGCAAGTAGCTCAAACATGAATAACCTGTACCAAAATCATCAAGTAGTAGTTTTGCACCTAACTCTGATAACTCATGTAAGGTCTGAACACTCACTTTATCTTCAGTAATGGCAATATTTTCAGTGATTTCAATATGTATACTCTCAGCAGATAATGCATGTCTATTTAAGGTATTCGCTAATCGTTTAGCAAAATGCTTATCTTTTAGTTGATAGGTGGATACATTGATTGCCATAGCGTGATTTTTTGCACCTGCGTCGAGCCAAACTTTGCATTGTTTGCATGCCTGCTCTAAAACCCAATTACCAATATCTACAATAAGCCCGGCATTTTCAGCAATAGGAATAAACTCATCCGGTCCGATAACTCCATTTTGAGAGTTTGTCCATCGTAAAAGCGCTTCGCTACCTATAGTTTGGTTATCAGGTAAATGTACGATTGGTTGATAAACGAGGCTAAGTTCATCGCACTCAATTGCTCGATGCAGTTGAGCTGCCAAAGTGAGTCTTCGATTAAGTTTGCTGCCAGACTGCATATCGTAAGATTGAAATTGATTCTTACCGGCATTTTTTGCCTGGTACATGGCTGCGTCGGCATGTTTTAAAAGAGAGTTACAATCTTTACCATTTTGCGGATAACAAGCGATGCCAATACTGGCAGTGACATAGGACTGGATACTTTCTAATTCGATTGGTTTTCTCACGGCTTCTATAATTCGATGGGCAATATTGTCAATTGTTTCAATAGAGTCAAAACAATCAGTCACCGCAACAAATTCATCACCGCCGAAACGCAGCACTGAATCACTATCACGAACAGTATGGGCTATGCGTTTAGCCATCTCAACTAACAATTTGTCCCCTACTGAATGCCCTAAGGTATCGTTGATATCTTTGAAACGATCTAAATCAACAAACATCACCGCGAATTGGGCAGCCTGCCGATCTGCTTTAGCAATAGCGGCCTCAATGGTATGGTCTAACAAATTTCTGTTGGGTAAACCGGTTAATGAGTCTTTGTAGGCTAACTGTTTAATGCGCTCTTCACTTTTCGCAAGAGCCTTGATTGCTTCAGTTCTTTTGTTCAGAACCGTAGTCACTGCATTTCCAATTTTGTGAGTAAAAAACAGCACTGAAATGGACATGGCTATTGTTATTAAGATAGTAATAAGAGTCACTAATTCAACAGTTTTTTGAACTGGGGCTTCGAACAAAATGGAATTTTGTTTAAATTGACTTAAGGCTGAGATTAACTCATTTTGTAATTCTAGTAAGGTTATTTCTTGACTTTCGTATTGCGCTATTAACCGTAAAGTCTTATCTGCAATAGCTAAATCCTTCTTGCACAAGGTAATGATTGCTTCAGTATTAATTGCTTTCATGAAAAATCGTTCGAAAAAACCGACCATGTCTAAGCATGTTTGAGGTTGTTCACGAATTTTCAGTATAACCTCGCGAACATCATCAATAGAATAGATACTATGTCTCGGAGCTATAGGTTTAGGTGCGAAAATTAAAGCACTTAATTCGGCTGTATGTTTAAAATGGCGAATATTAAGCTGATGGAAATAACTCGTTTTGTCGACCTTAAAAAAGCCCCATATCAATACAACTGAAAATAAGAAAATAATGATCGTGAGGAAGGTGAGAGCCTTTTTAACCCTGCTATTATCAATAACCATCAATTAATGTGCTCTGCAATTTACTACCATCTGACATCCGTAATTGGAATCAAACAAAAATAGCTCCTGTTTGATTCCAATTAGTATTTAAACTTATATATAGCACAGTTAATTAAATCGCGATGTTAAATATCGATAATAAATTAATCATCCCTACTTGTTTTTTGCGTTATAAAATACAACTATAAAAACTGTATTTATAAAAAAATAAGTTAGATAGCTTTATTCAATTCTGAATTTACTGGCGATTCTCATCCCGATTGACCGTTGCATTTCGGTCTGTAGAGGTTGTGCATCTTCTCCAACGAGGGAGTTACAGGACACCATTTTACGCACGTTTGTCCGGAAACACGGCTTCAGTCTACTTTAGGGGAAGAAGTGTTACGTAGCATTGACAGTTGAGATATAAAAAAGTGATACAAATCTTAAGGTGTTACAACAATACACTCTATTTCCTGAACACTGCCTAGAGGCATAGGTGGATTTTACTCAGTAAAACGTTTTCTTGAAACGTTATCACCTTTTAAAGTTAAATTTCAGCCTATGGTATTCCCAGTTATTTTCTACTGAAGATACTTCACCACATTGAAAATTGAGCGGTCTTCTACATCGCGCTTGATTTCAAAGCCTAGGCTTTCACAAAAGCCTAACATGCCCGTATTTTCCGCTAAAACCATTCCTTCCATGCGTTCTAACCCTTTTTGTCTTGCACTTTCAATTAACGCATTCATTAAACGCACAGCAATACCCTTACGATGCCAGTCATCTGCTACCACTACAGCAAATTCACAGCTTACTTTATCAATATTGGTAATATACCGAGCCACACCTATTTCACGGTCCATATCACCACTGCTAATGACTGCGAGTAAGGCCATTTCCAAGTCATAATCTATCTGAGTAAAGCGGACCAACATGCTTTGCGGTAATTCTTTAATGCTTTGCATAAAACGAAAATACTTAGCTGTGGGTGACAAAGAACTGACAAATTGACGCTCTAAATTAGCATCTTCAGGTCGAATGGGACGAATCTCTAGCACCACACCAGAACTTAGCACTTCTGTTGTCGCCAACTCCATAGGGTAAGGATGAATTGCCATATGATCATAGCGCCCAGCTTGTGAGTGCGCAGCGATTGAGATTTTCGCATCTAAAGCAATGGCGTCATATTCATCTACTACCAGTGGATTAATGTCCAACTCTTTAATCCATGGCAGCTCACAGGCCATTTCAGATAAACGTAATAATACGTGTTCAATGGCCCCCATATTACATCCTGGTAGTTGTCTAAAGGGCCCCAACATCTTGGCAATTCGTGTATTGTTCATTAATTCACGGGCTAGGGTTTTATTCAGTGGAGGGATTGCTACCTCTCTATCCCCCATAATTTCGGTAGCAATACCACCAGCACCAAAGGTGATTATCGGACCAAAAACGGTATCATTGGATATACCAACCAATACCTCCCTGCTACGTTTTTTAATGTACATGGCTTCAACGGTTACACCACTTATTTCGGCTTCGGGGAAGTATGTGGAAACTGAATCAATAATATCGTTATAAGCATTTTTAACCGCCTCAGCGTTTGAAATACCTAATCTCACGCCACCCACATCCGACTTATGAGAAATGGTTTTACTATAAACCTTCATGACAACGGGATAACCGACGTTTTTAGCGATTGCGATGGCTTCATCAATATCGTGAGCCAAACTAGCGTGTGTCGTAGAGATATTATACGAATCAAGGACAGCCATTGATTCAAGGTCAGTTAAGACGGTGCGCCCCTCGCTCAACGCCTTATCAATGATTAACTTAGCCCCTTCAGTATTAACCTTTTCCTCTTTTTGCAAAGGCTCTGGTGCCTGCAATAACAGCCGTTGATTTCGAGTAAAGTTACGTAGATAAGAAAATGCTTCAATCGCTGCCTCTGGGGTAGTGAAAGTGGGCACTTTATTATCTTCTAAATAGGTCCTCCCTTGCGTCACCATTTCGCCGCCCATCAAGCAGCAAATAATCACTTTTGAAGACTTCTTCGATGCTTCAACTATTTCCTTAGCAACTTGCAAAGGCTGAGTCATAGATTGTGGTGACAAAATGAGTACAATTCCGTGCATAGTTTTGTCGTTTAAACATAGCGACAATACTTGTTGATAACGTTGTGGCGGTGCATCGCCGATAATGTCGATTGGATTATCTTTAGACCAATTGGCGGGAAGCACTTCATTTAATTGTTCTTGTGTATCCTTACTTAACGAAATTAAATTCAAGTTCAAATCAGTAGCACGGTCTGCGGCAATGGCACCGGGCCCTCCACCATTGGTAATAATCGCTAGGTTTTCGCCTTCTAAACGTTTGTTAGTAGACAATACTGTGGCACCCACAAAAAGGTCGAAAACACGATACCCTCTAACCGCCCCAGCTTGTCGTAATACCGCATTAAATACGTCGTCTTCACCAGAAATCACTCCTGTGTGCATTTGTGCAGCCATGGTGCCTTTGTTGTGGCGTCCAACTTTTAATACCAACACTGGCTTAACCCGAGATGCTCGTTTTAATTCACTAATAAACGAACGAGCGTGGTTGATACCTTCGATGTACAAAAGAATGCTCTTAGTTTGTGAATCGTAGGTGAGGTAATCAAGTAATTCACCGAACTGTACATCAGCAGCACAACCAATGGATACCACCGCAGAAAAGCCTAACTTACGGGACTTTGCCCAATCAAGGATAGATGTGCATAAGGCTCCTGATTGAGAGACAACCGCCAAACTACCTTGATTAATGTCACCACTATGGAAAGTAGCATTAAGACCCGTTATTGGACGCGCGACACCTAAGCAATTGGGACCAATGAGTCGAATTTTGTGTTGTTTAGCGGTGTGCTGTACTGCTTCTTCAAGTTTCTTACCTTCTTCATTGGCTTCCCCAAAGCCCGCTGACAAAATAATCGCAGCTTTCACACCATGCTTTCCGCACTCTTCTAAAATTTCATTGGTTACCGAGGCTGGAGCGGCAATCACAGCCAACTCAATGGGTTTATGGATCTCAGAAATATGACTATAACAATGTCGACCAAGTACTTCTGGATGGCGAGGATTAATGAAATAAATAGGCCCTTTAAAGGCACTTGAGGTTAAATTTAGGGAAACCGTCTTTCCGATGGTTGATTCACGCTCGCTTGCACCGAACAAGGCGATTGAACTTGGGGAAAAAAACGAATGTAAATAATGTTTCATTTAAAATCTCTTAGATGTCGGCGCGATTGTTTTGTTACTATTATCCCATACTACTTATAGGGTTATTTTATGTCTTCTACGGCTTTTATTACACATCCTAATTGTTTGCTCCATGAAATGGGAGATGATCATCCTGAAAGTCCCGCTCGTCTGCATGCAATTCAAGACGGTTTAATTCAATTTGGATTAGCTGATTTCATACTTAATATCCCTTCCCAAAAAGTCTCTAAAGATCTGTTAAAACAAACTCATACTCCAAAACACGTTGAACAGATTGAACAATTTTCACCGGTAAAAGGCCAGTACTTTCCGATAGATGATGAAACCAGTATGAATCACGTATCATTCGAGGCCGCTTTATATTCTGCTGGTGCAGGTATAGTTGCAATTGATGGTTTATTCAACCATCAATTTAAAAATGCATTTTGTGCAGTAAGACCTCCAGGTCACCATGCCGAGAAAGATAAAGCCATGGGTTTCTGTTTTTTCAATAATATTGCAGTAGCTGCTACCTACGCGAAAAAGCAATATAATCTTACACGAATTGCTATTTTAGACTTTGATGTACATCACGGAAATGGCACCGAAGACATTTTGAAAGACGACCCCAGCATTCTATTTTTATCGTCCTATCAATATCCTTTTTATCCGTTCACCATACCTGAAAAAGCCGCTGATAATTGCTTGCATTACCCATTACCTGCGGGCACGGATTCCACTGCATTTCGACAATGTTACGCTGAACGAGTGCTCCCCGAATTGATAAAGTTCGAACCAGAATTAATTTTAGTGTCCGCTGGATTCGACGGCCATCATAGCGACCCTATGGCAGATTGGGATTTATTAGACTCTGATTATACTTGGTTAAGCCAACAGCTTGTGGACATCGCTGAGAGCCATTGCGAAGGCAGAATAGTGTCATTTTTAGAAGGTGGGTACAGTTTGCCAGCACTTAGAACAGGGGCAATTGCACATATTAAAGCTTTAATGAAAATTTAAAGGTGAGAAGACGTAATCAGTTAAATTTAGCAGCCACAAAAACCTGAGCATTGTTGTGACTGCCTTATTTATTATGTTGGTTGCGCTAGTTATTCTTGAAGACTATTTATTAGGGTTTCAACTTCCGCAAAAGTGGGCGGATTACAGCCAACTTTTTCAACATTTAGACCTGCAGCGACGGCACCAAACCTGAGACCATCTTTTAAGATGCTTTCTTCAGCGGATGGGCTAAGTGCGTTATTTTTCAATAACCTAGCCAGCATAGCAGAGAAAAATGTGTCGCCGGCACCCACAGTATCACCAAATACAGCTGGTTTGTGGACAGCTTGAAATAGATTATATTTATCAGTGATTAAATGAGAGCCACCTTCACCTAAAGTTAACACCACCATGCCATTTTCCATTCGATCTAACATGGATTTAGCGTGAAACTCTGGTTTGCCATAAAGACCTTTTAGTTCAAGATCCTCATCACTCACTTTAACGATATCGGCAAACTCAACAAACCGCCATATGGAGGCGACATATTGATGGTGGTTTACTTCCACACCTTTACGCACGTTAACGTCAATACTGATTTTTACCCCGCGTGATTTGAGCGTTGTAATAACAGGGATTAGCACTTCTAACATTTCAGGCACTATTGCAAGGGAGCCCGTATGAAAAAGCTCTAAATCATCGGGTAACATTGATAATAGTTTTTCCGACGTGATATCCAGATCTGCAACACACTTTCGATACAACCGATAGCTAGGTTTACCATCCTCGGCTTTATAGACCAATGCCAGTGACGTGTTCTTTTCTGAGCGATTATTTTCAGGAACTTGAATACCGTCACTCTTCACTGAACTGAAAATTTTCTCACCCAAATAATCCGTAGAAATTGGGGATAAATAAGAACAGTCAATATCTTGCTTCACAAAACTTCGAGCAACATTGAAAGGTGACCCTCCAATGAAAGGTTGATAACTGCCGTCTTGTTGTTGAATCATGTCAAACAACGCTTCACCAAATACAGCAACTTTAGGATTCGCCATAATCACTCCAAAATGCTAAAAATAAACCAAGTCGACTAAAGCTAGACGAGCTTCGACAAAATAGTACAAATAATAACTTAAATACCGTTAAGACACAGCTAAACTTGTTCTATTGAGAATTAGCTGCATGTGTTTTTTGATATTAGGATCAGCATAAATTGCTCTAGTCTGCTTTCTGTAGATATCCAAAAACTCTTGATTTTTACTTAAATCACCAAAAATTGAAGTGAGCTCTAAAAATGAGTCAGGATTGAGAGAATATTTAGCCGCTGCAACGTGTAGCTCATCAGCCATGACATCAATAATAGTGATCACTTTATTGTGACGATCTGTTTGTTTATCACTGTAGTAACACCATGCTGCCAAAACCAACGTAGCACACTGTATATCCCCGTTATTTTGCAGATTGTCGTTAATCGTTGGGATCAAAAACGTGGCTAACTTAGAGGCGCTTTCAGAACAAATTCGAGTTAAATGATCTTTTATATTTGGATTAGCAAAACGCTCCAGTAAGGTTTGCTTGTAATCATCTAAATCGATGCCACTAACGGCAGGCAAAATAGGCGTAACTTCAGAATCCATAAACAGTTGTAAGAACTGGCTAAAAATTGGATCTTGAACACTTTCGTCAATGGTTTCAAAACCATGTATCGAGCCCAAAATACCTAGTACCGAGTGCCCCGCATTCAACAATCTTATTTTCATGTTTTCATAGGGTGTAACATCCGGCACAAATTGCGCGCCCACCTTTTGCCACTGGGGTCTACCTGCACTAAATTTATCTTCAATTATCCATTGATGAAAAGGTTCGCAAGTTACAGGCCATTCATCTTGCAGATTGAACTCTCCCCCTAAATATTCCATATCTGCTGCGGTGGTGACAGGTGTTATACGGTCAACCATTGCATTTGGAAAAGGCACTTCTTGTTCAATCCATTTTGCCAAATCAAAATCCACTTTTTGGCTGTAGGCTAACAACATTTTACGGGCTACATCACCGTTATGTTGAATATTATCGCAAGACTGGACAGTAAACGGCGGTAAGCCTCTCTCCATGCGCAGTTTCAATGCCGTAGTTAAGAATCCAAACACTAACCGAGGCGCATATGGATTAGCTAAATCATGAATAACATCAGGGTTATCGAAGTCAAACTCATTAGTCGCAGGGTTGAAGTTGTAACCACCTTCAGTAATCGTCAGGGAAACAATCTTTGTACTGGCATCAGCCATTTTCTGAATAACCGCGTTGGGTTCATCACAGCCTAGCAAGAAATCGGTCATACACCCTATCACTTGATTTTCAATAGACCCATTAGGATGCTTGACGATCAGCGTATAAAGATAGTCTTGCTGCTCTAAAATCGACTTCATTTTGCGATCGGCATCTCTTAATCCAACACCGCAAATTCCCCAATTAAGATCACCTGTTTGATTCATGTAAGCGTCTGTATAATAAGCTTCGTGAGAGCGATGAAACCCACCCACTCCAACGTGGACGATTCCTGCTTCAACTTTTTTACGATCATAGTTAGGCACCGAAAAACTGCTCGGTAATTGTTGAAGGTTAGTGTCATTAAGACGAAATTTAGATTGAGTATTCATTAACCTTCCCCCTACTACGATTGCGTAGCTAATTGTTTTTTACGCTGCATATTCCAATATGCAGTTATGAAATAAATGATAGTGCAAACAAAGCCGACCGTTTGGAACAAATCGCGATTGGCTTCATAAGCAGGTATCCCGGCACTGTAAAACATGGTGTTTATTGCAAACAAAGTAGTGATCAATAAACTACCAATGGATACAAACTGAAGCACTTTAGAGAATAAGCTGGTGTCAATACTTTCTTCTGGCTCGAGGTGAGCTTGTTGGGTTTGATACTCTTCTACACGCTGCTCAAAAGCTTCCATTTTCTGCTGCTCGTGAGGGTATTCCTCCGAAGCACCATAGAATTTAGCCAACACCACATAACACACAGTTGTAAAGAACCAAGTAGGGATGAATAAATAGTAAAAAGACAAAATATCGAGTGCGTTTAGTCCAAACCCAAATGTCAGTCCAAGTCCCCAAGATGCAACAGCTGGAACACTGTGTGTAAGATTTTTAAAGGTTACCCAGTAACGAGTAAAACCAATACGTGGAAATATAAAGTGTTCAGCAAACACAATTGCACCAACCGGCACAACTAAGAGCCCAGCGTAAGTTAACAGTGGTTGCATTTTATTAAAAACGAATGGGAAACAGGCAATAAGAACGGCGACAATCCCGACCACTAGGGTCATTTTATTTCTCGATTGGTTTTTGAAAATGGCTTGGGCAGCCAAACCTGAGCGATACAGGTTTGCATTTGCAGTAGTCCAGCCAGCAACGATAACGATAACCAGTCCCGACAACCCTAAAGCCTGAAACGCAACGTCACCTGGATCCAATTCAATAATAGATTTTTTAACAATGACCGCTGTACCTGCTCCCATAATACCGGCTGAGATCCAAGCAATATAATGTCCAAATAACATACCTGCTGATGTACACAATCCGTATGCGCGTTTTTTCGCATAACGTAACAGCGCCATATCAATCAAACCCACATGAGTTATAGTATTAGCAGCCCAAGAAAAACCAATCACTTCTAGCAAACCAATACCAGGTTCACCATTTGCGTTTAACCCGGTCCAAACCGACAAGCTACCAATTTCCATAAAGTCGGCCCAGCCATTCAAGCTTGTTTCTCCCAAAACATGTTGTGACAGAGCAGGCAACAGTACTAGAGGACCACACACAAACATCACGAACAACCAAGGTGCACATATTCGAGAGAAATTTGAAACTGCGGTAAAACCGTACATAGCCACTAAAACCACGATAGTTCCTACCGCCAAGACCACACACACAAACCATAAATTAGTAGGGTACCAGTCCAGTTGCGCAGGAATATTCAAAGCAAAACGCACAGCAGTGGCCGATACCGTTATCATGGCGGCGGAAATAACCGTAAAAATAACAACGTTTACCCAGTTATACAGGGTTGTCATAGAGTTACCGGCTATTTTTTGCAAATAGGTGTACAAACTTAACCGCGTTTCAATAGCAATGGGCGTGGTTATTAACGTCCAACTCAATACAGCAAGAATATTACCTATTAGCAAACCAAGTAGAATATCTGACATGGTTGCACCTAAGGCAACGAAAGTAGCACCAATAACAAATTCAGTAGCTGCAACATGCTCACCTGCATATAAACCTAAAAAATGCGTCCATCCCTTTAACTTATGTTTGGGGATGGGTAATTGCTCTTCATCTACTGTATCTAGATTAATTTCATATTTATCAGGTGTCATCATTATTACCTGTCATTAAGTTGTCGTTGTGGGCGAGTAATTCCCAATAAAAATAATTGAATCAACATAATAATTAAACTCACCATTACTATGCACCGATTCGCTTTAGCTATCATTTTGGCTTCTGTTGAAAACACCAATAATGCGCATATGCTCAATATATGGGCATATTCCCACACATTAACTCTAAAGGTCAATATATTGTTAATTAAATATTCTTAAAAAGTTCGATAATTGAATAATTTGTTAAAGTAATGACGTTGAGAAAAGTTTCGTTTGTCTTTTTGAATTTAGATAAAAAAACATAAAAATCAAAATGATAGATATTGTTTAAGGAGTTTCATATCGCCATTATTTAATATTTAACTTAAATACGTAGATGTTAATTAAGTTTGACAAAGTAAATGTTAAAAACTTAGTACCGAAGCTCACTAACGCCATAGAAAAACAAACAGATGGCCTGAAAACCCCCATCCAAAACCACGGTTTTTGCGTTATTTCTGCACATTTAATCTTTAAACTTATGCCCTTACACACCTCTTAACTCACTATTTTTAGGGTTCATCAAGGGCTAAGAAGTTAGCGCATGAGAAACATACGAAGATGTTTGTCGAGCTCTACAAATATATAATTCCTTATGATGGTGGGGACATTAGTAGCGGCATGTAATGGTGATAGCATAAACATAACAGCAGCGAATTCCGACCAAGATACATTCAGTAATGACAATGGAACCGCTTATACAACGGACTCCACCGATGGTGTACTTTGTAGCTATTTTTAGAATGAGCAGAATGAATCAGAATCCGTCTCGCCAAGTAATTATGCAGATTGGACTTGCCATGGCACCTATCGCAACTTAACTGCCAACGGCATACCCGACAATGCTTGTAGCCTTGGGGACAATAGTGGCAGTTGGAATATTGAAGTGGCAGCTAAAGACAGCTGCACTCTTGCCCTATAATCGATTATCGCAATTTAGTGTTTAACAAAACATCTTAAAAGCACTGGCAATAAGGTAGAGTCGGTCAGCAGCGCCATTAACATTGCTAGACCTGTTAGTAGCCCGAATAGAATACTCGGTACAAAATCAGAAAAGCTCAATAATGCAAAACCGATTGTGATGATGGTAGTAGTAAATAACAGCGCATAACCGACACTATTAAAGGTGTTTTTGATTGCTTGTTCTGCTCCAGTGGCGTGTTTGGCACCGAGGCTGTTTTTGGCACCAAGGCTGTTTCCAGTATCAGTGTTTCTGCTCGCTTCAAGATAGCGGTGGATAAAGTGAATGGTATCATCCACGGCTATCCCCATGGCAATGGCCGAAATGGTGATGGTCATTAAATCTAAAGGGATCCCCAGCAATCCCATCACACCTAAAATAGTAAGGGTGGTGAGGATGTTAGGAATAACCGCGATTAACGCGATTCTTATTGAGCGAAATATTGCCAATAACACTAAAAATAAAGCGACAAAAACTAAACCCAAAGTCATAATTTGCGACTTGAACAGACGCTGCAATATATCCTGATAAAGTACAAAAAGGTTAGTAACCAGGTAATCTTGTTTGTCGACACCAATTGCTTGCATATCTGCATTAAGATCATCTAAGAATTCAGCTCGGTTAAACTCTGCTGTGCTGTCTTTAATTCGCGTGCTTATTCTAAGTTGATTAGTTTCAGGATCAAAATACGCACCTAACAACTTATCTTTTAAAGATTTATCAACCAAGGTATAGATTGCTGTTAACTCATACTCGGTAAGAGGTTTATTTTCATTTATTGCCATTGCCAACTCAGTAAAATTATATACTGAGGTAACATTCCCCATGGCCTCAAAACTTGTTAGTACCGCTTGGACTTTTTGTAAGCTTTGAATTGCCTCAGCAGTCAGTACTAAGTCTTTGTCCCGTTGCTCAGTGGGAATGGTATAAACCACGTCCATAGGCGTAGACCCACCAAATTCTTGGTCGATGAAAGTTAGTTCCTGACGCACTTGGGTAGACTCTTTGAAATAGTTTAAAAAACTATTTTCCACATCCAAACGTGTTATCCCTACAATAGATACAACCACCAACACCACACTTAACACGCCTATTGATTTTGTATAATTAAGACTCAGGGCCGTGAACCCGTTAATAATCAATTGGGTAAAACGATTTTCACCACTTTCATCCTTATGAGATAACACCGATAAAAATGCTGGAAAAAGTAACAAGCTAACTAGAATAGAAATAACCATAGCAACTATCATCATCCAGCCGAAACTGACAACAGGTTGAATACCACTGAAAAGTAACGAACCAAAACCGACAGAAGTCGTTAAGCCCGCATAAAGACAAGGTTTAAACTTGTTTTTTAGGGTCTTTTCTAATAACTGAGATTGACTGTCTTGTTTATTCTTAACAGCAAGTTGCCGATACTCCACAATCAAATGAATCATCACGGCTAGCGTCAGGATCAATTGCAGCGCTATGAAATTTGAGGATATAACCGTGGTTCGCAAATCTAATAAACCAAAAATTCCCACAGTTAATAACACACTCAACCCACAAGAAACTACCGGCAACACCACCCAGCGAATCCGACGAAATAAAATAAACAACATCACCACAATAGCGCTGCCGATTGCACTGCCAAATAACAGCAGATCCCGCTTAATAATATCAATCATCTGCTGACCTAACACATAGGCGCCACCTAAATAGAAGTCTGCATCTTGTTGGTATTCTTCGGTTATCTCGTAAATCCTATCTATCTCTTGTTTGCGCTGGGTTTTAAGCTCTTGCTCAATGGGATCAGCTTGAGCTTTTAGTTGGCTTATTTTTTTCTGCTGCTGTTCCGATAACTCACTCTCTAGGGCATTCTTCTGGATATCAATAATCTGATTTTGAATGTCGACTAGTTGTGAATTCTTTTTAAAAACAATTTGAATGGCTGTCGCGGTTTGTGCCTGGTTGACTAATAAGTCGGTAAACAAAGGATGCGCATTGAACACCTGTTGCATTTGTTGCGCTGAATATTTTTGAGATTGCCAACTATATTGTTCGGGGTTTAAATCGGCACTTAGGGAAGTGGCATTACTCAACAGCGGAACGTTAAGTATATTGGTCACCGACTTCACTCTAGGCAACGCTGCGAAGGCATCACTTAGTTGTTCAAGTTGCTGGAAGGTTTTATCTGAAAACACTTCGTGATCTTTTGGTTGGTAGGCCACCAAAATAAATTCATCAGGTGAAAACTTTTGATTCATCACCTGTGATTGAATATAAAGTTGGTTGTCTTTTACTAGCAGTGTTTCCGCTGAGGCATCAATCCTAAATCGCTGAGCAAAATAGGCAGACACAATTCCCAAAACAATAAAGGTAAGCAATATCCATTTGCTCTGACGGATCAACAACTGAGCCAAATTAGATTTCACTGTTACTCTTCCTTTTCAGGTGAGTCTGCATTTTTGTGTTTAATACGATTTTTTTCACTGTTTGCAGGTGAGGGGGAAAATTGTTGAACGCCACCATCAAATTGCTCGTCTCTTTCGACGCTTTGTAGATACAAGTTTCGAAAAAATGTGTAGGGATCATCAGATTGAGCGCGTAACTCTTCATAGGAAGGAGCTGTGGGTACAAAATCATTAAATCCATCAAGCCCCTGAAGGTAAGTAGATTCGGGGGTATCAGAAATAACATGAACCGGACTAAGTAGGCTTTCACCTAGGGTAGAAAAGGCATTTCTGAAATCTGACTGGCCAAGTATGGGTAAGACTAGATAATTACCATAGCCGACATCATAGGAGGCCAAAGTATCACCAATTGTAGTGGTCTCCTCAGGCATATCAAACCATGCATCAGCAGGATCAAATAACCCCAAAAGCCCCACCGTTGAATTAATTAAAAATCGACCTAAATTGGTGCCTGATTTTTTACCTTCACCTTGCGCCAAATTGTTTAATAGATTGAGAGGCTCGCGCAAATTACTGAAAAAATTGCCTATACCCGTTTGTACCGGATCCGGCACTACCGCATCGTAGCCTTTGCCTACCGGAATCAGAAAATAGCGATATACAACATCATTAAACGCAAAAATAGGCCGATTAATGGACTCTAAAGGATCATCGAAGGTTACAGGATCATAGGTGACAACTGTTGGGGTTAAGACCTGCTCGCCTTGGGAAGTATTGATGACAATCTCTTGATTACTAGGCGGTTTTGCAGAGACCTGATCAACTTGGTTGGAACTACATCCACTGATAATCAGAATACTGATCAAGCACACAGATTTAATATATGCGGTGAATGGATTTAGTATTTTAGAATCCAACATAGTTTGTTCTCATTTTTATTGTAGCTATGAATTTCAATTTCGCATCAGGCAGTTTCCTGAACGCGACCTGTCAGTCAGTCATTCATTCATTCATTCATTCATTAATTAGCAATTTACTTGCCAAACGCAGGGATGCTTAAAATGAATGATAAAATTACGGTTCTAAGGGATTACGCTGAAACAACAACGAAAGGATCAAATCCTTGTTAAGCAAGGAAATTAGTAGCTAAAAGACTTAATAAAGGTGCTGAGTTAAAAACATTATTCGAAAAACAGACGAGATGCTTTTCGAATAAAAGCAAAAGCCGCCTAAAAAATATGGGATAAATTATCAAAAAAAATTGTAAAACTTACTCAACAATAGAAATTGCTACAGTTTGTTAATTGCCCTCCATTTATTTTAAAAAGTGCAACTCAACATTTAACTAAACACATATAAGTACATTCAACGACACACTAACGTAAATTGTATGCCTAAAATTTTTCCTCAGCTATTGCATTTACCGCTAGTCTCTTTAATCTAACCATAACGCTTTTTCAGACAAGCAAAATCTTTGTTAGTTAACCTATTTAGTAAACATCTCTCTATTAGAATTCGCTACATACTGGCGCTTTGCCTGGTAGGCGCGACGGTATCAACATCCGCCTTAATGCTCCGTTATATCTTTAAAGCCCAAATCAACGATGCTTATGTTGTTAATGTTGCTGGTCAACAACGCATGTTATCCCAGCGCATTGCTCTTTTTGTCACTCGTATATCCACCTGCCCAGCAAACTACAAAGAACTCAATGAGACCCTAAAAACTACCATTGAAAAATTTGTAGGGAACCGAGAATATTTAACTCAACTACCGAAGCTTCCTAGCAGCATACAAGAAATATATTTTGGCAAGCCCGCACTAGACTCCAAAACTCAAAACTATGTAAAAGCAGCTCAACAATTTAGTGAAAATAACGAGAGCTGCGGATCGCTCCCCTCCGACTTCAATGCTAAAGAAACTAACGAACTGCTTTTTTACCTAGACAAAGTTGTGCAAGAATTTGAATTAGATGCTCGTGATCGGGTAGAGCGCGTTGAAAGCATTGAATTGGCGTTGTGGTTGTTTACGCTCTTATTGTTAGTACTTGAAGCATTGTTAATCTTTCACCCCATGGAAAAGAAAATCAAAACCTCCTTAGCCTCTTTACGCAAAGCTTTACGTAAATCTAAAGATGCAGAACAACAAGCAAACGAAGCCAATAAAGCAAAATCTGAATTTCTAGCCAGCATGAGTCATGAGCTGCGCACTCCAATGAATGGGCTTTTTGGCATGATTGAATTGGCCATTGATAACCCGAGCAAAAGTAACGATTACTTGAAAAAAGCCAAGAGTGCTGGAAAACAACTATTAGTTCTGATTAACGATGTATTAGATCTATCTAAAATTGAAGCTGGCAAGCTGCGTATTGAAAGAACACCTTTTGATCTAATCCAATTATTGGATGACGTGTCCTCTGTACAATCGGCCAATTGTCGAATAAAGAACTTAACCTTTGATTTTCAAAAGACAACTAGCTTACCAACTCGAATCATCAGTGATCCCACACGTCTATCTCAAATCATGCAAAATTTATTAAATAATGCCATTAAGTTTACTCAAACTGGGGGGGTAACACTCTCAGCAGGTGTCAAGGTTAGAGATAAGAAATACTGGTTAACTATTAACGTCAAAGATACTGGGATAGGTATTGAGAGCCAGAAATTGGCCTCTATTTTTAACAAGTTTGAACAAGCAGAACAATCAACCACAAGATTATTTGGTGGTTCAGGATTGGGATTAGCCATTAGCAAACAGTTAGCTGATTTAATGAAAGGCGAACTTGAAGTAACCAGTGAATTACACACTGGAAGTTGTTTTACTCTCTCAATTCCCATTGAAATAGACAATGAAAAAATTGAGAACATTAACCCTGAAGTCCAATTGAAATGCGCAATTGTCGATGACTTGATCACCAGTAGGGAATATATTCAGCACATTGCTGAGCTTCAAGGTATGGTGACATCTACCTTTGAATCAGCTAAAGAATTTTTAGCAACTGATTATTCTGAATATGACATTTTAATCGTCGATTTATCCATGCCTGAGCTGACAGGTGTCGACTTGATTGAGGAAATCGTTAATAGCAATGCAGCCCGATTACCTTACATTATTTTGGTATCCGCAATGATTGAACATTTAGAATGTTCTGATGAAGTGAGAAGAGTCATATGGCGTACTCACGCTAAACCTATTCTGAGACAGGAACTAGAAGTTGATTTGCGACAATTGCAAAAAATTTATGTGCGCCAAGACTCAAATATTGTGCAGCCGCAAACGAAGTTCAAAATTTTAGTCGCTGAAGATAATGAAATTAATGCTGAGGTAGTGAAAGCGATGCTTGAAACCTCTGGTTACGATGTTTCTATAGTCGGTGATGGAGAAAAAGCCATTAACGCGTGCATATTCGAAGAGTTTGATTTGATTTTGATGGACTTACAAATGCCGGTTATGGATGGCTTAACCGCAACGGCCAAGTTGAAAACTGATATAAACTTTAAGAAACCTATTATCGCCCTGACCGCTAACGCTTATGTGGAGGATCGAGAAAAATGTAAGAACGCAGGAATGACTGACTTTTTATCCAAACCCATAGATAAAGTGTCGTTGATTGCTATGATCCAGAAATACTTAAAAGATTAACTTTTTATCCTTGATACTGTTGGGTTATTTTACGCAAGGTCGGTTGAGTAACATCCAATAGTTTGGCTTTACGTTGCTGTGTTATTTGTTGACGGACGACAATTGACTGCATGATGGACTCTAATATAGGCCAAAATTTAGGAATAGTATCTCGCTCAAGAAAGCGCTGAAGTAACTCATTGTATTCTGCACTCAGGCTATCTAATTGGGGGTGAGCTATATTCACGTCTTTCAACTTTGTTGAACGTCTCCTTAGAGTTGACTCTGACTGATCCAGGTTAAGCGCTATTTGATAGAGGGTTCCCCACTTTTGTAAACACAACTCTATCCACTGTTTTTCTAACCAAGTACTGATTGCAAATGGCACAGACTGCTGAATAGCTACTGACACGACTTTATCGACGAGGCCTGATAAAGCTTGCATCAATTCTTCATCACTATCTTGAGTGATGTGGCTAGATTGGTTTTGTTGTGAAACCGGTGTCGGCTGAGGTAAAGAAATAGATTGTTCTTGTAGACTCAAATGCTCAGGCTCTAGGTAAGCACCAGAACAAGTGATAACTGCACGCATAATGCAATTTTTAAGTTCTCTAATATTACCCGGCCAGTTGTATTGACTAATTTTATCTATAGCTAATGCAGACAGGTCAGTAATTTGTTTATTGTATTGATGACTAAACTTTTTCAAAAAGTGCCGTGCTAAAAGCAAAGCATCATTACCACGCTGGTTCAACGGCGGCAGGTGTAGCGTAAATACGTTGATTCGATAGTAGAGGTCTGCACGGAAACGCCCTGCTGCCACCTCATCAGCTAAATTTCGATTGGTTGCTAATATCAACCTTACATCCACTTTTCTAACTCTTTGATCACCCACAGCAACAAAGGTTTTCTCTTGAACGAAACGTAATAGCTTTGACTGTATATCGAGGGGTAACTCTCCGACTTCATCAAGAAATAGAGTGCCGCCATCGGCCTGAGAAATTTTACCAGGTTGATCACTAATAGCGCTGGTAAACGCGCCTTTTCTATGACCAAAAAGTTCGCTTTCCATAAGATGAGTAACGATAGTACTGCAATCTACAGTTATAAAAGGTTTATCGGGTTGTATACCCTGAGTATGAACTTGTTTAGCAATGACTTCCTTACCGGTCCCCGATTCACCGATAAGCAACACGGAAGCATCCGTAGGGGCGACTAATTGCACCTGCTGCATTAAGGTTTGCATTGCCGCCGATTCAAATAAAAACTCGTGCTCACTAGATTCATCTGCAGTTTTATTTTCCACCGGCTTTTGACTTTGATCCAACAATAGAATTCGTTCAATTGCAGTACCTAGGTTCGCAGAAACTTGCTGAAGCAACTCGGTGTACTTTTGTGCTACAGACTGATCTTTCACTGGCCAACGTAATACAACAGCTCCCTGACAACTATCACGAGTAACGAGGGGAACGATACTTTGCACACTAGTGGCGTTTAGTTTTTGTACCTTAGAATACGCTGTGCTATTCCCGTCACTTACTAAATTATCAATGTTAACCTTAGATGTTACCCACTGATCTACATCATTGACATCGACTGCAGGTCCATTAGTTTCATAGGACAGATTAGTTAAACCGCCACCTCTGTTGATATAAAGCCCTGCGTAAACAGGTAACATCCCAGCAAAAAGCAAATGGCAAACCTGCTTTGAAAAGCTCTGTAAGTCGTGGGTATTGCCGATGATACGAATGACATCCCACTGCAATGTTATGAGTTTAAAGTCTGCGTCTGCGGCATCTGAGAATTTACCACTCATACGGTCCATATTAGCGAGTATGTTGGCATCGAATTTAGGTTGCCAGCACACTAAGGTACCGCCACCGATACTTCTTGCCGCCTGTAGTGCTGCATTGGCCCTGCGGAAAAGCTCAAGTGGAGACTGTTCATTAAGTTGTTCTTGCGACTCAATAGTGGCTAATCCAAAGCTAAAATCTAAACTAACTTTTTTATCTGAGAAGCGTTTTTGCCTCAACATTTCGCGCATTCTAGACGCTAAAACCTGCCCCTGCTGCTCATTGGTGTCAGGCAAATGTGCAGCAAAAACAGCACCACTGAAGCGGCTGGCAAAATCGTCAGTTCGCAATAAATCCGACATGCACTGAATAACTTCAGCTAAAGCCTGATCGCCCATTTCGCGACCATAGCGTTGATTAAATGCTGCAAAATCATCAGGATTAACCAACAGCAGTGTAACAGGCGCACCGTTTGCCGCGCTTTGTTCCTGCCACTCCTGAGTTTGCCAACTAGCAACTTGACGAAAAATTAACAGCGTTTCATTTTGATTTAATGGACCTGCAAAGCCGTCCAGCATCACCACTGAGTGCTTTAATTTAACCGGAAATGGCGGCAGCCTCGTCATTGCATGGGTTCGGCTCATGTCAGCCAATATTTGCAACATTCGGCGTTTGGCAATAGGTGATGGAATATTTAAACAAGATAGTAAATCTTGACCAATAACACTATCGCCAGTGTCTACCATCTCTTCTAATAAAGGTGCATTTACCTCCACTATACGACCGTCCGCGTTTAAGGTCATGGACATTTCACCAAGACACTCGGATAACATTGAAAGTTTGTGCTTACTACGCTCTAAATCCTTGCTTACCTGACGATGTTGTTTCAATAATGACAATATCGGTAATATGGCGTCTACTTGTGTCCAATCCAAATACCAATGCTCTGCAGCGTTAGTTTTTGGTGGAACATGAGGGGCATCTTGGGATAACCAGAAAACGTGCAGATTATCTAATTTGAAGCGTTTAGTCAGAGACTCAGCATGGCTTTGATTCTGACAAAGAACTAATATTGAAGAGCGTAGATTTTGACTCGATAAACCTGAGGTAATTAGAGTGTAGTGAGACCCATACCTCTGTCGAATTGATACAACTGCGCCTTGGTACGCCAAATCTTCGGCCAAATCATCATCCACAAAAAGGGTGATGATGCTTTTATTTTCTGGGACAGTTTCAACTCGCAAAGACGATTTCATTATTATTGTTCTTATTGACGCATCAAGTGAGTAAAGTTCTGGGTTAACAATGGCCCTATATATTCAGCGGCCAAAGGCCTAGAGAATAGGTAGCCTTGCAGCAGTAAATGTTTACTATTTTTCAGTATTTCTATTTGACCAGCATCCTCAATCCCTTCGGCTATAACCCCTAGGTTTAAACTCTCCGCAAGGGCCAAAATGGCCTCAACTATTGCCACGTCATCAGGAGCTGAATCCGAGTCGCACATGAATGAGCGATCAATTTTTAGGATATCAATAGGGAATTTTTTCAAATAACTCAAAGAAGAATAACCAGTACCAAAATCATCCACCGCCAAAGTAACACCAAGGGATTTTAATTCAATTAGTCTTGCGATATTTTCTTCAGCATCGCTCATTATCACCGATTCGGTTATTTCCAATTCAAGTAATTCGGCAGGTAAGCCACTACTGCGGAGGGCTTCAGCTACGATCTCTGTGAAGTTATGTTGTTTAAATTGATGTCCTGATACATTCACTGCGACTCTAACGGGGGTATCTTGAGTTAACCATTGTTTAGCTTGTTGGCAGCTTTGTTCGAGCACTAGTTGCCCTAAGATATTGATCAGTCCAGTTTCTTCAGCAATCGCAATAAATTCATCCGGTGGGATCATACCGCCTTGTGCTGGTAACCACCTTACAAGTGCCTCAACGCCTACAATCTGTCCCGTTTGAGCACAAACCTGTGGCTGGTAAAAAGGCACAATTTCATTACTATCGAGGGCCTGGCGTAAGTCCTGCTCAAGCTGCAATCGAGCAGCAGCCTTGGCGTTCATTGAGTCGCGGTAAAATTTATAACAGCAGCGGCCAGCTTGTTTTGCTGAATACATTGCGGTGTCTGCATTTTTAAGCAAGGTTTCTGCATCTTCCCCGTCATTAGGAAACATTGAGATACCAATACTTGGCGTAATTACCACCTCAAACGGCTCGAGTTGGAATGGTTGATCAAAGCTACGAATCACTCTTTCGGCAACTAAAGTGGCTTCATTAGCGGTATTTAATTGATTCAAAAATATCGTAAATTCATCACCACCAAAACTTGAAAGTTGGGCTTTATTTGCCGAAATACTTTCACCAACTCGCACAAATACATCACTGTCACGTAAGTTAGCTTGTAATCGATGAGCCACTTTACGAAGCAATTTATCACCATTACTGTGGCCCATGGTATCGTTAATGCGTTTGAATCTGTCTAGATCAATGAATAACATTGCAGCTTGATTTTGTTTACGCCTAGCGAGTGCCAAAAAGCGTTGCACGTCTTGCATCAAGTATTGCCGGTTTGGTAAACCCGTAAGAGAATCATAAAACGCCAGTTGATGGAGTTCTTTTTGTTGTACAACTAAATCAGCAAAGGCTTGACTCGCCCGCAGGATATACTTAACTCGTTCGCCTAAAATCGGCCATCTAATAGGTTTCGCTATAAAGTCTGTAGCCCCAACCGCATATGACCGATGGATGGAGTCAAGATCGTCTGAGCCGGTCACCATTATAATTGGAACATGTTTGCCATTTTCTTGACTACGAATACGTTCGCACACTTCGAAACCATTCATTTCAGGCATAGAAACGTCTAATAAAACCAGTGATGGCGAGTGTTTCTGAAAGTGCTCTAGAGCCCGTTTGCCATTTTCTGCTTCTAACACTTCGATACTGTCACTGGTTAGTGTTTCTTTCATTAAAATTCTTGCGGTGAGATCATCGTCACTTACCAGAACTTTAATTTTCGATTCAACCAACATTTCTAAACGTCTCCAACTTCTCGCAACTTAGTATAAAAGTGGCTTGTATATTTTGGGCTAAAGTATCGACTCCTTCCGATTGCTGCTGTTTTGACTTGCTCTCTAACTCTCGACATATTTCGTACAATGCCTTAGCGCCAGAGTTCCCAGACATAGATTTTAGCGCATGGGCAATTTCTGCGACTTCATGCAAATTCAATTTTGGGCTGTTTACTTGTTCAAATAATTGAGTAATTAATTTCTCTGCTTCTTGAATAAAAGCATCTAACACTCTAACAAACACTGGATTTCCGGTGTCTCGACTGATTTTTAACAGTGTCTCTACAGTGACCATATCAATTAACTGTGACGCCAACTCATCATCAGTCGCTTCGCTATTTTGTGCCACTAAGTTGTCACGGCTATGGTTATTTTGCGCGTGACCGTTTTGGCTGCCGAATTCTAGCGGATCATTTTCACCTTGCTCGTTCTTCGGTGGTTGTGAAGGAGCACCTAAAAAACGCATCAACGTTTGCTCCAGTTCGCGCAGAGAAAAAGGCTTGGTCATAACTTCATTCATGCCTACACCCAAACACTGTTGACGTAGGTCATCCCCCATTCCAGCCGTCAAAGCGACTATTGGGATATTCGGCCATTTCTTTCTAATCTCGGTTGTTGCCTGATATCCATCCATAATTGGCATCTGGCAATCCATCAAAACTAAATCGGGCTGATTGATATTAATTTGCTCAACTGCTTCAGTACCATTATCCGCTAACCATGCTTCACATCCCAGTATGGCTAACATGCTTTTGGCGACTTCTTGGTTGGTTAAACTATCTTCTGCCACTAAAATATTAGCGTTAAATTTCTGGTGATTGGGATATTCGTTATTACTTAATTGACGATCGAGTGTTTTAACCCCTAAAGCTTTATTTAAGCTATCTTGCAAATCTTTAAGGTGAATAGGCAAAGGTAAAATATTGCGCTTATCATGTTCCTGCCACTGGGAAGACGGCAATAGGCATATCCATTTTTGCATTGGAATTTGCGCGTTTATTATTGCTGATTCATATTCACTAAGACTGATCCATAAACCATTTTTAGCTGATGCTAATTGTCCGTTAACTCTTTGAATATGTACCGCTGTGAAACCTAATTTGCTCAACATATTAGTTAATGCCAATCCCAAACCACCTTTCAGGTTAACCAAATGTACAGTTGGAGCTGACGATGACAGAAGGGTTTCAATTATCGGTTTTTGAGTCAGAGGCAAATCAACTTCTAAAGTAAACGAACTCCCCTCCCCTAGTTTAGATTGCACATCAATGTTACCGCCCATCAATGTTGTCAACTGACGACAAATCGCTAAACCTAACCCCGTGCCTCCATACTTTCTGGTGGTTGAAGCATCAGCTTGGGTAAACATTTCAAACACTTTTTGCTGTCTATCTGGTGCCATACCAATACCCGTGTCTTGAATTCTGATTTCAAAACCACTGGATGGGCTTGCTTGCTCTGACGAGTTATTATGCGCGTGATAACAAGGCACTCGCCTGATACTCACATTCACTTCACCTTGCTCAGTGAACTTAATCGCATTGCTGGTTAAGTTAGCAATGATCTGTCGCAACCTTGCAGGGTCAGCATACACTTCAGGAAGCGGATCCGGAGACAAAATCGCGTTAACATAAAGCCCTTTGTTATATGCCGATTCACTAAACAAGTCACAGACTTCTTCGACTAAAGCCTCTAGATCAACGGGAACTGATTCAAGGGTCGCTTTACCTGCTTCGAGTTTTGAGAAGTCTAGAATATTGTTAAGTAAGTCTAACAATAGGCGACCAGAACGATAAACCAATTGCGCAAAGTGTTGTTGTTTTGGCTTTAACTCAGAACTTAATAAGACTTCTGTCATACCCAATACTCCGTTCATAGGAGTACGAATTTCATGACTCATGATAGCTAAGAAATCACTTTTTTCTTTACTTGCTTGCTCTGCTAATTTACGCGCTTTTTCAGTTTCTTGCATACTGGTTTCAAGCTGTGCATTAGCATGCCGTAACTCTTTAGTACGCTCTTCTACTTTTTCTTCTAAATCAATTAGTTGTTGCATCTCAGCTAAACGTTTACGACGATATCTCCAAATTGTATTGAGTACAATCAACACCACAATAAGTGAATAAAGACTGTATGCCCAAACCGTTTTCCATGGTGGCGGCAGCACATTGATTGGTAACACAACTCCTTCAGTGTTCCACAAGCCTTGGTTATTACTAGCCTGCACACGTAATGTGTAGTTACCAGCAGGTAAGTTGGTAAAGGTCGCTAAACGACGGTTTTCCAATTCAATCCAATCGGAATCCAATCCTTCCAATTTATATCGGTACTCGTTAAGCCCTGGGGCGTTAAAATCTAGTGAAGCAAACTCAAAGGAAATAAAATAATCTTTGTAGCCAAGCTCAAGTTCTTGCAGTTGCTGATAAGGCACATCAAACCATACTTGTTCATTTAGTTTTTTTATCCTCACAACCACCACTGGAGGCACTATTTCGCTATCTTTAATGTTATCAGGATGGAAACGTATCGCGCCCGTTGGCCCGCCAAAATACATATACCCTTGGCTATCTTTAAAACTAGCTCCCCAATTCACTTCACTTTCTTTAAATCCTTGAGAACGGTCAAAATGCCTAATTTTACCGTTTTCTGTATTTAACCGAGTTAGACCTGCAGGGCTACCAAGCCATAAGTTTCCTGAGTCATCCTCTAAAATGGCATAAATATGACTACTAGGAAGGCCGCTAAAACTGTCATATTGAGTGAACTTATTATTGAATGCCTGCATATCTTCAGGCAACCATTTATTTAATCCACCACCTTGGGTACCAATCCATAATTGCTCTTTAGAGTCTTGATGAAATGCCCAAGCCATAGAAGCAGATAAACTATCAATGACATCGGGGTTATGTTCAATCCGGCGAAAATGACCATTAGTTTGGTCAAGTAAATTAAACCCAGACACGGTACCCACCACAATAGTGCCATCAGCAAGTTGATAAACAGCTAAAACTCTATCGCTATTCAAGCTATTAGGGTCATTTTCGTCATACCGATAATGTATAAATTGATCGCTTCCTGTGGGTAAATAATTCAAACCACCACCAAAGGTTGCAACCCATAAATTGCCACCATTATCTGAAAAAACGCTGGTGACACCATTGAAACTCAAGCTGCTAGGGTTTTCTGGATCATGAGAAAAAAATTGAATGTTGTTGTTATCTACATTTAGACGGCCAAGTCCGGCACGCCGTGTACCGAACCAAAGTTCATTATCTTTACCAAGCACAGCAGTAACTCTGGCATCACGTAATGAAGTTTGCGTTTCTTTATTGATAATTTGTAATACATCTCCATTGCTATCCAACTGGGTTAAACCGGTATAACTAGCGATCCAAATAGATGATTCACCTGCACTTGAATAGGTTTCAGCAAACCCTAACACCACATTGTTGCTTAAGCCTTTAACAATATGTTCAAACGGCACCTCAATACTTTTAGTAATTCCATTTAAGGTACCCAACCAAATTAAACCGGTAGAATCTTGTTGAATCGATAAGGTGTTATTATCTGCTAACCCTTCTGTTGTGGTGAAACTAGTAAAACTATTTTTACCGTCCCAAACCGCGACGCCCGCATCGGTGCCAATCCAAATACGTTGTTGACGATCCTGATATATTGTTTGTGCAAGATTCGATGGCAGACTATCTACTTGATTAACTTCATATTGCCAGTTGGTAAACTGCAGTTTCTGCGGGTCAGTAACACTCACTCCTGCATCTGCGCTAGCGACCCATAAACGCTGTTGTGTATCAATAAGCAAATGTTTCAAAGAGTCACTAAAAAATGGTGATTTAGCCCCTGAGTAAAGTCGCTCCATAGAATGGTTTTCTTTATCGAATTTAAATAAACCATTTGCATTGGACGCTAGCCATAGAAAGTTTTCATCTTCGACAATAGATACAATACCCGCATCTTTTTTCAATTCAGGAACCAATTCGCGCATATTAAAGTGCTCGAAGGTTTTGTCATCGGGATTAAATCGACTGAAATTACCGTTACGATAACCAATCCAAATATAGTTTTGAGAGTCTAAGAATAAGCTCAGGATTCGATTGGAGGAGGGTGCCGTATCTGAATTATCGGCTTCTTTCCATGCCGTAAACGTTTGCGTGGCCGCGTTAAATAAATTAAGACCGCCACCATCAGTAGCTATCCATAATCGTTGCTGGTGATCTTCAAGTACCGCAAAAACATTGCTATTGCTTAGGGAGTCATCATTGCGGGGCTCGTGCACGAAGTGCAGCATTTGATAACCATCGTATCGATTAATTCCCTCTTGGGTAACAATCCATAAATAACCAGTACTATCATGGTATATCTGGCGCACTGTTTTTTGCGTTAACTGTGTTGTTAAATCTGCAGATGAAAAGTAGAAATTAGGAGAGTCGTCAGCATTAGCGTTGCTGCTTATTAGGAGGAAAAATAGAGAATACAATATTCCTTTGCTGAACATACTTCTTCACGGCTCATCGTTTTTAACCTAGATTAACCTAATGAAATAACTATGCCAATAAAATGGTAAAAATAGCTGCTAAAAGTCACTATTTAGCCCAATTTCAGCGGTTAAAAAACGACTCACCCCCTGCAAAGTTAAATTTTGAGGGGCTGAGTAAATTGAGTTGAAAGACTTATTCTTGCATTAAGAAGTTTTCTTGATTTACATAGGCTTCTTCCCAAATGAAGGCTTCTTCCCAGATAAACGCTTCCTCCCAGATGAAGGCCTCTTCCCAGATAAACGCTTCTTCCCAGATAAACGCTTCTTCCCAAATGAAGGCCTCTTCCCAGATAAACGCTTCTTCCCAAATGAAGGCCTCTTCCCAGATAAACGCTTCTTCCCAAAGCTCAAACTCGAACCCTTCGATGTAGTAGTTGCCGTTATCGTCTTTTCGAGCTGCCCCCATGTAATGTTGCTCACCACTCAAGTCTGCAGCGATATCCATACCATTGTTGGCACAACCTGTAGCGCTTGATTCAACTGCTTTAACGGCATTAACACTACCCGATCCTTGTTGGAAAGGACTGTAAGCAAGTTTGCCATTCGATAGTTGAGCCATTGTTGTGCTGCTCATCAAACGACACTTCACATCATTAGCGCTCAAGCTGGGATCATTTTGTAACATTAACGCGACAATTCCACTTACCACACCTGACGCTTGCGAAGTACCAGACATGATAAATCGATCATTTCCAACCATATATTGTGGAAACTTGTTAGGCATATACATGTCTTCATTCGCTAAGCTGAATATATGACCGCCTGGAGCAACTAAATCAGGCTTAACAAAAGCTTCATGAGTTGGACCTTGTGAAGAGAATGAAAGCAACTCATCATCGTTAGGGTTATCTTGCGTGTAATTATCTGTTATCGCACCAACACTAATTACATAAGGAACATTCGCTGGCACACCAATAGTCATCGCTGCAGGTCCAGTATTACCAGCTGAGGTGACAACAACGATGTCTTTTTCCCATAATTTCATGATGGCTTGGTTAATTGGGTCTGCCCAGTAATTCGAGCGAGGTGGCGCACCAAACGACAAGTTTACAACACGAATATTTAATTCTTCATGGTGGTCGGAAACATATTGAATCGCACGAAGTGCATCCAAATAAGTACTATGACCATCTTCGTAAAAGGCTTTAATTACCACTAAATTAGCATCAGGAGCTACACCTTGGTAATAGCTACGCATTTGACCATCAACTACTGCACGGTCACTGTTAGCAATGATGCCTGAGATGTGAGTACCATGACTATTTTCGTCAGTCATGTCTCGTGCTTGCATTTCTTGGTTTTCAATTGCGTCAAATGCCGCTGTAATTCGAGGATTATTGTTAGTGTCATTTTTTAACGCTTTATGACCTGCCCAAGCTCCACTATCAATAACGGCTACGGTGATATCTTTACCGGTAATACCATTATCATGCAGCTCATCCGCACCTACAGTGTTGACGTAATAACTATTACTATCCCCTTCATTGGCTTGGGTATCATAACCTTTAACCAACTCTCGACTACAATTTTGAGTAAAGGAAACATTCATCGAGAAGTCATTTTGCTGATAGTTTTCAGCGCCACTTCGAGAAAAAGTTAATTCAACTTTAGCATCATCATAGGCATTCATTTTTGCATAACGACTCAACCAAGAAGAATCCAGTGTCAATTCACCTTTTTGTGAGCCAAACAAACTCCAAAAGACAGTGGAACCATTAAATTTAACCGACGTTACATTGCCTAATCTCGACGGCCAGGTAAATTTCATTTCATCTACATTGGTTTTCATGTCACGGGCGTTGTAAAGATTCCAAGTAACCTTTCTTTTTTCTAAGTCAACAACATGACTTCCGTAAACCTGACAATTATCAAGAGCACCTGCAGTGAACAGTGGTTGGTTTTCAGTAATCGTTATCAAAGCGGGAAAGCTTTTGAGTAATTCCAACTGCAGATCTGAAACGCGCACGCCGATTCCACCGACTAAAGGCAACTCGTGTGTAACTACCCCACCCACTAAGTTAACTAAGTCGTTAATTGCAGCAATATCTCCACCTTGAATTAAAATCTCATTATCCATCGATAAGATACTGTCAACGACAGGTAATTCCGGCAATTCCAAAGATGTTGTCAGATTTGAAACGTTAGTTAAATCAGTCACGCTATTAAGATCTAACCCTAAAAGGCTACTACTGGCCGCACTCGCATTCATTGCTGAGCAGCTTAACAAACCGCTGACTAAAACTGCGAAAGTACTTCTTTTGTTCAGTTTCATGTTATTTATCTCTTTTTTATGTCCTTGCATCAAATGTTGTAGTACATCGGATGCAGGCTCCCTCACCTAATCCCTTCAAAGCAATCCTCGTGCCAATACCTAGAACGCCAAATTCATTAGTCTTTAGTCTAGTATGAAAAAAATGAATGCAACCAAAAGGAAAATACCGAGTGTAAAAAACGAAGTTATAATTCAATATTTTCATTCATTTTTTTCAACATCATTTTACTAGAATTTATCGTTCAGGTTTAACCAACAAAGATGAGTTCCAATATTAACTAGTTAAGCTGGGCTTGGGCGGCTTGAGGCTAGTGTTAAGTTATTAAGTCCCTAGCAAAACCGTTAAACAAAAAGCCTAGATTTGTGTCAGTTATTATTTGTTATCTATTGATTATTATTGGATAAAATCATTTACTTAACTAACCCCATTACTTAGAGAGTTGGACTAACGACACCTATGCTAAAACGTTGCAGCTTTTTCATTATCGCCCTGCTTACTTGTAATGATGGGGTCGCAGGCTCAGACCCTTTGACGTTGACGTGTCAAAACCACCCTCAGAAAAAGACAGAAATTTGTGTAATGTCGACCCACTCTGAACACTTTCCTGTTAATGATCTTGTTTTGTATAAACGCGATAAGGGCCACTTTCCTGTGCTTTTAGAAGTGATAAAAGGAGATGTTGCTGTCAGTTGGTTTTGGGGGTTTTCACAACACGGAAAGTATTCTGTGATGGGTTTTACAGAAGAAGGACACCCTTATTTTCTGGTTTACGAGACCAGCGCTTTTTTGCAAAGTGAACAACGGCCAAAGGCAATAGCTGTTTTATCCGACTACTATTTAACCGATTTGTTAATTATGGAAGATGACGGTACAGCACATTTTGCAAAAGTGGATGGGGTAAATGATGACGAAGATCTGACTGATTGTTTTGACGCGGATATCGACAGTTACTTACACAACGAAAATTGTACTGTGAGGATGAATATCTTCGATAAAAGCCATAACGCTGTAAATTAAGCAGCTATGTAATCACCAGTATCTACACAAATCGTTTTTTGGTACAGCAAGGAGTCTATGAACAATCCTAAAGCCGCCGTTGACGTAGATGATTTAGTGCAACAATCCATTGATCAAGGTGCTGTATAAAAAATGGGTGAAACTGTTACCTCACAAGGACCGAATTATTACCTACCGACAGTACTAACCAATGTTAGCAATGATATGCCTATCGCGAGCAATGAAATCTTTTGTCCTGTATCACCCATCATTCAATTTGAAGATGAAAGACAAGTAATAGAATTAACCAATACTACTGAATACGGCTTAGCGGCCTATTTTTATAGTCGCGATGTAGGTCGTATATTCCGTGTTGCTAGAGCCCTAGAGTTTGGCATGGTCGGAATTAATGAAGGAGCGATATCAAATGCCGCTGCTCCTTTTGGTGGTATGAAACAGTCGGGTAATGGCAGAGAAAGTTCTCGCTGCGAATTAGATGGCTATTGTTCAGGTAGGTTGTAAAACACCTAATCATTGAGCTGAACCTCTTTTTGAGCAACTTGATTACGCTTAAATTGAAGAGACTTCATTAACCAACTAAAAAGCCCTGGTTCCAAAGGGCTTTTTAGTTTTTAGGGTGTTGGGAACCAGAAACATGCTCGAGGATGTGAACCATTGCATCGGCATTAACGCAACACGATCAAAGGTATATCACTGCGTTCAAGCATTTTCAGGGTGTTACTGCCCACAAAAAATTGCCTAAGCTTGGAATGGGCAAACGCCCCCATCACAATCAGCTCAATATCATTAGACTTTTTGTAAGCCATAAGTGATTCAAAAATATCCCCTTCAATGTATGAAGCGGTAACTTGAAATCCTTTTTCTTGCAATCTTTGCTGGGCCGACTCGAATTTATCATGTAGGTTTTTTTCGTTATTTTTAACCGACACTAAATGACAATGTAGGCCATGCAATAAACCACCATCAATCACTCGCTGCAGCGCTTTGTCGGCAGTTTCTCTGCCATCATAGGCAATCATAAAGGAAGAGGGTTGCTTGAAATTATCTGGAATGAGCAACACTGGGTGTGCCGCTTTGCGCAAAAGGGTTTCAATATTAGAACCCAAAGCGTTAAAACTATTATCATGGCCTTTACCATTTCGACCGATAACGATGAGTCTAGTTTGCTCCTCTAAATCGCCTACCGAGTCTACCACCTCACCATGCCTTTGCATCGATTCAATGTCAGCAACCCCTGAATCTTGCGCATGTTGTACTGCGTCATCAAGTAACTCTCGTCCAAGTTGCAATGCCACTTTGGCACGTTGTTCATCAAGCCTAGTCATTTCTTCTAGCAAAGCCGAGCGCGCACCTAGACCAATGGCGCCAGTGTAGTCATCGGCGCCATGCTGCTGTTCTTTTTCTAATGCATGCAAGAACAGTATAGGTTTGTTTAGTTTTGTTGATGCCCAGACAGCAGCAGCTGTCACGGCCGAGGTGATTGCAGAACCATCTACACAGGTCACAATTTTAGTCATCATTATCTCCTTAATGTCCGCCAAACAGTTTTTCAACTTCTTTAGGGTCGTTGTGTACCCCAAATTTATCGACCACTGTTGCTGTTGCGTCATTCATCCCAACAAGGCTCACTGTTGCGCCTTCTCGACGAAATTTAATCACCACTTTATCTAACGATGACACCGAGGTAATATCCCAAAAATGCGCATGAGTAAGATCAATCACTACGGATTCTACCGCTTCTTTGAAGTCGAACTCGTTGACAAACTGTTCTGCTGAGGCAAAAAATACCTGACCAACGACTTCATAGGTTCGCACTTTTTCCTGCTCATTGAAATAAGACCTAACCGCCATATAACGTCCAATCTTATTGGAGAAGAACAAGGTTGCTAACAGCACACCTACAAACACCCCTATGGCTAAGTTGTGGGTCGCGACAACCACAATAACCGTACTTATCATCACAATATTTGACGACTTAGGATGTTTGCCTAGATCGGTAATAGACGACCACGAAAACGTACCTATGGATACCATAATCATTACCGCCACCAGCGCAGCCATTGGAATTTGCCCTACCCAGTCATCAAGGAATACCACCATAATGATCAAAAACAGACCGGCTATAAAGGTTGATAATCGCCCTCGCCCCCCTGACTTAACATTAATAATAGATTGACCGATCATCGCACAGCCAGCCATTCCACCGAATAAACCTGCACCAATATTTGCCATGCCCTGGCCTTTACATTCTTTATTCTTATCACTGCTAGTATCGGTCAGATCATCGACTATGGTGGCGGTCATTAACGACTCAAGTAAACCGACCACCGCCAAGCCCAAAGAGTAAGGTAATATAATTTCAAGGGTGGTTAAGTTAAGAGGCACTTCCGGCCATAAAAATAACGGTAAGGTATCGGGTAACTCTCCCATATCGCCAACGGTTCGAATATCCAGACCTAAGACAATGGATACTATGGTAAGACTGACAATACATACCAAAGGTGATGGCACAACTTTTCCAATAGTAGGTACATAAGGCAGCAGATAAATAATCCCCAAACCGGCAGCCGTCATGGCGTAAACATGCCAAGTCACATTGGTTAATTCTGGCAATTGAGCCATAAAAATCAGAATCGCCAAGGCATTCACAAAGCCGGTGACCACAGAGCGCGAAACAAAGCGCATTAAACTGCCGAGCTTAAGGAAGCCGAAAATAATTTGTAGCACACCGGTCAACAAAGTCGCAGCAAGCAAGTATTCTAAGCCGTGCTCCTTGACTAAGGTTACCATCAGCAATGCCATCGCCCCAGTAGCAGCAGAAATCATTCCTGGTCGACCACCAACAAATGCAATAATAACCGCAATACAAAACGACGCGTAAAGTCCCACTTTAGGGTCTACTCCGGCAATAATAGAAAAAGCAATGGCTTCGGGTATCAAGGCTAAAGCCACCACAATACCAGCAAGCACATCACCACGAATATTAGAGAACCATTCTCTTTTCATGTTTTCGAGCATGTAAATAACCTAAATTTGAAGCTTTCCTAAATCCTTAGGAAAGTAAACTTTTTAATGCAAATAAATCCGCGGATAAGTGGAATATTTGCCCGTTAAGCAGTAACGAAATAATAGAGGAAGGACACCCTAGGGTGGCGTAAATTTCAAGTTTGAAATCCTTTGAACACTAATCAACATGTAGCAACAATATAACTTTAGAAATATTGATACAAGTACCTTTATTTACCATCCCAAAAAATTCGATAACTACTCACACTGAGTAAAGGCAAAACAAAGACCACCACAAAAACCCAAGTTAGGGTGCCGTAACCACTACCAATTAAACCCACCAGCCCCACGGATGAGGCTAAATAAATTGACAGTATCAGAACAATAGCGGCAATTGTTGGGCGCATTAATTTGGGCATGATTTGTTGTTTTTCCCCATACACTTCAGCAATTCGTTCATTCATACCGTGGATAAAGGCTGTGCCTGTCTCGATAAAAGTGCCGAATAACACTACGTAAAAAATGGCCTGCAACCAAGGCATATTCAATTGCTGCATCATAAAATCTGATGGCACTTTTGCCTGTGTGATTTGAGTCGAATTTGCCACCATAGCCACAAAGAAAAACAGAGCCGGTAGCATTGCTAAAGGACCAGCCATGGCCCCAGCTAAAAATGAATCTTTGCGCCCCTGCATATGACGCACACAAAACAAGATAAGCGGCAAAGCAGCAACATTGTAACCCACGTACTGAATCGCACTGATAAACCAACTACCTTTAATTTCGCCGTAAAATAGTTGCTCAGTTACATTTTCACCATATTCAGTTAAGTACAAATAAACAAACGCCCCATACACTAGGTATAACAAAAACGACCAACCCGCTAATACCTTCTCAATCAGCATAGTGCCCCAGGCGACTAAGACACAAATGCAGACCATTAGCACCACAGTGCCTAAAGTACTGGAAATATCCAAATGCTCAGCAACCACTTCACCGGCTGCAGAGCCAATCACCGCTAAGACTAAAATGCCCAAGGCAAAGTAGGCCAACTCATACACAAACCAAGCTTTTCCCAACAACTTTTTGAAAAAGCCCCTGTAGGTATAACTTTGGGTTAATCGGGCAAATTCAAAACTCAGCATACTGATTAAACTAAAGGCAGCCGTTGCCACTAAAATACCTAAAAAACCGCCTAACGGACCTGAATTGAGAAAAAACTGGACTAACTCTCGGCCTGTGGCATAACCGCCGCCAATCAACACCGATTGTAGGATAAAGCCTGGCAGTAAAACTCGTTGGAAGAAGCTTGTTTGCATGGTTATCTCGTATTTACCTATGAGCAATTAATTTGCGGTTTTTAACTCATTCAAACAATAGATATTTATTGTTTGAGCAATTGATAACTGGAAAACAAACGCTGCCAGATGGGGCCAGGTTTTCCGTCTCCCACCTTTTCACCGTCAATACTGATAATCGGCTTTAATTCTTCATAAGAATTACTCACCCAAACCTCATCCGCTTGTTTTACCTCACTGGCAGTGGGAAAAACTTGCCGGACTTCTATGCCCTGGTTTTCGGCAATATCGATAATGAGTTGACGGGTGACACCAGCTAAAATGTTATCCACAGGCGGGGTAAAAACCACTCCATCTTTCGCCATAAACACATTGCTACTAGGGGCTTCTACCACATGCTCGCCTCTAATCAGTAACGCCTCACTGTTGGCCACACCATCTTTCGCCAGTTGTAGATAGGACATCACGTTCCCCATCAAGCTAATGGACTTTATGGAGCAGCGCTGCCAGCGTAAATCTTCTTGAAAGTAGGCATCACAACCTGAATAGGTAATGTCAAAAGGAGAGGTAAATGGCGTACTAAACATTAACACTGTGGGTTTAGCGTCGACCGGAAACCGATGTTTGCGCACGGCTTCAACGCCACGGGTTATTTGTACGTAGAGTATTTGTGTGTGTTCATCATCTGACAGCAAAGGTTGGGCAATATCCTTTAAATCTTGCACACTATAAGTAAGTGGGATATCCACAGACTTTAGCCCTTCTAGCAAACGTTGCCAGTGCTGTTCACCGCCTAAAGCTTTGCCATTAAAAACAGGCACGAACTCATAAATCCCATCGCCGAATAAAAAGCCACGATCCAAAGGGGAAATGGAAACTTGGCTCAAGGGCAGGTATTGGCCATTAAAATATGCTGCGCAATCGTTGTTATCCATTGTATTATTAGCCGTTTCATTATCAGCCATTTAAGAATCCGTCCACTAAGTTTTTCTTTCGCCTAAATTTAAAAATATACTCTACTGTAAATTTTCCATGTGTGTAGCTTTTTTCATCTGGCTAGCACTGAGCAACCACTAGCTAACTGCTTTTTGCTTAGCTTAGATATTGCAACCATTCAGTTTGGGCTACACTTCAAATAAACCGATTTATCTTAAATCTCAGTTAGCATTGCATCTAACGGCAATAACAGCGGAAGCAATGGCTAAAATCAAACTGCTTTGCAGGAATCCCGTATCTCCAACGAACAAGGGATCAAGATTTTGTGAGATATATTAGTTTCTTCCGCAATATTATTGAGCAACAATTTTGCGGCTTCAACCCCTATACTGTATGGCTCTTGCTTCACCACGGTAATAGGTACTTTAAAGAATTCAGCCATTGGCACTTCATCAAAGCCAAGTAATGAAACATCATCTGGAACAGAAATATTCGCGCGATTTAACCCTCGTAATAACTCAATGGTAATTGGCAAATGTTGAGTGAAAAATGCAGTGGGTGCATAGGATTCGACTATTTCTGTGGGCGCGGTCTGAAAACCCGTTTCACGATCCCATTGCTGCACTAAATTATCGTCTAATGGAATATCATGTTTGCTCAGTGCGTCTGCATAACCTTGGTATCTTTCTATTCTGGAATTCACATTTTTAATGTCTTGAGTAACAAAACAAATACGTTCGTGACCTAAGTTAATTAGGTATTCAGTGGCATCAAAAGCAGCTTTTTTATAATCGGATAAAATAATATTTTGTTCACTACCATCATTTTCAATTTGAAAATGAACAATAGGCATACCTTTACCAATGTACTCTGAAATAAGTTGCGTATTATTACCTGAAGAGGCAATGATAATTCCATCAACACGTAATTGATACAGCGCTTCTATTGATTTCGCTTCTATCTCTGGGTCAAAATCTGTGTTGTAAATCAATGCGTTATAAGAGTTTTCTTTACAATAGTCATCTACCCCTCGTATAACCCGACTGGAATAAAAACCAGTGATATCTCTAACCACTACCCCTATGGTTTTAGTCTTCGTTGCTTTTAGGTTTCTCGCAATGGGATTCGGTACATAATCCAATTCAGCTACCGCGGCTCGAATTCGTTCTTGAGTTTCTTTCGACATATAGTCGAAGCGTCCATTTAGGTATTGAGAAGCGGTACTTTTTGAGACACCAGCAAAACGGGCCACATCAATTAATTTCACTTTTGCCATCTTGGTATCACTGTTTTTTATTTTGTTAATGGAAAGTTGACATACTGCAGCACTATGCTAAATCAATCAACTAAACCGGTTTAGTAAACTTATCTGCAAAGAGAGAATATCAGTTGAAAATTAAAGAAATCAAAGTATTTGTTTGTAGCCCCGGCAGAAATTTTGTCACGGTGAAAATCATTACTGATGCAGGCATACATGGCATCGGCGATGCTACCCTCAATGGTCGCGAAATGGCAGTGGTTAGTTATTTAGAAGAGCATGTTGCACCTTGTTTGATTGGTCGTAATGCCCATGATATCGAAGATATTTGGCAGTATTTATATAAAGGTGTTTATTGGCGTAAAGGGCCAGTGAACATGGCAGCTGTAGCAGCTATAGATATGGCGCTTTGGGACATAAAAGGAAAAGCTGCAGGCTTTCCGGTTTATCAGTTATTAGGTGGCAAGAGCAGACAAGGGGTAACACTTTATGCCCACGCCAGTGGTGAAGACATTGAAGATACCCTAGATAAAACCGAAGAGTTGATTAACCAAGGTTTTAAAGCGGTTAGATTGCAATCTGCAGTGCCTGGCTTAAATGTCACCTACGGTGTGTTGGGCGATAAAAAAGATTACTATGAATTACAGGGTAATCGTCCTTTACCTCCTGAAGAAGCTTGGTCTACGCAAAAATATTTTAATATGATTGTCGATCTTTTTGCCCAAGCCAGAGAACGTTTTGGCAATGATGTTCTTGGAAGATGCATCCATTGCTGAGAATCAAGACAGTTATAAAGTCATCAGACAGCACACCACTACGCCACTGGCGATTGGTGAAACCTACAATACTATTTGGGATTGTAAGGATTTAATTCAAAACCAGTTAATTGATTACCTTCGAGCTGCGGCTACCCATGCAGGCGGCATTACCGCGTTGAGACGCATGGCTGACTTTGCCAGTATTTACAACGTCAAAACGGCCCCCCATGGAGCCCCTGATTTGTCGCCAGTTTGTTTTGCTGCCCACATGCACCTTAATATTTGGGCACCTAACTTTGGTATTCAAGAGTTCGTCGGCCTAGGTAACGAGCAATTAAAACAAATTTTTAAACATCAAATTAAAGTAGAACAAGGTATGGCGTATGTAAGTGACGCCCCAGGTCTAGGGATTGAGTTTGATGAAGAAGAAGCGAGTAAATATCCCTATAAACGTTCTTATCTTCCCGTTAGTAGATTAGAAGATGGAACCATTTGGAATTGGTAATCCAGTTCTACTTTTTTGAATTTAAACGTTGTTAAGTTGGAGACACAACATGAGCAAAAAGATAAGCGTATTAGTATTCGGCACCGGATTTGCGGGCCAAGGGCATGCAGAAGCATTTCGAGATATGGGTGCCGAAGTTGTAGGGATCGTAGGTAGAACACAAAGTGTCGTTGAGCAAGTAGCCAAAGACATGAACATCCCATATGCGGGCACAGATTGGCAAAAAGCCTTACAAGATTGTCAACCCGATGTGGTCTCTATTGCCACCCCAGGAGGCGCTCACGTTGAAGCCATTACCGCTGCCATTGAATATGGCTGCCACGTATTCTGTGATAAACCGTTAACTGAAAGTGGTGAAACCTCCAAACAACTATACGACTTAGCCGTTGCCAAAAATGTTAAAACTGCCTTTGCGGCAAGCTTCCGTTATATGCCTGATGTGATCCACGCCAAACGCTTGGTTGAAGCCGGCGCTATCGGTGAGCCTTTGGAAGTTGAATGTATATCCCACTTCAATTTAGAACGAGATATTCCCTTTGGTTGGTCACATCGCAAAGAACATGGCGGCGGTCGATTAAACAACAACTTCACCCATAAACTTTCTATTGTGACCTCTATCGTCGGTGAAAAAATCCTTTCGATTATGGGCGAAGTACGGGACGATTTAGGTAAAGCGCCTATCGTTGAAGGTGTGCATAACTTCAAAAAACGTCGCGATTTCATCCCCAGCGATTTAAATGACCCAGAGCTCAAGTGGGGCGAATCCAATGTGGAATGGACTTATACCGTGTTGGCGAAAATCGAAAGTGACATGGCTAAAAATCCAGTATCCGTATTATTTAAACACGGTGGGTTACACCCTCGCTTCAACGAAGATCATGTTGTTATTTATGGTAGTGAAGGCGCTATCTATATTAAAGGTCACTATGCAAGCGGTCCCTTGTACGTCCATGACAAAGCCAATGGGTGGCAAGAACTTGCGTTACCAGAAGACATTGCTAATAACGTACCTGATGCTGAAGGCGACACTGAGAAGAATTGGCGTTACCTCATCAGAGAGTTGTTAAGCGACATTAAAGGTGAAGAGGTTGCCCCTTACCAAACATTCAAAGAAGGTAGCCAATATCAGCAACTAATCGATTTAATCCGTAAAAATGACAATTGGGTTGACGTTAGTCATCTGCAATAAAAGGCTTACTCATGTTATATGAATATATCGTTATTGCCGGATATTTTACCTTAGTCATCGGCATTGGCTTTACGTTTAAAAAAATGGCGGCCAACTCCACCAGTGATTATTTTCGCGGCGGCGGTCGTATGCTCTGGTGGATGGTAGGTTCAACTGCGTTTATGGCGCAGTTCTCTGCTTGGACATTTACTGGTGGAGCTGGAAAAGCCTTCACTGATGGCTTTTCCATCAGCTTAGTATTTTTTGCTAATACCTTTGCATATTTTTGCGGCTGGGCGTTTTTTGCAGCGCGCTTTCGTCAAATGCGCGTTGACACCCCTACCGAAGGAATTAAGCGACGTTTTGGCCATCAAAACGAACAGTTTTTCTCTTGGGCATTGATTGCTTTTAGCTTTATCAATGCTGGCGTTTGGCTCAATGCGCTAGGCGTGTTCACCAGCGTGGTGTTTGACGCTGATGTGAGCACCACCATTATCGCCACCGGCCTAACGGTATTATTCGTATCGGTATTATCTGGTGCATGGGGAGTGGTTGCCTCTGACTTTGTACAAACCCTCGTGGTTGCCGTCATTTCTGTTGCCTGTGCCATTATTGCCCTGATTAACGTGGGCGGCCCCACTGCGATGATAGAAAACTTCCCGGTAGACTTTGTGATGGGCCCAGATATGAACTACGGCCTAATTTTAGTGGCCACCTTTGTATTTTTCCTCGCCAAACAAATGATCACCATCATGAACATGCATGATTCATTTCGCTTTTTGAATGCGAAAGATTCTGACAATGCCCGTAAAGCGGCACTGCTGGCCATGGTACTGATGGGCGTAGGCAGTATTATTTGGTTTATACCCCCTTGGGCGTCTGCCACCTTATACCCTGATGCAGCTGCTGCTTATCCTGAATTAGGTAACAAAGCCGCTGATGCCGTGTATTTAGTGTTTACCCGCAATGCTATGCCGGTGGGCACAGTTGGACTCTTGTTGGCCGGTTTGTTTGCCGCCACTATGTCTTCCATGGACTCTGCCTTGAATAAAAATTCGGGCATATTTGTGCGCAGTATATATCAGCCCTTTTTGACCAAAAGAAACAAAGATGTCAGCGATAAGCACATGCTTACCATCAGTCAAATTGTCAGCTTTATCAGTGGTATTTTGGTAATCGCCGTGGCCTTATTCTTTAAATCCTTAAAAGAACTTAGCTTGTTCGATTTGATGATGAATGTGTCAACTATGATCCAAGTTCCCTTGCTGATCCCACTTATTTTTGGTTTGTTTATCAAAAAGACTCCTCAGTGGGCCCCATGGGCAACAGTGGTCGTGGGTTTGTTCGTATCATGGTTTGCTGCAAATATATTCACACCACAAGTGCTGGCTGATTTGCTTGGCATGGAACAAGAGTTTACTCGCCGTGAATCCATCGATATAAACTTGATGATCACTATTGGTGGACACCTACTTATCACTGCTAGCTTCTTCTGTTTATCCAGCCTGTTTTATTCAGAGAAAAAGGATCAACATATCAGTGAAAGAGAATTGTTTTTTGAAGATCTTGAAATGCCCTTTATTGCTGACTTTGAACAAGACGAATTTGACCGTCAACAGCGGAGCAAGCTCGGTTCCATGGTGATGTATATGGGAGTTGGCGTCTTTGCAATGATGTTGATTCCGAATCCAATGTGGGGACGTTTGGTGTTTGTCTGTTGTGCACTAACCATTCTTACTGTCGGCTTTTTATTGAAAAGAAGCGCTAGCTCTAAAAAAGTAGTAAGCACCGCATAAGCGGTGCTATTGCTTCTATTTTAACGAATTATTACACGAGCAAACTCTATGTTTTCAAAATTAAAATTTGTTTTTATTGCCAGTGGTCTTCTGCTACTCGCCGCTTGCAAACCAGCTATTGAAGAAAAGCATGAAGAAAAGCCAGTCACCCTAAGCCATGGTGTGGATGAGTCTGCAGGTGGACTAGAAGCCTATATAGTCAAAATTGAAAATGCTACTTTTTATCTAGAAAAACAAGGTGGTGGCCTATCCAGTATGCTTGATAAAGATGGTGTAGATTGGATTGGCTTCCATGATGAAAAAGGTTCAGGCTGGAAAGGCGAGTATCGTGGTTTTCCCAATGCCATCCATAAACAGGATGGTAATTACTTTCATGCTATGAATGCAGGAACAGATCCAGCCACATCAGTGGTAGAGATCGAAAGTGATAAACATGTTCGTATCACATTTACTTCAGAAAATGGGCAATGGCAAGGTCAGTGGGATTTTTACCCCGACCGTTGTGACTTTAGCATGAAAAAAGTCAGTGAAGGCTATAAATATTGGGTGCAATATGAAGGCGTACCCGGTGGAGAGATGGACGAAACTGATTTCTGGTATGCCTCTGTCGATGAGCTACAACATCCCATCAATGAAGCTTTTATTGGTGATCTTCCCTCGCCAGAATGGTTTGCTTTTGGCGATGTGAGTACCTCTAGAGTGTTGTATTTATTACACCACCAAGATGATGCACATCCGGATGATTACGTCAGCCGACCTTATATGACAGTGCTAGGATTTGGTCGACATGAAAAAGATAAATTCCTATCCACACCATCAACATTTTCCATTGGGTTTATCGAGTCATCAACATATGACAAGGTGGAGTCCGAAGTTAAAGCCATACTTCAGTAATTTCATAAAAACGCTATTGTATATGACTTAGCGAGCAAGTTGATTATCCCCTGTCATTCCTCTAGGATGGTTAAAAACCAACCAAAAAGGAATGCAGGGATGTCGACAAAACAATTATTAAAAACAGGATTACTTGTAATACTAATGGGTGGTTGCGCCGGCCACACCCAAATCAATGTGCAATCCGTTGCACCAGCACCAGTCTCATCAAATGTTGACCAACAATTTAAACAGCTAATGGAAGATGACTGGCAATACACCATGGAGACATACCCAGACTTTGCCAGCTATCTGGGTTTGGGGAATGATGAGCTTAACAGTCGCTGGCGAGATATGAGCCTAGAAGCTCTCCATCAGACTAACCTGCATTACCAAGATACCTTAAAACAAATCAACGCTATTGATCCGAATCAGCTGTCGGCAGGGGACAAAACCAATTATCAGCTGTTTAAATGGCAGCTGGAAATGTCCATTGAAGAGCACAAATATAAGTCGTATCTTATGCCGATAGACCAAAATCAAGGGGTGCAAACCTTGGACGACATGGCCAACTTCGTGTCGCTAAGTTCGGTCAAAGACTATGAAAATTGGCTAACAAGACTGGAAAAAATCCCCAAGCTACTAGAGCAAAATCAAACCTTAATGGAAACCGGTATTTCCCAGGGCATAATGCCTTCCCGCGATACTATGCTACGTATCCCTGCGCAAATTAAAAAGCAGCTTGTAGAACAGCCGGAACAGAGTCTTTTTTATAAGCCATTTGCCAATATCAATGACAGCATAGCCGAAAATGAAAAAGCACGACTGCAACAACAAGCCAAGAGCATTATTACTGATCAAATCGTGCCTGCTTATGGGGCATTTTATGAATTTTTTGTTGAACAATATTTACCAGCCACCCGTGCGAGCCACGGCCTATGGGATACCCCCAACGGAAAGGCTTCTTACGAACAAAAAGTACGTTATTTTACCACCACAGAGCTCACCCCAGATGAAATCCATCAGATAGGCTTAGATGAAGTTGCCCGTAACCATGCTGAGATGGACAAGGTGATGGAAGAAACCGGTTTTGACGGCACTTTTGATGAGTTTGTTAACTTTTTACGTACAGATCCACAATTTTATTATGAAACGCCTGAGGATCTGTTTGAGGCTTACCTTGCAATCAGCAAACGTATCGACCCAGAGATAGTCAAATTATTTGGTAAACTTCCTCGCATGCCCTATGGCTTAAAAGCTATCCCTGATGCGGTTGCCCCTGATTCGACTACTGCATATTACAACCCGCCCGCCGCAGATGGTTCCCGTGCAGGTTATTATTATGTGAACTTATATCAACCAGAAACCCGTCCCAAATATGAAATGGAAGTACTGAGCGTACACGAAGCTGTACCAGGACATCATCTGCAACTGGCGTTACAAATGGAAATGGATGAAATGCCAGCATTCCGCCGCTTTCTAAACTTCACGGTGTTTGTGGAAGGATGGGGCCTTTACAGCGAACGCCTAGGCTATGATTTAGGTTTGTATAAAGACCCCTATTCTCGGTTTGGTCAACTAACCTATGACATGTGGCGCTCCATTCGTTTAGTGGTAGATACGGGCATACATTACAAAGGTTGGACACGACAACAAGCCATCGATTATTTCAAAGCCAATGCCGCTAAAAGTGAAGCTGATATTATCAACGAAATCGATCGCTACATTTCCTGGCCAGGCCAAGCTCTTGCTTACAAAATTGGCCAGTTAAAAATGCTGGAGCTGCGCGAACGAGCCCAAAATGAGTTAGGTGATAAATTCAATATAAAGGCTTTTCACGATACTTTGTTAGGCAGCGGTTCAATACCTCTATCGGTATTAGAGGCGAATATCGAAAATTGGATAGAGTCGGTAAAATCCTCTAAATAACCCTTACAAGAAAGCAGCTGCTACAAACATCTTAAAAATGTAAATATCAACAACGATTCCCCCCCGTTGTTGATATTTCCATAATCACACAGTAAATTTCAATCGAATCAAGACCCCGTCTCATTTACTGCCGTTCACTTATTTGGATAGATTCCCCTTACAGCAATTTATCACTGGTTAGCAAAGTGTAATACTGCTCTTTAAAAAGGTAGTCATAAAATTTAAGTACGTCGAATATAGGAAAGCCAGAGTTATCTCTATAGCTGCCAACTTTGCAAGAAGCTATCCAGCAATTGTTCCCTACTAACACTTCCGCGAAACAATAGCGAACCTAGAGTGAACCCCTTAAAGATCATGGAGTAGAGCGCATGGGATAAATGCAATGGCCCTGCACTTGCGGATATAAAACCTAAGCCGGATTGCTAAGGCTAGAAACTAAAAAAGCAAGCCATCAGGCTTGCTTTTATCATCATATATTTATCTAACGATTGCCGTTTATTAACGGCAACCTAGAGTAGATTTTACTTACCTTAGAAGCGGTAGCTAGCTCCAAGGGTAATTCTGCGGTCTGTTAAACCTTGGTAACAAAGCAACGCACCTTCATTGATACAAGATTGTTCAACTTCTGATTCCGTTAAGTTCACGGCTTCAATACCTACGTTGAATTGCTCATTAATATCGTAATTTACGCTAGCGTTAAGTTGACCTCTGTCTTCTTGAACCACTGGGAAACCCCAAGGCAAGCTAGACGTACTACCGAAGTCAGTTGAACGGTAGCCTTCACGCCATGTGTAACGCATACGAGCTGACAAACCATACTTTTCATAGTACAAAGTAAAGTTATAAGAGTTTTCAGACAAGTCAAGTAGTCCTTGAACTGCTGACACATCAATATCTTCAACACCAGTGGATAGAGCAAACACTGCATTTGCACGACTTGTAGCAGAATCTTCAGCTTCACCACCTGAGAACTCTTGAATAGTGTAGTTGAAAATCACACCAAAGCCAGAAGCCCAACCTAGGTCGTCTTCAAAGCTCGCTAAATCGTACTGAACAGCAAACTCAATACCTTTCTGAGTCGTTTCACCACTATCATTAATTTTCTGTGACGTAGGTACACAAACACCTGTACCTATTGGACCGAATACATTGATATCAGCAATAGGGTTGAAGATACCACCTTGTTCACAAGGATCGGTAATATCACGGAAACCAGTTTCTGGATCTTCATACGGGTCTTCTTGTTGAGTTACGTGCAAGTCAGAACGTTTTTTATGGAAAATACCAAGGCTAACCATACTTGCTTCAGCAAAATACCATTCTGCAGATAGGTCAAATGAAGTTACTTCTTCTGGAACCAATCCTGGGTTGCCTAACTGTACAGCTGGGTTTGGACTGGTAGAGAAAGTGTAAGATGTTGAAAGGTCATCGAAATCAGGACGTCTAATATCCTTACCCCACCCCATACGAACAACAACATCATCGTGGACATCAGCTACTACGTTAATACGTGGTAACACGAAGTCGTAATCGCTTTCTGTAGTTACAGCAGTAACCACATCGTTAGTTACAGAGTTACCTCTTGAAGTCACATCAGTTTTTAAATAGCGTAAACCGAAGTTACCACGGAACATTTCGTAAGAGAAATTACCCTGAGCTTATAAAGCAGTTGTCTTTTCTTCAATATCGAAGAAGGCAGCTGAGCTAGAAGTAGGCGAGCTAATTGGACCTCGAGTTGAACCGGTAATAGCATTGTTAGCTAAAATCGCATCATTTAAGATATCCAAAACACCGTCTGGGTCTGAAGCAACTCTTTCTGCGTCGATAAGTAAGAAGTCACGAACATATAACTCTCTACCATCGGCATCATTAAAGTTAGTTGGTCCTGGTACTAACAACTCTGCGAATAAGTCACCAGTAGGGCTATCAGCAAATTCTCTTAAACCAACACTCGTGGTAATCTCATCACGAAGACTATTTACTTTACTGTAACGGAAACCAACATCCACTGAAGTCACTACACCGTCTAGGTAATAAGTGAAATCTGTACGGAATGCATCTTCACTGTTTTCTGCAACATTGTTACCAATGGCCACGTCACGTAGAACAACGTTAGCTGGGTTTAGTAATTGCTCTGTAGTAGGGCCATTTGCTTCACCAGTTGCAACACCAAACGTTAGGGCACCACCGGTTAAATCATAAATAAATGGCGTACCATTTTCGTTTGAATCATATAAATCTTCATTGCCGTTTTCTTCATTAGCATAGTGGTTTGCTAAAAGCGCTTCTGCATCTAATGGAGAGTTAGGGTTAATGAAGTTCAATGTAGTGTTGAAGCTAGGTGTAGTAGTGTCAGAGCTTGAAGAAGATAGCTCGGCACTTACTTTGAAGTTATCACCTGTCCACTCACCACCAATTCTATAGATTTCACTCTTAGTTAAACGAGAGTTAGTATCACCAGAGAAACGCAGGTTACCATCTGAACCATCTTCGTCAATAGGAATAACCCCACGAACTGCAGCTTGGATACTACCTAGGTCTTGTCCACCTAAAGAACCAAAGTTAACAGTTTCAAATTCACTAGGTGCCGCAAGGTCTTTAAGACCGCTGATACCTGATGCTTGAATTCTTGAGCTTTCTTGTCTACGTTCTTGATCGTTAATAATCGCGTCAAAGAATAACTTTAACTCTTCTCTAGGCGCCCACTCAAATGTAGCTGCGATGTTTGTCGATTCATATTCGTAGTTATCGTAATCTTGTACAAAGAATTGAATTGGTAGGTAGTCAAATTCTTGAGCACTTGCTGCTCCGCTATCTGCTGCAACAGAGTTATCTCTGTCGGCACGAGGGCGAAATGCAGTTACATCTTGCTCTGTGTAGTTAACACTTACTACTACACCAAATTCGCCGTTATCTGTATCCCAGTTGTCACCAAAGGTACCTGATAGACGAGGAGTAAAAGTACTGTCTGTTGACAAGCTACTATTCTCACCTTGAACACGGAAAGAAATTGATGTGTCATTTAATTGCAGTGGACGTATTGTTTTAAGGTTTACAGTACCACCCACAGATCCTTCGATTGTTTTAGCTTCAGGAGACTTGGTCACCTCAACTCCCGCTATAATACCAGCAGAGACATCTTCGAAACTAATACCACTGCGGCCAGCACCAGAACCTACGGTTGATACACCGTTAATTTCTGTACGGTTAGAGTTTGTACCACGGATTTGAACACCTGTACCAACACCTGCGGTCCTAGTAATCTGGATTCCGGTAACATTCTCTAAAACTTCCGCTAAGTTTTGGTCGGGTAACTTACCAATGTCTACCGCTTCAATAACTTCAACGAGATTATTTGATTCACGTTTTTCTGCTAGGGCACTAGTAAGTGAGCTACGGATACCAGTTACTTGAATAACTTCGTAGTCGTCTTCTGCGCTTGCTAGAGCATCTTGTGCAAGAGCAGATGCGTACATATTTAGCGCGGTTGCTGAAAGCATCGCTAAAGTAATTTTCGATAATCTGTGTTGCATATATTGTTCCTGTGAGTTTTATGTGTGTTTTAAGCTTACTTTTGCTGATTGAGCGTCTTCTTAAGGAATATAGTTTAGAAAAAATATAAACAAATTTATTCAGTACAAGAAACCAGCTCAAACTTACAAATAATTTACGTAATACTTACAAGTAATTTCGTAAAGGTCAACCTTTTGGTAATAAATATTTTAACAATTAATTAATACTTTGGTCTAACCAAATATCCAACCCCAATAACCAAATTTAAATAAAAACCACAAAAACAAAAAATACTACATATATTACAGCGAGTTACAAATATCTATCAATCCGAGAGAAAGTTAAGATTATGTATCCATGATTATCATTGATTTGTAATGATTTGTAATGATTTGTTCGAAAAAGAACCGAAATATAAATGTGACACCATGAAATGAGAAATGTATTGGTTGACCAATTTTCAATTATTGGATACTTTAATCTTTCCATTTTCACAATCATGCACCTTTCCAAGATGGAAGTTGACACTAATTTTAATGTGTAAAGCACGCACAGGAAGGTTACTCTAAGAAACTTTCAAAAGTAGAAACCTTACTTTAATTGGCCAAGGGAATAATCAAATACACATGGTATTGGTGGTGCAGTGAGGGTGAAAAGCTGACTTTTTTATCTTAAATTAGAGAATCTTAACATGCGTGAATCTTGGAGATGGTTCGGACCCAATGACCCCGTAACCATAAATGACATAAGACAAACAGGTGCAACTGATGTGGTCAGTGCATTACACAATATCCCAACCGGTGACGTTTGGTCGATTGACGCAATTCGCCAATATCAAGCTCTTATAGAAGACTGTGAAGATGGTCTTACGCCTCTCAAGTGGAGCGTAGTTGAGAGTATTCCTGTGCATGAAGATATAAAACTAAAACGACCTGGCCATCAAAAGTATATCGATAATTGGATTGAATCCATGGAGAATCTTGCCAAGTGTGGGATAAAGACGATTTGCTACAACTTCATGCCAGTAATCGATTGGACTCGAACAGATCTTAAATACAAACTTCCTAATGGTGCCTATGCCCTGCGCTTTGACCAGAAAAAATTCGCAGCATTCGATCTGTTTATTCTGCAAAGAGAAAATGCCGAGGCAGAATACAGCGAAGCTGAAATAGCAGAAGCGAAACAGGTCTTTGAAGCTATGTCGGCAGCCGAAAAAGAGCAGCTGACCAACAATATTATTGCCGGCCTACCGGGTAAAATGACTGATGCATATGGCTTGGATGACTTCCGTGCCATGTTAGCCAACTACAAAGATGTCACCAGTGATAGCTTACGTGAAAGTCTATTTGCTTTTCTATCACAAGTGCTTCCACGAGCCGAAGCCTTGGGCGTAAAACTCGCCATACATCCGGACGATCCACCCCGTGATATGTTAGGACTGCCACGTATTATATGTACCGCAGACGATCTCGACATTCTGTTTAATGCGCTACCTAGTCCATCCAATGGTATTACCCTATGTGTTGGTACCTACAGTAGTCGTCCAGACAACAACCTACCGGCAATGGCTAAGCAGTTTGGACCTCGTATTCACTTTTCACACCTTCGCGGTGTCAGTCGTGACCCAGAAGAGCAACGAACTTTTTACGAAGCCAGCCACCTCGATAGTGATATCGATATGATCCATGTGGTTAAAGAGTTGTTACTCGAAGAAAGTCGACGTCGACAAGCTGAAGTTAAGGATCAAGATATTTTCATCCGTCCCGACCATGGTCATCAAATGATGGATGACATCGATAAAACCGTCAATCCAGGCTACTCCGGCATTGGTCGTTTAAAAGGTCTAGCTGAAGTAAGAGGTGTTATGAGAGCCCTTTCTGCACAGTTGGAAGCGCCTTCCTCATGAAAGATATAATCAAGTTCTCAGCCAATCGTGTTTGGCGCACCTATCAAGGCGGAAAGTTACTCGATTTAATCGAAGGTAAAGAAAACCCGCAAGACTCAAGTTTCCCAGAAGATTGGATTGGTTCAACGGTAGAAGCAAGCAATATTGGCCGCGAAGACATATCTGAAGGCTTGGCAACAGTCCAGCTTGAAGATGGCTCTTCAGTGCCATTTCGTGATCTACTCAACCAAAAGCAACAACAGTTTTTAGGCTCGGTGGACGATGCTCCTCGCTCATTAGATGATATTCCTCTCGTTAAGTACTTAGACAGTGCAACTCGATTGCATTTCCAAGCGCACCCTACCCGTGAATTTGCCCAACAAAGGTTGGGGTATCCTCGTGGAAAAACTGAAGCCTATGTGATTCTTGAGATCCGCGAAGATGTAACCGATCCCTATATTTACGCTGGTTTTCAACGCTCTCCAAGTCGTGAGCAACTCAAAAAATGGATAGAAGAACAAGATATTGCTTCCATTGAAAAGTGTTTCGACCGTATACCGGTTAAACCAGGAGACGTATTCTTGCTACCTGGCGGCCGTCCCCACGCGTTGGGTGAAGGCATATTGATGTTAGAAATTATGGAACCTTCTGATTTAGCGGTAAGATTTGAGTTTGAAAGATGTGGATATGTAATCCCCGAAAAGGCGCGATTCATGGATCGTGGCATCGAAAACGCATTAGATGCATTTAACTTCTCACCTATACCACCAGAAAAAATTGACGACGAGTTTCGTTGTATTCCAGACGTGCTTATTGATGATAACTCAGGAAATACCCTTGAACAGCTAATTGGGCCAGATAAAACCCCGTGTTTTACCGTCAGACGAGCTACAGTTAAAGGCAATTTCCCACGCCAGCAAGATGCGTTTTTCATCGGTGTCGTTACCCAAGGAAGCGGTGTTTTGCGGGTTGGAAATGACGTTACCCAGTTAAATCAGTGGGACCGCTTCTTTTGCCCTGCAAAAGTGGATGATTTCGACTATGAATCAGAATCGGGAATGACGGTTTTGGAATGTTATCCGGGCGGATAGCACCATTAAAAACGGCTTCATCTTTTGCTTGGTAATTGATGAAGTCGTAACGATAACTTAGGTAGTTAAAATGCAAAATTCCTCGTAAAAATCGCTGAAACAAAAGTTCGCCCAAGGCTTAGCTCTGTTTCTACCAGGTATTTTCCTGCTCGGTTTCAATATTGGTACAGGCAGTGTTACCGCCATGGCTAAGGCTGGGGCAGACTATGGCATGTCGCTATTATGGACAATCATTGCCTCATGTTTGTGTACTTTTTCATGATCAACTTGTACGGTCGTTATACGTTGATCACTGGAGAAACAGCTCTTCAAGCCTTTAGAAAACACATACACCCTGGAGTTGGCATATTCTTCTTAGTGGCGCTCACTTTTGGAGTATGCGGCAGTGTCATGGGTGTTATGGGAATAGTGGCCGATATCTGTTACGAATGGTCAAAGTCGGCAGTCGATGGCGGTATCTCCCCCATCTACTTTGCTGGATTTTTTCTCAGCTTGGTGTACTTCATTTTTTGGAATGGTAAAACCCAGTTTTTCGAGCGCAGCCTAGCGGTGGTGGTTGCCATTATGTCGGCCTGCTTTTTGATTAACTTTTTTATCATGATGCCGCCTCCCATGGAGATTTTAAAAGGCTTAGTCCCCAGTATCCCAGAGGTAACATCGAGCTCTGACAAGGGGCCATTTTTAGTTATCGCATCAATGATTGGTACCACGGTATTTTCCGGTCTGTTTATCATCCGTACAACCTTAGTGAAAGAAGCTGGCTGGACCTTGGCTGACTACAGTAAACAACGAAATGACGCCATTTTTTCGGTATTTCTAATGTTTATTATTAGTGCTTCCATTATGGCTGCAGCAGCGGGAACCTTGTTTGTGGAAGGTATTGGTTTATCAAAAGCTTCACAAATGATCAGCATTTTAGAACCGCTAGCAGGTTCGTTGGCTACTTCAATATTTGCATTTGGTTTGATTGCCGCTGGCGTATCTTCGCAGTTTCCAAACATCCTTATGCTACCTTGGCTATTGTGCGATTATACTGGTGCAAAACGAGACATGACCCTACCCAAGTTCCGTATCATGGTATTTGCGATTTCATTATTAGGTTTGGTTGTACCGATTTTCGAAGCCCGCCCAGTATTTGTGATGATAATCTCACAAGCATTTAATGCGGTTATCCTGCCAGTGACCGTTGCCTGTATTTTCTATTTAGGGAATCGCAAAGATTTAATGAAAGAGCATACAAATACAGCCTTTGCCAATGTTATCCTCGGCGCAATATTGTTGTTCTCTATTTTTACATCAGCTGTGGGGATTAAAGGTGTTTGGCAATTAGTCTCTGGTTAAACGGTAAACATTGAGCAGCAGGTCACTGAATAATCATGTTAGTCGCAGACCTGCTGGCACACTTCTTTTGTTGAAATATACTATTTAATGCTCATCTTTCGCTTCCTGTTAAAGCATGATTCAAGTTTTCTAAATTGCCTAAAAATGTATGATATGACCCAATAGTCATTGTCCAAATGAAACAATTTCGCCCCCCCTTCCATTTAAGTCTCCTTTTATCTACATTTCAACGAAAACTAATTTTAACCTAATGCGTACTTATCTAGGATGAAGTGTATTGCTTGTTGACCCTTCGACTTTAAGCACGGTGCTATCGTCAAGCGTCACTCAAATTAACCTTTAATTTATAGGCAGCTAAGATGATTCAATCATATTTACCAACGACTAATCTGGGATTAAAGTCCCTTGGGTTGAAGGCTTTGGGGTTAAGTCTGTTTTCACTTGTTTGTGGAGTCTGTGAGGCGTTACCAACAAAAGATCAGAAAATCTCTCACAGTAGCTTGGTGTCGGTTGAACGTTATCCTGCAACTAAGCCAAATCACAAAGTCCCACAGTTCAGTGTCGATGCAAGTTGGCCTACAATGCCTGCTACCTGGATCATGGGGCAAGTACCTGGCCTAGCCGTGGATAAACAAAATAATGTGTGGGTGTTACACCGGCCTAATTCACTTGGTAGATTAGATCTTGGATTGAGTAACAACACAGGTTTGTGTTGTGAAGCTGCACCTCATGTGTTGCAGTTTTCTCCAAACGGCGAATTGCTTGATGCTTGGGGTGGTCCAGAATTAGCGCCGAGTATTGAAGGAACCAATCAATGGCCGGCTAAAGTGCACGGCCTTTATGTTGACGACAATAACACGATTTGGCTTGGGGGGAATGGTAAGGGTGACCATGTTGTATTGAACTTTACCAGTAAAGGAGAGTTCATTCGTCAGTTTGGCCAGCGGGGTAAAACCGATGGCAATTTAAGCCAAGATGCTCTAGGGAATCCAGCGGATATTTTCCATAACCATGTTAACAATCAGGTATTTATCGCCGACGGATACATCAACAAGCGTATTACCTCTTTTACTACTGACGACAACAGTTTTGACCAATTATGGGGCGCGTATGGTGGTGAACCCGGCGGTGGCACAAGACAAGGTGCTTTTGACGTGTCTCAAGCCACCAGCAACAGTGAAAATACCAGTACAGAGGCACAGAGTTTTGGCGATATAGTGCATTGTGTAACACAATCGAAAGACGGTCGTATATATGTCTGCGATCGACGCAATAACCGTATTCAAGTGTTTAAAGCTAATGCCGACGGTAAAATTGAATTCCTCCAAGATGTGATTATTGCTGGCGATACTGGCGGTTTAGGAACAGCTTCAGATATCGATTTTTCCCCCGACAATAAATATATGTACGTGGCAGATATGATGAACGGGCGTATATGGATCCTATGGCATGATAATTATGAAGTACTCGGCAGTTTTGGTCGCCCAGGGCGCTATCCAGGACAATTTACTTGGCTTCACAGCGTCGTAGTAGACGGCGACGGCAATCTATATACCTCAGAAGTCAGCTCTGGCAGACGGGTTCAGAAGTTTGTGCTTACTGGGTTCGATGCTAAGTAGGTTAGCGCGGCGAGTTAGGTTTAATCAATTCAAGCTTGCTCACTCAGGTGAGTAGCAAGCTTGATTCACTGCTAGGTGTAAACTGATTTCCTTAGTTCGCTTTCAGCGTCAGGGTTACGCCACTCTGGTCACTGGCTAAGTGTTGACGACTATTGAGCAAAAATAACCTGTTGGGTTCATTCCATTACTAGTTAAAAAGAGTTTAACTGATTTGGCCCTATCTTCGGCAAGCTTAGCTAATTCATGGCGAGGAATTTCGATTGTACTTCGAACTTGATTGTACATTGCAATCATCAACCCTTGTTCTAATTCCTCCGCTGGAATGACTTTTTCACTATCCTGAGTTTGCAGCTTAGCTTTTACTAGCTGTCTTTGTTCTTCAACATCTTGTTTTGTGCTTGTAGTAAACAAGGTTTTTAAAGCCTCGGCAATTGGACCTGAAATTGGCACTGTGGAGGGGCCAAAATTCTCAGGCAAGACTGTTTGATTGGAAAGCTCCAATAATTGTTTTTGTAACTTCTGCTCCGCCAGTTCATAGGCATCGCTCACTTCGTTCACCGTACCTTCAATATCAACACTTAGACCTGGACGTTTTGCCAAGGCTTCAGCCAAAGTAGTCAATGTTTTGGTAGCGCTTTCGTCTAGCTCGGCTGAACCGTCAGTAAAGAGAACTTTATTGAGTTCATCCTCACTGCCTACTAAATTGGCCAATAAAGAAAAAGGTGCGGTTACCGCTTTGGTGATAATGTTGCCTAAGGCTTTGAATATAATTGAGCCGAAACCAAAACTCGGATTATTTAAGTCTCCGGAGACTTCCATTCCCAGATCAATTACGCCGTTGGAGTCTTGTAACAAAGCAATTGCTAGTGATAAGGGTAAACTAACCGCCTGATCCGAATTGGTTTTACGACCCAAGGTAAGTTGGTCAATAACAAGCTGATTGTCCCCCACTAACTGGTTATTTTCGAGCTGATAATTCACATTTAGTGACAGTAAACCTTTGTCAATAAAGTGCCCCATATAAGTACCAGAATAGGGGTTAACAAACGTCAGTTCAGCGCCATCAACGGAAAAATTCAAATCTAGATACATTTGCTCAATCAGGGGATTAACTTCACCTTTAAGTAACACTGGTGCGTAGCCATCTATTTTCCCCATTAAATCAACATTCGCTGCGGTACCTGGTGTAGAGGAAAGTGAAGTTATGTTGCCATTTAAGGTTTCAATACCGGCGGCAAAAGGCGCTTTTAAAGAGTTGTCTTCGAAATAAGCACTGCCATCATTTATTGTAATATCGCCAATTTGAATGGCCATAAGATTAGACTGCACATTTTCAGCATTTTGCTGCTCATCAGCTTCTATTTGCGGAGCTGGAATGGAAGACGGGCTATCTTCTGTCTCTGCTGTCGAATCAGCATCGTTTGAAGCACTTTCAACCAAAATGTCGCCGATATTGGTTTGTTTGTCTTGGTAAATAATGAACTTGCTAAAGGGTTGATCAAACACAACAGTTTGTATTGAAAGTTGATTTTCCATTGACTGATATTGAATACCTTGAATATTCAGATCCTGCCATTTAAGTAAGGGCTGTTGTTGTAACCCATCAATTACCTTTAAATTAGCAATATTGGCTTCGCCGCTAAACGTTATTGGACTACTGCTACCGGCTTCAAATGATCCCGAAAGCGCTGCGATCCCATCTTGTACGGTCGCATTTACATATGGAAGTAAATAGGATTGAAGTTGGTTTAAAGCAAATTGTTTCATTTCAAACCCAGCAGAGATCTGCTCAGCGGAGACATTAACTTCCCCTTCACTATTAAAATAACCAGACGCCATTTCCGGATACGAGGTAACATCTCCCCCTACAGCTAACCCTAGGTTAAATTCGATGGGTACTTCAAACTTAGTATCAACCATACCGGTAGCGATATTGAAATCAAATACTCGCCAAAACATCCCTTCGGACACAAGCGTTTCCTTAACTTGAATATCTCCCCCGTTTAGGGCGAAAGACTGCAAGATCACCCGCCAGTTGGACTCCTCACCTTGATTTTGTGAAGACCCTTTTTCCTGCGGAGGTAAAGCATTGGCTTGCGTTGATGTAGCAGAGGTAGACGGCATAAACATAGCTTGTAAATCTAAACCTTGCTTATCAAAGTTAGTGTCAATCCAAGGCTGATTAATAATAATTTCAGCCACATCAATTTGTTCAGAGTCGGTGTCCAAGTTAAGATTGTTTATGCTCACTTGTGCCACTGTAATTCGCGGCTTAGTGCTATCAGATATTGCCAAATTAGATAATGATAATTGCGTGTCATTGGCGCGAAAGCGAATTCCTTCACTCCCTTCCGACAGATGATAGTTGGCATAAAACGCCAATAAACCATCAGTTAATTGGGCTTCAATTAGATCATCCGATAAGGGCCATATAGGAGCGAGAGCAATGGCAGAAAGGGCTATATTTCCCTTAATTTCAAAGGGTGCTAATTGGACTTGACCAGCAAAACCAATAGTTCCACCCTCAGCAGTTTCGATCTGCACGTCATAATGATTATCAGCAGTCACTTTATCTTGTTGTTGAGTTACTGTAGATAATGCCGCAAGGGTATCAAAATCGGTAACGTCAAAAGCTAGGTTAGGAAATGCAATATTAGTTGCGGATACATCATCAGAGAATAATATTTGTCCCCCTGCCAGCACCATGTTACTTACTCTTAAGTGAGGAATTTCAGAGTCTTTTTTGGTAGTTTCATCCTGGCTATTATCGTTACTTAAATTCTCAAGGATGTCAGAAAAGTTAAACTGGGTTTGTTCACCACCAGTCAATCTTGCTAAATGTACATACGGCTCTTTTATAGACAGGCTTTCTAAAGTTGGTGTGAGGTGTATCAGGGTCTGCCAAAAACCAGCATCAACTTCCAATAAAGAAACTTTAACAAAAAGTTCGTCACTTTTATCCTCTTCAATCACGAAGTTTGAGACACGAACCCGCAGTAAAAATGGATTTATTCTTACTTTCTCAATACTGACAACTCGTTGAAATTTATCACTCAATATTTGCGGTAATTGAGATTGCAAAATCAGAGGGGTTAACAAGCCTAAAATTAATGCATAAATGAAATATACGCTTAATAGATAAGTGCTTATTCGCAACCATTTAGGCTGTTTACGAAATGCTGAAAATAAATTTCTAAGGGACATAATATTGGTTTTACAACGTTGTCAGAAGGGAATAAACGCCCTGTATGCAATGAGCAAACAGGGCGTAAAGTATACTGAGTAACACCTTTGGAAATAGTGTTATTTATATTAATGAATTAAAGGGCTGTAACTAAGTTACCTAAGCCAGATTGCAACAAAGAAAGCGTATCTTCATCATCACTAAAGTAGCTATTAATTTGAGTTATGAAACTGGTGATCATATCCGTATCCAAGCCAAGGGCTTCGAACTGCTGTTTTAATTCATTCATTGCACTTAAAGATGAACTGTATTCAGACGCTTTGCTAAGTAAGCCTGACATAGACGAACTGTCGGAAGATGAATCTGAACTGATTGCAGGTACGTTTTCTAATAAAGAGTCTAAACCTGGAACACTTTGCGCAAGTTCACTGTAGTTTGTATCTGAAAGGTTGTCTTTAGCATAATCAAAAATTGACGCTAATCCACCTTCAGATTGCGCTTCTGAGACACCTAGATTATCTGAAACCATACTCACTAAACTTGCAACGTCAAAAGATTGTTTATCTTCATTTGTGTCTGAACCTTCAGCTTCGCTTAGTTGTGATGTCGAAGAGCTTCCAAGTAATCCTTGTAACTTATTAAGTGTATCGTCGGCTGCTATTGCATTGCCAGACAAAGCAAGTGCAGAGATAAGTAGAACTGATAATATTTTCATTTAATATTCCTTTAAATAAGACTCACGTTTTAAGTGCTATGTATTAGCAGGATCTCAACTTTAGACGAGATTTACGTACTGTGAGTTCGAATGTACTTTATTGATTGGGGGATTTTTCGCGCAGAATTTTACCAGTTATAATTGGAAATTACTTGATTTGAAGTGTAAAGATTGTCTTTACAAAACTAGCCTTATTTAGATTACTCAAAACAACCAACACGCACAAACATCTATATACTTAGTTAAGTTTAAATAGAAATCGTTGCGAACAAGGTACCTTTATTTGCCGTTACGTACTTAAGCACCATATTGTTCCTGACGAATTATTTTCTGTAACTCACTGATATTATGTTTAATATCTCTTCGATTTGGATCCAGTTTCACGACCTGTTGAAGTAAGTTTACCGCTTGTTGAAATTGACGCTGTTCAATTTGCATTTGCGCGTGGGCCACTAAAGCTTGTTGTTGAACTTGAGGTAAGGTACTGGCACGGACAAAATAATTTTCCGCTTGTTGATACTGATTTTGACTTTGATAGAGCTTTGCAATAGCTAACACGGCTTCAGGTAACAGGGGGTCTTGTTTAATCGCCCGAGAAAAATACTTAAGTGCGCGGTCATTTGCATTACGAGCAACCGCAATTTGTCCTCGATATAAATTAAGCTCTGCTTGAAAGTCTGTTGGAATCTCAACACCAGTTGTAGCGACGAGTAATGAATCAACAGATGTATAACGCTGTTGGTTCAATAGCCATGGTAAAACTTGTCTTAATGTTGCCCAATATTCTGCGGATTCCACCACATCATCGTTCCCTAAGCTGAGCTTCAATAACTCGATAGCACGGGGAATACTGCCATGCTGAACGTGTAACTTGGCGGCCAACAAACTATTGCTCAAGTCTTTAGGGGTTAACTGCAAGGCAACCTCTAAGCTACTCAATGCTTGTTCAGGATGATTTCGCTGCAAAGCAATTTGGCTGCGCAGCAACCAGAGTTCGTGGGGGTTCTGATGTTGGCCTTGTTCAATCATATCTTCAACTAGGCGTTGTGCGGCATTAAAGTTGTGACTGTTAAGCCAAGCGTAAAGCAAACCTTGTTGCCATTGTAAATTATCAGGCTGCAAATAAAGAGCTTGTTGATAACCAGCAATAGCAGCCGCTGGCTGTTGGCTGTTTAGGTTAATAAAGGCAAGTTGACCATATAGTTGCGCATCTGCCACCCCTAACTCAATACTGCGGCTTAAGTGTTTTCTAGCCTCTGAGTAATTTTTATTTAGCATATACAACATACTTAGACTGCGATGAGCTAGGGCCAAGTTTGGCATCTGTTGTAAGGCGGCTTTCAAGGCCTCTTCAGCTTCGTCATAACGTTTTAAGCTTAACATCACTTGACCGCGCAACTGCTGCAAAGCGGCGCTGTCGTTTTCTAACGAGCGCGGTTCAAACGCTTTAGCTACAGCATTAAAGTCTTGTTGGGTTAATAAAGGTTGAATATCTCGGGCAAATCCTTTTTCCGCCGGAGGCAATTGGGCACTGACGGGGCTCACCGGGGCACTTTCTAATAAAAACTGCCAGTTTGGTTCGGTTAACTCAACCTGCACATCCGCAGATACCTGTGTACTTGAGAGCAACAATAATAGGCTGGCCAACACAGAATTTAGTCTGGTTTTGCTCACGCCAAATTGAATCGGTTTGCGGGGGAATAATTTTGTTTTCATATGATACTTAAACACTTATTTCTATCGGCCAAATAAATCTAGCCCGAGCAGGTTCATTGTCTTTTTGCGGCGGGCTAAATCGGCTTTTTCTAACTAACTTACGTATTTCAGGATTGAGCTCAGGATATGAATTACTCGCCACATTAATTAAGGTGACCTGTCCTTCTTCGTCAATCATGACATCGAGTTTTACCAAGGTTTTAGTGATCCCTCGACGTTGTAGACTTTTCGGAAAATCAACAACTAATGGGGTCAACAAAGTAGGTACAGAGTCCAATGACTCTATCCCCACAGCATTCCAATCCACTTCTAATGACTGCCATTGAGTGTTAAGAGGATCAATATGTACTTCTTGGGGTTTTAGTGAGTCGATAGACTTTACGTCAAACTCAATCACTGGCATAGAGGCACCCTCGCCCTGAACTTGTAATTCGACATTGGCTTGGCTGATCTCTTGAGTTTGCTGGGGAGGTGGCGGCGGAGGTGGTGGCGGTAAATTAACCGTTGAGACGGTTCTAACAACTAAGGTTTCGTCGGTTTGAGCTTTTAACCAGTCACTCATCCACATGATCAACAAAGCAATGCTGAGCATAACAATACTAATGAATAACGATAAACCGCGACCACGAAGGTAGTTATGTATCATTTTCATGATTTCAACGCCGCGATATTTACGGTTGCTGAGCCTGCCAACTTAGCCTCATCAATCACTTCGAGCAATAGTTGGGTGGGCACATTTTTATCTGCCTGGATCACCACAGGTTTAGGATCAAATTGCTGCAATTGTTCTAATGTACTGCGCACACCAACAACACCAATTTGACTGCCATCATAGAACACTTCTCCAGCATCGGTGATGGCTAATAGAATCACAGTTTTATCTAATTGTGAGGCAGAAATAGCCTGGGGTTTATCCACCTCAACCCCTGTTTCTCGCACAAAAACCGTGGTGACAATAAAGAATATGAGCAAAATAAAAACCACATCCAATAAAGGCGACATATCAATGCTGTGGTCATTTTGTTGTTCTATCCGTTGTTGTAAACGAGAAGCCATTGTTATTCGTTCCCAACTGCAACATAAGCTTGTTGTCTAGATAATCGATTACGAATATTACCTTGTAATATCCACGCAGGAATAGCGCAAACTAAGCCTAACTGAGTTGTTAATAACGCATCGCCAATGCCATCACTTAACAGCGCATTGCTTGCTCCTTGCTGCGCTATTCCCGCAAAACACTCCAGTAAACCGATAATAGTGCCTAACAACCCCATCAATGGTAACGCGCCAATCAAAACCGCAGTAAATTCGCTATTCACGTGATTTTGCTTAGTTGTATTGTCGTTATTTTCAGTGTGACTATTTGAACTAGATGATGCTAATCTAGGGTTTCTGCTTAACAAATATTGTTGCCACAATTCTTGATAACAATATACGGCCAGCATGAGTATCGCCCAACACACCGAACTATGACTTATTTGCGAGATCATGCGGCCTCCTGCTTCATTTCATTTGGCTGCTCTTCTATTGGTTGACTGAGCAATATCGCTAAGTTTTCAAGCTCATGATAATAAGATTTAGCTCGCTTCGATAAAATGGCATTTAGAATTAAAGCGGGAATAGCCACTACCAAACCAAGTTCGGTGGTAATCAAGGCTTGAGCAATACCGCCAGAAACCACTTCAGGGTCGCCGCTACCAAATAAGGTCATCATTTTAAAGGTTTCTATCATGCCACTCACCGTACCTAACAGCCCCAACAAAGGTGCAACTGATGCGGTAATACCAATCACTAATAACCAACGCTCTAACCAATATTTATCTTGCTGCAATTGCACAAATAACTGGTCATCCCGCGCTCTGTCATTGTTAGCTTGCAGCGCAATATCGAAGAGTACTTTTTGCTGCCCCTTAATACTGGCAAGCACTGTTTCACTCGGCTTTGCTAACTGGCTGTGTAAATAAGTTGGGGTAAATCGCTGTAATTTAGGCAAACGGGCCAATTGCACAGATTTGTATATGGCAATCACCAACGCCAAAACCGCAAAGGTTAAAATAGGGATCACCCAAACACCGCCTTTAACCACATGTTGCCAAGCCGTTTGTTGGTGCTGTTGACGGGCAACCGCACGATTCATGGTTGGATCAAAGAACAGCTCGCCGCGACCTTCACTTAGAATTGCCTTTAGCCCCGCACTGGCACTACCATCGAGTAACAAGGCTGAGTGTAACTGTCCATCTTCACGGGTTGCTAAGCCTGCTTGCTGTAAATCCTCGTACCAAAACCAGTTAATCGGGCCTAATGATAAAGTAGGCAACTGTTCCAGCTTTCCGTTACCCATAACGATAGGTTGGGGTTGCCACATGGGTGACAATTTACCTTGTAATTCTTGACTAAAACCCTGTATCAGCTGCATTTTTTCAGCTGTTGTCAATCCCGCCGGCTGGCTATTCAATTGTTGCTGATGTAAAAAACGGTTTATTAGGTTTTGCTGATAATTTTGTTGTTCACGCCAATCATTAATGCGAGTTTCAAGCTGACTTAGGCTTAAGGTTTTTTCGTCGCTAAGTCGGCGAGCAGCCGCGGTTTTCTGTTGTAGAGCTTGAACTTCTCTTTCGAGTTTATTTAACTTCTCGAGTAAACTACGTTTCTGGGAAGCAATATTTTTTTGACTGGAGCCTAAGCGTTTTTGTGCATCATTAAGCTTAGTTAATAATCCCTTATCGACAGTTTCATTTGCATGGACACTTGGCTGCTGTCCTAACCAGATAAATACTGTCAGGGTGACAATTAATGGTCGAAGGTAGTGAAAGAATGACATCGCTATTGCTCTTTTAAACTGGAAATAGAAAAGGGTAAGCTGACAAAATCAGCTTCACTCTGTTTCTCGAATATGGCGATTGCCTTGCTGATAGCACTACTATCTGAATTATCATCGAACTGCCACTGCCAACCGTTATCTGTAATCTGACCTGTTCCGCTATAACTGCCATCTAAACTGACAAACCAAGCACTAGAAGCCCCGAGATAGAGTTGCTTCACGAGTATTTTCTCGTTTTGGTTGTTGTTTATGGGCATCTGCACAACCGCAATTCGCTGATCAAATTCAGCTAGTTTAGATAACCTTGCTAGGTTCGCTTGCAATTGAATAGATGGATCTGAAGAACTATCGGTATCACTAACATCTTGCTGCCAAGCTTGTTTAATTGGCGGCGGCAACGTTTGCTCAAGGGCGTTTAATTGATTCGACAGCAAAGCAACTTGTTGTTCTAACACAACTTGCTGCTTTTCTAATGTGGTCTGTTCTTCAGCTAAGGCTAACCTTTGCATTTCAACTTGAGAAGAGTCACCTTTTTTTTCCGATAACATATTCAACAGTTGCTCTTTCTCTAACTCAAGTAAACGCATTCTCTGGGTTAACAAAGGTTGTTGTTGTTGCCACTCAGATTCCAAAGCGTTAATTTGGCGTTCAAGACCCAACCATTGATTCACCATAGTTTCGACTTTACTTATTTCTTGTCCATAGAGATTACTAGACAATAAACAGCCGACTACCAGCAGCACCTTCCGGCCTACCAGTTTATTTAATTTATCTTTCATTATTACTGTCGCTCTTCACATTTATTTTTCACCGAAGCCTATGCACCATCGTACTGACATCAAAATAAAAGATTGATTTATCACCGATATTTCTATTCTGCCAGAAACAAAGACGAGTGTAAATAACCATGCGAATGATAATTACTTGCATTTAGATTAATGATAAAATATGCTTCCCCACCTAGCGTTAATTAACCCACGAAAATCAAAACACACACACTACGGAGAATAGAAATGACTGCAGTACAACACGCAGCGGTAAAAGAAAAGTTTACCCGCAATGCGATTACTTTGGCTTTGAGCGCTTTGTTACCAATGGGAGCTGCCCATGCTCAAGATGTGCAGGAGCTTGCAGTTTCACAGGCAACATCACAGACTGAAGAAGACTATAAAGTAGAGAACTCTACTTCCGTAAAATATACTCAACCGCTGTTGAACACGGCAAAGTCGATTACAGTTATTCCCCAGTCTGTAATGAAAGATCGTAACGTTGATAGTTTGCGCTCAGCTTTGCGAAATGTACCTGGAATTTCCATGGCTGCCGGCGAAGGAGGCACACCAACCGGTGATAGCATGTCAATTCGCGGATTCAGTGCAGCTAACAATATATTAATCGATGGCGTTCGCGACATAGCTGGTTATTCTCGTGACATTTATAATGTTGAAGCGGTAGAAGTTGCAAAAGGTCCAGGCGCTGCCATATACGGTCGTGGCGCGGCAGGTGGAGCCGTAAACTTACAAATAAAAACGGCAACATTAGATGAATTTACTGACGTTAGTCTCAGACTAGGTACTGAAAACGATTATCGTGCACAAGTTGACACCAACTTAACATTAGGTGATACCTCAGCGTTGCGTATTAACGCCTTGTTAGACGATGGCGATGTTGCTGGGCGTAATTATGTTAACAACAGCAACAATGCAGTGGCACTTTCTTTCGCCACTGGACTAGGTACAGAATCTAGAATTAGCGTTAATGCGGATTATCAAAAGCAAGACAACCTACCTGACTACGGCATGCCGTGGGTGTCTAATAGCAGTACCTCAGATCCCGTTGCTGAGTTAGCGGCATACGAAGGCGGCCCTTCAAATGCTGATTTCGATAATTTTTACGGTAATATTTATCGTGACTTTGAAGATATCAAAGGCCAATCACTAACCGCAAAATATGAGTACGACCTAAATAATTCGACCATGCTGCGCGCGTTAGTTAGAACAGGCTCTATTGAACGTCAATCTGTAGTAACAGCACCGCGTTTTATAAGCGTAACCACCAGCACAGATGTTCGTTTGAGCGATGAAAAAACTCGTGACACCAAAGATTCTATGACCGTCTTTCAAGGGGACTTAATCGGCAGTTATCAACAAGGCAATATTAAACATGACATTGCCGCTGGAGTAGAGTTAAGTCGCGAAAAATTTGAGCGCTGGAACTTCGAAGCCATAGTCCCAGATAACCTAAATGATACTCCTGAGTTAGTCGATTTATACAATCCGGATGCAGAAGTAGCGTTCACAGGACAATATGCTCGCACTGATAAAAGTAACGAGGCCACTGGTGACACGAAAGCAATTTATGTTTTTGATACCATCACTTTAGATCCTCAGTGGCAATTATCCCTCGGTTTACGTTGGGATAGCTTTGAAACAGAGTACTTTTATGACTTAGATGGCGATGATCCAAGCGTTAAATTGAATGCTAAAAATGACGAGTTGAGTTGGAATGCCGGCATTGTATATAAGCCGGATGCAAGCAGCAGCATATATTTTGGTGCGGGTAACTCTTTTAGCCCAACAGCGGAAGATTTAACAGCTTCGTCGAACAGTAATAGTAACCAAAATAACCTAGATCCAGAAGAAACCCTTAGTTATGAATTAGGTTATAAATGGGAAATTTACGACGGTAAATTATTTGCTAACGCTGCTATTTTCCGCAGCGAAAAAACTAATGCATTAACGGATGACCCATTCTTTGACGACGAACAACGCAACTACGATACATTGAACGGTAAACAACGGGTTGATGGTATTGAACTTGGATTGGCCGGTAACCTAAGCGACAAATTATCCATCATCGCAGCTTACACCTTTCAAGATAGTGAAGTTGTTAATGCTGAAGGCGCTGATGCATCTCAAATTGGGGCTGAACTGCCACGCACACCAGAACACTCTTACAGCGTTTGGGGTCGTTATGATTATTCAGATGCACTCGCTTTTGGCCTTGGTGCTCAATATATGGGTAAACGTTACAACAGCAGCACACCTGCAAGTCGCGAAGTTGCAGACAGTTACATGATTTGGGATATGATGATATCGTATCAGGCTACTGAGCAGCTAAGCCTTCAGGTTAATGGCAGCAACCTTACTGATGAAGATTACGTTGATCAAATAGGTGGTGGTCACTACATTCCTGGCGAAGGTCGATATTTAAGTGTGACGGCAAACTACCAATTTTAAACGTCTAATGTAGTTTGTTTTAAAATAACCCAATGTTTAAAACTAAAACCGACTCTTACGAGTCGGTTTTGCAATGTTAGGAAAGCCTAGATGTTATTAAAAATACCCGCAGTACTAAGCAAACAACAGGTTGCAGACGCTAAAAATGCACTCTTAGCTGCTCAGTGGTCTGACGGTAATATTACCGCTGGCTATCAAAGTGCTAAAACCAAAAACAACCTGCAATTACCAAGTGATTCGCAGGTAGCTCACGAATTGGGTGAAGTAATTTTAACGGCACTATCACAAAACAACCTATTTATGTCAGCGGCCTTACCAAGTAAAATATTTCCCCCTTTATTTAATTGTTATCAAGGCGGACAATCCTTTGGTACCCACGTCGATAATGCTATCCGCCAGGTTCCAGGAACGCCAGTTAAAGTTAGAACAGATTTATCCATGACCTTATTCTTCTCTGAGCCAGATGAGTACGAAGGTGGCGAGCTGGTAATGGAAGATACTTTTGGTTCACAACGAATAAAGCTCGAAGCTGGCGATATGGTGTTATACCCATCCACCAGCTTACATCGTGTCACACCCGTTACTAAAGGACGGCGTTTAGCGTCATTTTTCTGGTTACAAAGCATGGTATCCAGCGATGAAAAGCGCAGTATTTTGTTTGATATGGATATGGCAATCCAAGCCCTACGCAGCAAACTTGATGACAGTCCAGAAATAGTCCAACTCACAGGCGTTTACCACAACCTATTACGACAATGGGCACAAACCTAAAAAATCTCATGACCACCTACAATCCCCTCTGTAGCATGGCCTTCAGGCCATGGGCACCAAAAAACAACCCCACCTGTAGCATGGCCTTTAGGCCATGGCACTAACAACCAGCCTCGATAATAAAAATACCGTCTACGGAAATATCGGCACCTGAAATTAAGGCTTTTACAGGTCCTTCCAGTTTGTATAACTTTTGACAAGGGCTTATTCATATGTATATATTAACCATATAGTTGATTATTCAAGTAATAAATAACGATAATAATTTACTAAAAACACATATAAATTCACAACTTGCAATTCGATGACGTTTTACCGTTCGTATATAAGAACTCTAACAATAAAGAAGGTATTAAAACATGAGACATCACAAAATAGCCCTCGCTGTAGCCACAACTCTAAGCCTAGGAATGATATCCACTGTACATGCTCAAGATAATAGTGTGTTTGAAACCATTCAAGTGACGGCTAAGAAAAGATCGCAAGATTTACAGGATGTTAGTGTCTCTGTTACTGCCTTTTCCGGTGATGCTTTACGAGAGCTGAATATGACCGACAGTGTCGATATTTCTGCCCAAACACCTGGGCTGAATATTGGTACACCTGTTGGAGAAGGCAACAACCCTTCAATTTCGCTGCGTGGTGTAGGTCTCAATGATTTTAATGATAACAACGAAGGACCCATTGCAGTATATCGTGATGATGTATACCAATCTGCTATGCCTGGCCTAACCTTTCAGTTGTTTGACCTAGAACGAGTTGAAGTTTTGCGGGGTCCGCAAGGTACCTTATACGGAAGAAATGCTACCGGTGGTTTGGTGCATTTCATTTCCAATGAGCCCACAAAAGACACTGAAGTGCTGTTCGATTTAACCCTTGCTGAATACAACCAAATAAAAGCCGAAGCTGCTGTAGGTGGCAGTTTAACCGACACCATTCAAGCCCGGCTTGCCATTGCCACGAACAACCACGATGGTTATGTTGAAAATAGAATTGGTAAGGATGCGAATGAAGCGGATAGCAGAGCCTACCGCTTACAAGTCAACTTCGACATTACCGAAGACTTTACCGCCCTGCTCAATGTTCACGGTGGTAAATCCAGTACTAACGCCCCCCAATACCAGCATTTAGCATCTGATGACGGTGCAGGAAATTCCACCTCGGATTTTTACGGTTATGCCGATACCGACGGCGATAACTTTGCTGGCGAATATAACCGACAAGGTATTTTAGATATAGACTCAGATGGTCTTTCGTTAAAACTGAATTGGGAAAATTCTGATTATACTTTTACATCAATTACTGCCATTGAGAATGTAGAAAAACTTCACCAAGAAGATACGGATGTAGGTCCTTACAGTGGTTTGATCCCCCAATTTGCTTCTAAAAACGAACAGTTCAGCCAAGAGTTTAGATTAAGCGGTTCAGCAGAGTCGTTTGATTGGATAGTCGGCGCTTACTATTTTGAAAATGAAGTTAATGGCGCGCTTGATTTAGATATTAACTACCCAGGCCCCCTAATTGATGCCATCACTGGCGCTCCTGAAGGTACATTTGGTTCTGAATTAGTACCTTTTGTAAATTACGATATCGACTATGATCAAGATACCGAATCCTATGGCTTATTCGGTCAAGTGGAAAAGCCCCTTACCGATAAGTTAACCCTAACCCTTGGGTTGCGTTACACCTCTGAAGAGCGCAGTATGGATTATCAAAATCTAGCGACAACAAACGCTGACGCTGTAGTGAATTCTTGTCTTATCCCCGCTGGTGATGTGTGCGGTTTAGTCGGTGATGCTAGTTACCCTGGTACCGACTACTATTTTGATTTTACTGAACAAAATCCTGCAGCGGCTGGTTTAACAACCATTGATGATGACAATATTTCAGGTCAAATTGGACTTGATTACAAGGTAAACAAAGATACTCTAGTCTTTTTCAATATTGCCAATGGCTTTAAAAGTGGCGGCTTCAATGGTGGGTTTCTCGACTTTACCGACGGTGTAACAGAAGAAGATGTGGCGTTTGATTCTGAAGAACTGACCAGTTATGAAGTTGGTATAAAAACCACCTTGGCCAGTGGCGATGTAAGAGTTAACAGTAGTGTTTTCTATTACGATTACAAAAACTATCAAGCTTTGACATTCGCAGGATTAAGCCAATTCATCAATAACTCTGATGCAACCTTACAAGGTTTAGATGCGGAAGTGACTTGGGTACCAGGTGACGATTGGGATATTAAACTTGGGGCTAGCCTGTTAGATACTGAAATTGACAGAGTGGTTGTTCGCGGCGTGGGTACAGTTGAAGACAGAGAAATGGTTCTGGCACCCAAATATACCATTAACGGTATTGTTCGTTATCAAGCCACAGATGCCATTTCTGCACAAATAGATTTTAATCACCAAGGCGAACAATACTTTGATATAACTAACAGCGAAATATCCAAAGAGAAATCATACACGGTATTTAATGCTCGCCTCGGCTATGAGATAAATGACTATTGGAAAGTCTCTGCTTTTGTGAAAAACATTACAGACGAAGAATATCGAGTCTATAACTTTGACTTCACACAAAGCGCCGGTTTTATCCAAGAGTTTTACGCCAGACCAAGATGGATTGGCGTTAACGTTCAATACAATTACTACTAGTAACGAACACTAAAAGTAGATTTTAACAACCCTAGATTAACGGCTGTTCCTTGAAAGCGTAAAAGCACGATTGGCACATCCGTTAATTTTTAAATAAACAAACATAGCTGCGGTTAGGATTAAAACAATATGTTTATGAAAATCAAGCTCCCTCGAACACTACTCAGTAGTCTCATCATTTCAGTATTCATGACTGGCTGCACAACTCATCCAGAAGTTCCCCTAGAGGCAGACGCTGCGCTCTCAAGTACTACCCCAGAACATGCCGCTGTTACTACAAAGGTTGATCCCACTTTGCCGCCCTTACCTATTGAAAAAACGGGTAATGTGGACGTTTTACCTGCTAAATATCCTGAAAGTTGGATATTTGTCGACGAATCAAGCTTTACCAGCATGTTTGGTGGCAAAGTGATCATTTTAGATATCAACGAGCCGAAACAATCTAAGCGCATAAAAGGTACGGCAGATAAGAACTTGTTGGGTAATTTTGCCGCCGCAAAAACACGTCCTGAATTCTATATCGTCGAATCTTTCCACAGTCGCGGTAGCCGTGGCCCTAAAATTGATGTTCTGGCCATCTACGACAAAGTTACTCTGACACCGATTAAAGAAATCACCCTAGAACATACGCGCCTGCAGTCGTTGCCAAGACGGGACGCAATAACATTCTCAGCTGATGAGAAGTTTCTTTATATTGCCAACTTTAGTCCTGCCTCTTCGTTCACTGTTGTTAATCTAGATACCCATGAAGTGGTAGGTACCGTAGGAACACCTGGTTGCGTATTGCCCTTTCCCACAGGCAAACGCAGTGTTACCTCACTGTGTAGTAACGGCAGTTTATTAACAACAATCCTAGATGAAAATGGTGTCAAAGCATCTCAACAGCGGGTCGCGCCGTTTTTTGATACCGATAAAACACCGATATTTGAACGCCCTGCATACATCGATAATATCGCCTACTTCCCTAGCTTTGAAGGCGAAATACATGCAATCGATTTATCTGGTGAGGTTGCCGAATATAAAGGAAAATGGAGTTTACTTAACGAAGAACAAAAAGCAGCAGGGTGGCGACCTGGCGGCCTCGCCCTTGCCGATACAGATGAACAAGGCCTAATGTATTTGATAATGAATGCAAACGGCTTTGATGGTTCGCAAACCCATGGCGGTGATCAAGTTTGGGTAATTGATGTAAAAACGCAAACTCGAATAGCCACAATCGATGCGCCAAATTGGGCAGTATCGGTAGCAGTAACCCGAGGTAAAGAACCAAAGTTAGTTGTCACAAATGAGGAAATGAATCTAGATATCATCAACCCAAAAACGGGTGAGCTGGAAAAAACCATAAGTGATTTTGGGAACATTACCCCTATCGTTATTCATAAGGCCTACTAATGAATGTGTTTAACTTTTTATCCGATGCGATTGCCTTATTCTTTTTATGGTTATTTATGCGCGCTGCATTGCATAAATTGCATACAAGCAACGCTGAATACTACCAACAACTTTTTGCTGAATATGGAATTTCCCATGGACAATTAGCATTAGCACTAAATTATATTTTGGGTGCATTTGAACTGGTTATTGCAGTGACACTTATTTTTGAAGCAACTCGAACACCGGCGGCATTGGCTGCGGCACTGCTTCTAAGTATGTATTTAATTGCTATGGCCATTCAATTAATGAAAGGCAAACGGGATATCAGCTGTGGTTGCAGCGGTCCAAACGCTCACATCAAAGTAAGCTGGCCGTTAATTGTCAGAAATGGGCTGTTAGTGCCTTTGGTATTAACCTGCACCCTACAAACGGCAGGGTTTACTTCTTCTTTATGGTTCGCCGTGCTCATGACAGGAGCTTTTTTAATTTTAACTTATTCTTGCGTTGAGAACTTAATCGCTAACGCGCAAAAAATTTCTATTTTGAGGACCCACTAATGGATTTTATTACCGTATCGAATAGTGTTTTATGGATAGTTGTTATCTTACAATCCATCGTTATATTTGCATTAACCCGACAAGTGGGTGTGCTGTTTGAACGAGTTGCCCCTGCCGGTGCCCTAGCCATGAATCAGACTTTGGAAGTGGGAGCGCCAGCGCCTAATTTAAGCCTGCAAACATTGTCTTCAACGCTAGTTGATGTTGGCGGCAAATCAAAAAACAACAAGTCACAATTAGTGTTTTTTGTCTCCCCCGACTGCCCCGTGTGTAAAAGCTTATTACCAGCACTAAAATCCGCCGCAAAATCAGAAAATTCATGGATAGATCTTATTTTAGCTAGTGATGGCAAAACCCAAGATCACGCGGGCTTTGTGAAGCAGTACGGTTTATCTGATTACCCTTATATAGTTTCAGAAGTGTTAGGAAAATCCTATGGGGTGGCAAAACTACCTTATGGGGTCGTCATTGATGAGCAGGGCAATGTTGCATCTATGGGGATTATTAACTCACGAGAGCACTTAGATAGCTTATTTGAAGCCAAAGAGCGCAAAACAGCTTCAATCCAAGAGTTCATGCAAGGCCAACAAAGCGATGAACAGTTCGTGGAGGTTAAATAATATGAAGTTTTTAGACAGAATATTTGAAAAAAAGGCTCGTGAACTTGCACAAACGAACGGCAGACGAGGCTTACTTAAAAAACTGGGGGCTAGCTTAGTTGGAGCCAGCGCCATACCACTACTTCCTGTAGCTCGCGCAGCCGAACCGCAAAAACTCCCCCAAGAAGTTGGCGACCCAGGTAGCTGTGATTATTGGCGTTATTGTGCGGTAGATGGTTTTTTATGTGAATGTTGTGGAGGCTCAACTAATTCATGTCCTCCTGGGACCGAGATGTCACCTATTACTTGGATTGGTACCTGCACCAACCCCGTAGATGGACGCAATTATGTGATCTCATATAACGACTGCTGTGGCAAAACCCAATGCAACACTTGCCTATGTCAAAGAGATGAGGGCGACCGTCCATTATATCGTTCAGACAAATCTAACGACGTGAACTGGTGCCTAGGTGCAAGTAGTTCAGTGTATCACTGTTCAACCGCCATAGTCGTTGGCATCGCCTTTGATAAGTAATTACCTATGAAAAAACGCCTTATCAACCTGCTCTTGTCATGCTTTGTCATTGGTGCAAATGCGAGTGCGGCTGAAGCCATCAATGAAGCAAGGGCCTTATTTAACTATCAAATGTTATGTCAGGGTTGTCACGTGGGAGACGGCAGTGGAGGAAAGGATGTCCCCAACTTAAATGGTGCGGTTGGAATATTCTTAAATAGCGTCGCAGGACGTGAGTACCTAATCAAAGTCCCTGGTGCTGCTAACAGTGCATTGGACAGTAAAGAACTTGCTGAATTGATGAATTGGATGATCCCAGTTATGGGAAAAAACAGTGTTCCAAATAACTTTGTACCCTATACCGAACAAGAAGTCGCAAGATTACGACAAGAGCCATTGATGGAAGTGGTTGAACATAGAGCTAAATTGTTAAAGCAAATTTTAGCTCACGACACTTCAGACAACACTACAAATTAAACACCTTTTGAGAATTAATAATTATGAAAACTCCGTTAAAGAATGTGTGTGTAAATATCTTGCTGTTAACCAGTTTCAGTTTGCTGACGGCACAAAGCTTAGCTGCCGATGATATCGAACATCTCACCTCGAGTTGTACGGCATGTCATGGTGAAAACGGCGTAGCGGTCGTCAAAGAGTGGCCAAGTTTAGCAGGACAAAAACCAGGTTATTTACTCGCTCAATTAAAAGCCTTTAAAAATGGCAGTCGAGAAAATGTGTTGATGAGCGGCTTACTTACCAATTTCAGCGAACAAGATTTACTCAAAATTGCCGATTATTATGCGAGTTTACCTTTCGAAAAAGCCCGTTCTGCATCTATCAATAAAGCTGGTGAAAATGTACGAGCAAATTGTATCTCATGCCACGGTATGACAGGCCAAACAATTAACGATACTTGGCCAAACCTAGCCGGCCAAAACAAAGAATACCTGCTTCAACAATTAAAAGATTTTACTAGCAACAAAAGACATTCAATTATTATGAATGTGATTGCCAGTGAATTAGACGAGCAGCAAATGCAAGACGTGGCCGAGTATTATGAGCAGATAGGCACAATACAATAAAATATCCCTCCGTGCTCCAATACGCACGCGGGGCTAAAGCACCCACCTACAATAAAACACCCTCTGTAGCATGGCCTTTAGGCCATGGACACCAACAAACAACCGCGGGGCTAAAGCCACCACCTACAATAAAACACCTGTAGCATGGCCTTCAGGCCATGGACACCAACAAACAACCGCGGGGCTAAAGCCACCACCTACAATAAAACACCTGTAGCATGGCCTTCAGGCCATGGACACCAACAAACAACCGCGGGACTAAAGCACCCGCCTACAAAAAAACACCCTCTGTAGCATGGCCTTCAGGCCATGGCACCAACAAACAACCGCGGGGCTAAAGCCACCACCTACAAAAAAACACCCTCTGTAGCATGGCCTTCAGGCCATGGGCACCAACAAACAACCGCGGGGCTAAAGCCACCACCTACAATCCCCTCCGTAGCATGGCCTTTAGGCCATGGCACCAAAAAACAACCGCGGGGCTAAAGCCACCGCCTACAACCCCCTCCGTAGCATGGCCTTCAGGCCATGGACACCAACAAACAACCGCGGGACTAAAGCTTCCACCGACAATAAAAAGATTAACCTTAATGAAAACCCTATGTGGTTTGCAACAATGCAAAAACACATCCTTCGGACAAAGTCGATTTAGTAAAATCAACCTTAGCTGATACGTTTACCCCAAATAAACTGGTTACTTTTTAACCCAAATGTGTTTAAATAATAAGCAGTAACTCAAAGGATAGGGTCGCCTAAATGCTAGCCGCTAAGAGTAGTAGTAAAGAAAAACCGAGCACAGCATCCAAGCATGAAATTAAAAAAGAGAAAAATGCAGGAACATCGGTAAATCGTCACTATAACCCTCTTTGGCATGGCCTTGCGACTCATCCTGCCAGTAACATTGCAGCGACTTCATCAAAAACACATTCACCACGTACAGCAAAAACCGATTCAACTGATAGCCATAAAAGTAAAGCCTTAGCTCAAAGATCTAATTGCTCACGAGGCAAAGACTCAGATAAGAAAATCCCCACTCCATTTCCTGTTGCAGTAACAAAAGATGGCCAATCTTTTTTTTCACAGTTGATTCAGTCCCACCCAAACCGTGAGCGGGTTCTAGCCCATGAAAACGTTCACCGCTTGCAATTTAGAAGTGGCGCGCCATTAGGTTCTCGAAACCAACTTGAAGCTGATGCAAGGCTTGGTGCAGAGACTATTCTTACTGGACAAAGTTATACACCCCAATATTCTGCCCCCCGAGGTATGTTATTAGCTTACGGTACTGAAGATTGGTTTCCTAATTTAGAGCAACAAGGGCAAGAAGAACAAAGTGCACTCAACACTCAAGGGTTAACCAACCCAGACAACCAGACTAATTTGGAGTTACAAACCAGTTCTGACACTAATTTAAATAATGAAAGTAGAGCCCGCTACGATGTTTCTGTCTCAGCTTCTGGCAGCGGTGGTACGATTCAGAGTAACACCACTGTCGTTTTAGACTATGAACCAAACCGAAGGGTATCAGTAGTTGGCCCTGCAATTGTTCGAAACAATCCGGAAATGGGACTTGGGCCATCTGATCAAAGACCCGCCTATCCATATATTCTAAGTTATTCACGCACAATCACCTACACCGATAGCAATGGACGTAACGCAACGGTTGAAATCGATAGCCAGGTGCACATTAGTGATGCTACTGCGGCTTCAGTGTTGGCCGGAGTGACTCCTTCCTATGAGTCTTTACTTTCTTTACAAGGCGACACAGGTTACATGAGTGTGTCTATAAGCGGTAGTAGTTCATTTAATGCTTATTACGCGACATATGCAGGGACGGGAAATAGTCTCCGCATACTATCTGATACAGCGGCTTCAGGCCTTGGTCACTGGGGTGGTTTATCATTAATTAATGTTTCACGCACGGCAGATTTTATAGATCCACAATTAACAGCAGGAGAGCAATATGGCAGCTTGCGTGCTTACCTTTATTCCGCAGATGCTGCAGAACTTGCACGGCAACTGGCTGAATTAGAAGCCCAAGATAGTAGCTGGTTTGATGATCTAACCAACGCTTTGGGTCAGATAATTGGAGGAGCACTGTCATCGCTATTTAGCGGCTTAGATGAAATTGCGTCAGCCATCGAAAGTTTATGGAATGAGTTACCACCATGGACGCGAGGAATTTTAACTGCTGTCGGTAAATTCGCAGCGTTAATGGGTGGTATGGCTGTGGTTGCAGGTTTGATTGTCGTTGCTTTAAAAGGGGCTGTTGCGTTTGGCACGGTTATGTTGGTACTGGGGGCTTTAGCACTGGCAGCAGGTTTCGTTATGAGCTACGCCGCGCGCTTATCTGAAGCTTGGAACTCTGATAACCGCTGGCGCCTGTTGCTGGTTCCAATAATTGCAGTACTCGATACCCTCGGTATCTCGGGTGTTATTGAGGGAGCGACGAATGAATCCATATTAACAGGCGAATCACTCAATCGAACTGAAGAAGAACAATGGGAAGCAGGTACTACAGGTGTACTGCAATTGGTTGGTATCTTCTTCATGGCTCGTGGGCTCAGAGGTAGTGGTCCACGAAGTCAAACCGTAACACCTGAAGTGCGCGGGCCTATGCAAGATTTCCATATGCTGCCACGAGAACGTTTACCCGTGCTTCCAGAGGGACACGGATGGTCACGTCAAGGCCCCGAATGGGTAATATCCCGCGAACCTAGTGCTCCCGAAATCCCTTTGGAAATCAGCATTTATTCTGATGGCCAAGGCAAAATTAATTACAATATTCGTAGTGGAGACAGAGTTCTGCAAAGTGAAGCGATGTCGCGTCCGTCCGGCGATAATTACCAAGGAGGTGAAAACCGCTTAGCGCCAGAAATACGTGGCACGGGGCAAAACAACCCATTTATTCAAGAAGGTACTGGAGTTTTATTTGAAAAAGGGCACGGTATTGATTATGTTCATCGTATAGAGGGGCCTGGGGTGCGCAGCTCAAACGCAGATATTGCTAACTTCACTCCGCAAGCTCGCTATTGGAACAGTTTTTTACGAAACCATTTAGTCAGGGGGATTAGCTCACGAGGCGGCGGTTACCGAGAAATGCCAATTTATGAATCGACACCTTCATTGACTGTAAACGAAACACCGATTCCGAGTGAGTTTATATTTGTTGAGACTTCGCCAACGGGTCAAGTAAGAGCGGCGTGGCGCATACCTAACGACCCTGCTATTACAACACGACGAATGAGTCAGTTACCGCAATATAGTATTCCCGAGTCACAAATTCCAAGCGTTATGTTTACTGAAGCAGGACAAATGCGGGCTCCTGGAACTATTATTGGTCCGTTTGGGGTCATTAATGGGAAACGTGGAGAAAGAGAAACAAATTAAGGTATTAACTACTATGAAGCTAAGTAGCAGCTCACTATTCGCAACGCTAGACAGTGACGGTTTTGTCTATGAAGTAAAATACACAAAAAAGGGAATTCCCTATGCGGGTTTTCGCTGGGAATTTCCTCAACACTCCGGCATGCTACGGGCTTTTACAATTTTTTACGATGAAGATACATTGCGCATTAGTTTGCACGAACCTATGGGAGTAAATGTTCGCCTGAAAATTGCCGAATGCCTTAAATACCAACAGGACTTTCCAGTAAGTCGACTACAAACAAATAGTGACGACGATAACAAGCTCGAACTTTGTATCGCAATACCCATTGAAAATATAAAGCCTGATATTAAGTTGCTCAAATCCTTAATGATACATTTAACCAACAATGCAGATGAGTTGCTTGGTACATTCAAGGTTTCTTCTCGACAGGCCCCTACATTACCTGCCATGCCTTCGGAATTGTCTCTTGCTGACATATTGGTAAAACTTGGGCTACAGCCAATACAGCACCAAGGGGCGTTTGTCATTGATCTACGTCTACCTGGGCTTGATTTAAAATCTCGCTTTAGTGTTTATCATTTGGCAACGGGCTGGATTAAAGTCAGTGGTCATTTGCTTGAAAAAGAAGAGTTCGAAATAAAAAGGCTCCCAGAATCCCTTATTCAGCAACTGCAGTTATGGGCTCCAATTGGACGCTTCGTAACTCAAGAATTTGAAGGTAGGCAAATACTCGGTTGTGAAGTTGCTGGTATTTTTATGCATCACGATCCCAGCTTTGTAATAGCACAAGTAATCAAAGCTGCAATGCTGTTGTTAGGCTCGGCCAGCCAACAGTATGTAGACAACCGTAATTAAGTTACCTAAAGCATAAAACATCAATTACTAAAATCAACTTACCCGTATGGGCACCAAAAAACAACCGCGGGGCTAAAGCCACCACCTACAATCCCCTCCGTAGCATGGCCTTTAGGCCATGGCACCAACAAACAACCGCGGGACTAAAGCCACCACCTACAATCCCTCCGTAGCATGGCCTTTAGGCCATGGGTACCAGAAAACAACCGCAGGGCTAAAGCACCCGCCTACAAAAGTGGGCTCTTCATTAACCTTACAACATCAAATTTCAGACACAAAAAAACCAACTAAAAAGTTGGTTTAATGTTTGGTACCTGAGGGTGAAGCTGAGGCCCTCTGGAGCTCAGCTCCAGCCAGTTGAACGGCCAGACACGGACATTCGGACTGGGTGAGCCACCAGGGACGGGGTCAACCTAAGTTATGTTATCCAACCCCGAAGATATAACCCACGTTTAGAACAAGTCCAAGACTTCGTAGGATGAAACTGAAAAATTTTATTCTCAAACAATTATCTGACGACTTTTTTCTCTACTTTCAAATGCAATCGTTTCGATAGTCTTACCAGATTTGCACGGTCCACTCCCAATTTTTTTGCAGCGGCGCTCCAGTTGAGATCGCTATGTATCAACACATCAGTGATAATATCCCTTTGAAAATCATCTGTTGCTTGACGCAAATTAACATTGCTGTGGTGAGTTAATTTTTTTTCTCGCTTGTTACACGCATCTAATGCACTTTGTTTAGGCATGCTTGGTAAATCGAAATATTCTAAATCTATTGTTACTACCTCTGAGCTTCTATACTCCCGCTTTGCCAGCAAGCCAGCTCTGTTAATGACATGCTCTAGTTCACGCACATTTCCCGGCCAATGATAGTTTTGCAGAACGTTTAGTGCCATCCGGGAAAGCACAAGTTGCCTGAGACCTAACCTAATACATGTTCGTTCAAGGAAAAAGTTTGCTAACAAAGCAACATCACCCTTTCGATCCCGCAAAGGTGGAACTATGATCGGATAAATAGACAGACGATGATACAAATCCGATCGAAAATTACCGTTTTCTATTTCGCTAGCTAGATTTCGATTGGTCGCCGCAATAATCCTTACATTCACACGATTGATTTGGTCGCTTCCAAGAGCCTGAACTTCGCCATTTTGTAATACTCTCAGTAGCTTGCTTTGCACATTTAACGGAAGTTCGCCTATTTCATCGAGAAATAGTGTACCGCCGTTGGCGAGCATAAACTTTCCTGGCCTCTCTTTCTCAGCACCGGTGAACGCTCCTTTAACATGCCCAAAAAGCTCAGATTCAGCCAAAGATTCAGGCAATGCAGCACAATTAACATGTACCAGCGGCATCCGTTTACGCTTCGAATGCTGATGAATTGTTCTTGCAACCAACTCTTTACCCACCCCGGTTTCACCTAAAACCAACGCGGTATAATCGGATATTGCGACAAGCTGGATATCCGATTTAAGACTTCGCATTGCATCGCTTTGCCCTATAAGCTCCCCACCATCTCGCAGGAAAGCCTCCATGATTAGCTCGCTCACCACTTTTTCAGCATGTAGAGCGGCATTTGTCAGCGAATCAAATTCAAGCCCTGTTTTAAGTGTTGCCGCAGAAAGTGCGGCTAAGATTTCCAGCGTTTTATCAGAAATTTCTTCAAAGGCACCGGGGTCGATGAATCTTGACGCCGTATCGGACACGCTTCCTATTGATTCCGGCTATTTTTATATTTGCGGGCTAGGCGGTTTTATGAGGTTTATCAAACAACAACTTTTAACTCTTGGCGTTGCTGAAGATCACATATATTACGAAGTATTTGGCCCACATGCCGATCTTTAAATCGGTGTTCCGCTATCTAGCCGTTTGTTAAAACATCAGAACCAATTATTTGTTCGTACAGCAAGTTCTTTTAGCGGGTTAATGTAATCTTCAATGTTTTCAATGACCGGTTTACGATAAATCAGGTAAACCGGATATGAAAACTCTGGCGCGCTATCTATTTTTTTTAATAACGCGCTTTTGAGGTATCGATTGATTACACGTGTGCGGAAATAGCCACGCCCGCCTTCTTTGATAATGTATTGAAGTGCAGCCGGACCGTAATTGAAATAAGTGTGATTTTCAATCAACTCGGGAAATGCAAGATTGTGCTGCCTTTTAAAATCATCTCCCCAGTCGACATACACATAATTTGCATCGGTTGACGTGCCAACCAAGATGAGCTTTTCGTCAACAAGATGCTCAATACCGAGACTGTTAGAGTAAACAGGTAGATGAACTATTGCAATATCAATGAGACCTGCTTTGGTGTCTCTGTTCAGCATAGTGTAATCGCTGATTACTACTCTTACTGCCACAAGCTTATTTGCCTGCCTTATGCTCCCAACCCATTCCGAAAGCAGCGGGTTCCACAGACTTTGTTCACAGCCAATTGTGATGGTCTGCGTTGATTCTTGAGGCACCGGTAAATCTCTGACCGCAGACTCCCATGTCTGAACCAATTGATGCGCATAGGGTAATAAACGTCTCCCGCTTTCGCTCAGGTGCGCCCCGCTTTTATTTCTCGTTAACAGCGTGCATTGCACCTGGCGCTCGAGGTTTTTTATTCGCGCAGTAATCGTTGTTTGTGAAACATGTAATTGGTTAGCAGCAGCAACAAAGCTTCCTGTTTGAGCAACGGTAATAAAAGTGCGTGCAAGGCCTATATCCATAGTTTTATATCAATAATTTCAATATCAAAGTGTATTAATATTCATTATATATGAAATCTGACCTTTGGTATCCTTTACATTTAAAACAGTATAAATCTCAAAGGCACTGACTTGTGCAAACAATGATCACCTTCCTTAACGAATTGCGGCTTTTCTTAGGATTAGGCCGCGGGGCAGCATCGCTCAAAGAAAAAATGGTTTCAGGTGCAACCGGTATGCTGGGTATCGGTTTGATATATATGGCTGGCTTTGAGTTGACCCGTTCAGATATCACCGACAGCGCGTCCATTTTCGCCGATAGCTTTATGCTCATACCCATTGCAGCAACAGCCGTTCTTCTGTTTTGCGTACCGCACGGTGCGTTATCGCAGCCATGGCCGGTCATTGGTGGCAATTTTATCAGCGCTGTTTTTGGCATTTTTTGCAGCCAAAATATTGGTGTTCCGTTGGTTTCAGCAAGTATCGCAGTAGGTGGGTCGATATTATTTATGCATTTTCTCCGCTGCATACACCCTCCAGGTGGAGCGACCGCATTAACTGCCGTACTAGGAGGCGACGCAGTTCAAACCCTCGGCTACTACTATGCTCTCTTTCCCGTACTATTCAGTGCAATTGTAATGGTTGCTTTCGCATTCGCACTCAATTTCCCATTCAAATGGCGTCGCTATCCTGCTCACTTTTTCCATTTAGGCAACACGCTGTCACGTATTTCACCTAGCCAGAGAGGATCAGAAATAACTCTGGAGGATTTCATCGCAGCGGTGAATCAGCATGACTCATATATAGATTTAACCGACGAAAGCTGGATTGAATTATTTGAGCTGGCAAAAATTAATGCAGAGAAAGGCACTGAACACCCTGAATCGGTGAAAAGTGCCAGCTATTATAGTAATGGGCAGCTTGGAAACGAATGGGAAATTAGGTACATCAAGGATATTTACAATTCAAAGCGTGCAAAGCAAAGTGTCCGCTACCTGATTGTTGCCGGCGCTGATCAAGGCACGCAAGGGGAATGCTATTTAAATGAATTCCTAGGCTGGGCTAGATTTGAAGTTTATAAGAAAAATGGATTTTGGGATCGTCAAACCTGATGCGTTTGTGAGCAGTAATTTATGAATATTAAAATTCACAGGATCTACGATAGTCATAGCCCGAAAGGGTATCGAGTTCTGATTGACAAACTATGGCCCAGAGGGATTTCAAAAAGTGGAGCTGCCCTTGATGACTGGTGGAAAGATATTGCTCCTGATAATGATCTGAGAAAGTGGTTTAATCATGATTCAAAAAGATGGTCCGATTTCAGAAAAAAATATTTACATCAGCTAAGCGAAAAAAAAGCATTAATCAAAGAAAAGTTGAAGGTTGTAGATAACACCGAAATAATTCTTTTGTATGCTTCAAAAAATGCGAGATACACCCATGCAAGGGTTTTACGTGAGTATATTAATAGACTGAAAACTTAGGTTTTGTATTATCCAACCTCGAAAATATGTATTCAGCTATAGCATGGCCTTTAGGCCATGGATACCAAAAAACAACCCCACCTGTAGCATGGCCTTCAGGCCATGGCACCAAAAACAACCGCAGGGTTAAAGCACCCGCCTACAAAAGTGGGCTCTTCATTAACCTTACAACATCAAATTTCAGGCACAAAAAAACCAACTAAAAAGTTGGTTTAATGTTTGGTACAAGAGGGTAAGGCTGGTTTCTTTAGCAACGCAGTTGCGTCCAGCCGCACGACACGCCATGGATGGCGTGGCTGGGTGCGTCACCATGGACGGGTTCAACCTAGGTTTTGTATTATCCAACCTCGAAGAAACAAAACCACCCGTAGTCCGGCGAGCTAAATTTACTATGGTCCAGATACGACAAAACCTGCTAATAAGCAGGTTAAGTTTGGTACCAGAGGCCGGACTTGAACCGGCACACCATTACTGGCGGCGGATTTTGAATCCGCTGCGTCTACCAATTCCGCCACTCTGGCAACGTACGTTTAATCAATTTGACTAAGCGTTTGGTATACTCGCTGTGCAAACGAGTGGCACGCATTATATCTTCGCATTTTCTGCTTGCAAGTATTTTATGCAATGAACCTCATCAAATGTCGATAAAATAAGCATTATCTACCATTTGATGTGTTCGTGGTGCCAACTTTTAATCATTAAGCGTAGGTATCTACCGTTTGCAAACTATCCGTAGTGGACTTTTGTCCACTAATTTCAGACAAAGCGTTTAGAAACTGACTTCCTTTTTCTTCATCACTTAGTGTGCTGGCTTGAGACTTATTGCTATCCATAAATGCTTTTAGTTCATCATGCTGATCTTTCGTTAACGAACTTAGCATGGAACTAACTTGCTCTTGCTGATCTGATGACAAAGACGCAACCGATGACTCAAGACCCGGAGGCACTGCCCCTTGCGGCGGCGGTGGTGGACGTCTTTGTTGCGTACTGTCGGTATTAAGATCCGCCATATTAAATGAACTGCTTTGATCATTAAGACACTAAACATAAGGGGTTACTTGGGGGCTGACTTCGTCCCCTACAGCTATTTCAAGTTGATCAATTTACTCTAAAAGGATTTTATTGGTCACTGAAGTCATACACTTTAGGCAGATAAAAGTCTTCACCCGCTTTATGCTTTTTCTCCATCACATCAAAAAGAGAGCGGATTGAGATGCCGTGTACCTTAACTACATTTAACTTTTTATGAAGATCATCAATAAAATCCTCGCTAATATTATGAGCATATTTGATTAACTCTAAGTCTGCTTCATCACCGATATCAAAATAGCTTTGTATAAAAGTATGTAATTGCGCTATACGAAACAGAACTTTCATGGAGCTGGGGACCCAGCGCTTAAATTCCATATCAGGATGATTTATTACTTCTCTGTCAATTTCCTGATTTTTCATCCAAGGGATACAATGAACTTCGAAACCTCTATGGGTAAATACCTTATAAATTGATAATCTGGGCCCATGAGTAAACTCAATGGAATCAAATGGCCCTTTCTTAGCCTCAAGAGTTGTGGCATTCCAATTAGACTGATCTAATAAACCATCAAGGGAGTTTTCAAAGCCATACCGAAACATCCCCTCTGCAAGACCCAAAGAAGTAGACACTGCGTGGTAAAACGGAGGGACATTATTAAAGGTGATTTTTTGTTTAAGACGATTAATGTCACGTAAAACTAAATCTTGACCATTTTTGATGTTAGACGTTGGAGGCATTTTTCCTAGTGCATTTAACCAAATCCATATAAATGAATAGTCTACTCCAATTTGGTTAAATGCAAGGTAAACCTACGTCTGATAACCAGTATTACGCAGCTTTGTATTCATTCCAAAAGCATTTAAACTTTTCATGAGGCATGATTGCACCTCGGTGATTAGTCACTTCTTTGGCTACCGCGGCGGCTTGTTCAATTGCCCTTTTAATATCGAATCCCGCAATTCTAGCGCCAAGGTACACACCCGCAAACGCATCTCCAGCAGAAGTGGTATCGACTACCTTGGGATTTGGGGCCACTTGCACTTCATACGAAACATCTTTGGAATAACCTAAAATACTTTTTGAGCCATCTTTAATAATCAACTCATCAAAACCACAAGTACGTAAAAACTTAACTATTTGTTCTGGTTGACGCAACTCAAACAATTCAAAATCTTCAATTCCCGGTAACAATATATTGGCGACTTGGAAGCCTTGACCAATGGCACTTTTAGCGACTTTGGGGGTTTTCCATAAACTCGGGCGATAGTTTGGATCAAAGGCGATATTCACTCCTTTGTTGCGCAAACGACAAAGCATGTGAAGTAACTTAGCACGGTCAATGTCGTCTAAAATCGCTAAGGTAATTCCTGAAAAAAAGATAAGTTGAGACTTTTCTAATGCTTGTTCTGCATCCACTGACAAATTTTTCATTAGCTGTTTAGCTGCAGAATCACTGCGCCAATACAAAAAAGAACGCTCACCTTGCTCATCTGTTTGCACCATGTAGGTCCCCATGATTCGTTTTGCATCAACTTCAATAAAACGATTATCTAAACCTTCATGATGTAAGGTATCGAGTAGCTGAGCGCTGACGGCATCACTACCGATACAGCTCATGAAGTTGACATCTAAATGCTCAAAAGCACGTTTCATATAAACACTACTGTTGTAAGTATCTCCAGCAAAGCTTTTATAAAACTTGTCTTGGTCATATTGACTTAGCTCCATCATACACTCTCCAATCATGACAATAGGTTTTGCAGAATATATGTTCGAATCAGTACTTTTTTGCATCTTTATTTAGCTCTCTTGTTTGTAAAACCACACCTAGATCAGGATGATCTGCCATTTATGTCTAGCTTCTGGCGATTCCCAGATTGAGGAAAAACCGCCAACAACAAACTAACCAAAATAAAATAGTAACATTACCAATAACAATAATTGATCTTACCACGATAGTAAATTATAGATATAATAGATTTTCGAAATGGGATGACAGTTTCAAAATTAGGTAGGTGAAAAATAGGCCACCGAGGTGGCCACCGCAGGGTACGCGGGCGCAATCAAGTTACCTGAACAACTCAAATTGTCAACCAAAATATAAAAAAGGTATAACCAAACAAAGGACTTCACCACCTTACTGGTGAAAATCTCTCACGAGCCAATTAAGGTTTAGCCCTTTGTTGAATTAGTGCGGTATGAAAATTAATATATGCATTTAAAATTAAGCACTTAACAAGATTCGTAAATAGATTAAGGTGTAGACTAGAGCGAATAAAAAACCTTTATCCACCGAGATTTAATAGGAGCAGTTGTTTTGCCTATTTAAATCTAAAACGAAACTTGTTTGACCAACGAGCATTTAAACGCTGACGAGAGTAAAAAGTTAGGGTCTTTACAAGACCCTTGTATACAAATTGGTTTTGAAGTTAAGTGCGAGTATAATTCACGGATTATTTGGTGCAGACTTAACGAGTTAGGTCTTTACTGTAAAATTTTGTTTCAGGAAAAATTTAGAAAATGAAAAATCGTCGTATGTTTTGGCAGATTGTAAGCAAGATCGAATCTCAAATTGATGCTGGCCGCTACCCTGTGGGTAGTCGCCTTCCTCCGGAAAGGGAATTAGCAGAGAACTTTGAAGTCAGTCGCCCAACTATACGCGAAGCAATCATTGCATTAGAAGTTAGAGGTAGAGTTGAAGTTAAAGTAAGTTCAGGTGTATATGTCATCGATAGTGCATTGAAAGGTCAGGCAACACCAAAAATCAGTGCCTTTGAACTTACTCAAGCAAGAGCACTGGTTGAAGGTGAAGCTGCAGCCCTGGCAGCCGTATCAATTACGGAAAAGGAGCTAGAAGCACTCGAGAAGACATTGGAAGCAATGGAAAATGGTAATGAACCAGAAACTGCTGACCGTGAATTTCATTCAATTATTGCCACAGCAACACGCAATACCGCTTTACTGTATTCAATACAGCATTATTGGACGTTACGCGAATCTCAACCTCAGATTGCCACCGCTTATAAGAGTGTTTGCAGTAGCAGTGTTCAAGATCGTCTCGAAGAACATAGACGAATTTATCTAGCGTTGAAAGATCATGACTCGCAAGAAGCAAGAGCTGCTATGCACGGTCATTTCCATCGTTTGATTAATTCATTATTTGAAATATCTGAAGCAGAAGCGTTAGAAGCAGTCCGAAAAAAATCGAATGAAACCCGTGATAGGTACTCACTCACTCACTTGGTAGGCTAACCGCTGCTCCACTAATCGTGAGTCGAATATATTTTTAATTTAAAGCGTTAGCAAAATGACTGCCGGCTAATTGATGCTGAATGATTTATGCACGCTTTGAAATACAACAATTTAGGTTGAAATGTCTGATACTACCCAACACTTTCCCCGCGCTGGCTTTTTTAAACGCTTAGCAGCCATGATATACGACATTCTAGTGGCCGTGGCTATTGGTATGTGTGCAGGGCTAATTTATTCCGTTATTGGTTTAGTCTTATTTGAAAACGGTATTATTGCTAATCAAGGTTTTGAACATTTCATGGATTTTACCGATCATGCCTTATGGTTCAAAATTAGCGAGCAAATTTGGGTTGGTTTTTGGATTTTAGTATTTTTTCTGTGGTTTTGGCGTAACGGTGGGCAAACCATTGGCATGCGAGCTTGGCGTTTGCGTTTGTTCAGCACCACTGATGAACCCTTAGGTTATGGCCGAGCACTTATGCGGATTATATTTTCTCTGGGTGGATTAGGTACGTTGCTGGTGTTATTTGATGTCAAAAACAAACAATCTTTGCAAGATAGACTAGCAGGCACTGAAATGTTGGTCCTAACCAAAGATGCTAATCACCACCGTGCTTGGAAATCACTTTAAGCCAGCTCAGTAAAACGACTAATAGTCACTACAAATGGAAGTTTATTTACCGCCGTTAGCCCTTACACAGCCCCGCCGGTAAAGAAATCCACCTTCACCTCAACCGCGTAAAATGTTCAGTATGGTGCAATGATTATTTTTTATGCTTTTTGTGGTGCACAACTTAATCTTATTCGACTTCTTATAAAAACCCAAACACGCCATAATTAAAAATTATCTATATATTTCATAAAGTTAAAATCACCACAAAAAACTGACCATCCGGTCAACTTACTGGCATCTTTTGTGCTAACTCTCTTAACTAATTGATACAAAAATAATTATCAATTAATTGAAAAAGAATTACACACAGCCAGGAAACACACAATGAAAAAGAATAAAAAACAAAAGTTACACCCTCTAGCATTGGGAATTGCTATTGGTCTTGCAGCTTTGCAGCCATTAAATTTATTTGCACAAGAAGCTGAGGAAAGCGTAGAGCGCATCTCTGTTACAGGTTCTTTAGGCAGCCTACCTGGTCAAGATGTGGAATCAGTATTCGGTTTTGGTAAATCTATATTGGAAACCCCACGATCAGCCTCCACGATTAGTGATGAACAACTCGAGCGTTTTGCTGTATCAGACATAGATGAATTAGTTGCTTTCGCACCAGGAACTTATACCCAATCATTCTTTGGTGTTGCCGGTTCTTTGGATGTCCGTGGTACTCCGGGTGAAGCCTATTTTCGGGGTGTTAAACGCCTAGATAACCCTGGCAACTACCCCACTCCAATTGGTGCTTCAAGCAGCATTGATATTGTTAGAGGACCAGCTTCTCCTATTTACGGACCAGCAAAAATTGGCGGGTATCTTAACTTTAACCCTAAATCTGCCCGTGCTAGCGGTGGTCAATATTTAGATGAAAACAAAGGTGCAATCTCATATTCATTGGGAAGTTGGGATAAAAGTGTGTTAACTGCTGAATTAGGCGGGCCAGCTTCTATCGGCGATAAAAAAATGGGCTTCTACCTTTATGGTGAAGTAGAGAACTCGGGGAGCTACTATGACAATTCAGCCACAGATCAGACCGTGTTACAAGCCTCTTTTAATATAGATATTACCGATAATTTGCGCTTTGAATTTGGTGGAATGCATCATGATTATGACGGAAACCAAGTTGCTGGTTGGAACCGCTTAACCCAGAATTTAATTGATACTGGGACATACATAACCGGTACCGCTAAAAACATTGATGCCGATGGTTCAGGTGCAATTTCTCACGAAGAGTATGCGGCTGTAAACCTGGCCGGAGAAAACTTTTTCTATGCTTTTGCACCAGCATTCACCGATGCTGACGCCACTGAGTTAATGCAGCTTGATAATCCAGGAACTACTACTCTAAGCGGTAACCAAGTTTTAGTCGCCGCCGACGATGTATTAACCAACACAGTAGATACTCTATATTTCGATATTATCTATTACACAGATAATGATTGGGAAATTAAAAACCAAATGTTTTATGAGGCATATGAAAACCTCAATGAAAATGCCTATGGTTTCTCACAATTCCATGAAAGCTCTGTTTTCGAAAACAAATTGATTTTTTCAACTGAATACGAAAGTGATTCTCTACTTGCACAGTTTCAAATTTCACCGTCTGTTCGACGCACTCAATTCTTGCATGGTGATGACTTTACCTATGAGTACTTCAACCGTCGCGATCTAACCATGGAATCAACTGCATTAGATAGACGTGAGTTGGCCACCCGTATTGACGATAATTACGATAACTATGACGAAGGTCATTACATCGATTATGGCATTGCGGCGATGACCGATTTAACTTGGGATTTCGGTCTTAATATCGTGTTAGGTCTTCGCTATGACACTATCGATGTAGAAACCACTAGCCACGGTGATAAACTATTAGTGAAAGGCCCAGTGGTTACTGCTGAAGATACTTTCAGTGGAACCTCTTGGAACACGAGTATTTCATATAAAACGAGCTTTGGCTTGATTCCTTACATTACTGTTGCTGAACAAGCTACGGTAATTGCTGGTCAGGGTGCTGAGATTGGCTATGGTCAATTAATTGATGATGATGGTAATTCATATAACGGTGCATTTGATACGTCTGAATTAAAAGAGATTGGTATAAAGGGCTCGTTCTTAGATGATACCTTGTATTTTGCGTTATCTTCTTATGTGCAAGAACGATCTGATTTCAATGCACAAGCCATCGTCACCAATGCCACGACGGAGAACAAAGGGACGGAGTTTGAATTACGTTGGGTTGTAAATGAGCAATTAGTTGTTACTGCTGGTTATACCAACATGAAAGTGTACAACTTAACTGCGTACAACAATGGAAATGGTGGTTCATTATTCGGTTTCTTAGGTGCTGAAGATCTTACCAGCCTATCTGATCCGTCACTTGTATTTGGTGGTAATCCTATCGGTTTAACATTAATAGATGCTGGAGCTAGTAAAGAAGATGCTCGCAAACAAGGGATTCCAGAAAACATCTACACCGCAACCGCGACCTACGACTTCCAAAACGGTTTTGCAATAAACGGAAGTGTAATTAGAGCTGACGAAACTTACTCAAGTTTCTCCAAATCAGTTGAGTTACCTGCTTATACCTTGGTGAATGCGGGCGTAGTTTACGATGCAGATACCTGGACAGCGAGTTTATCCATTAAGAACCTTACGGATGAAAAATATTACCGTGCAAACTTCCCAGACCTATTTGGTGCTCAAATTGTACTGCCTGAGTTGCCAAGACACTATCAAGCGAAATTTAGCTATAAATTTTAATGTTAGCAATAACCTCAAAATAAGTTAATTAACGCTTTATTGGTATAGGGGTAAATATGTTTTTATGACATATTTACCCTTTTCACAGGAATCGACAAATGATTAGCATTAATCTCCAAAAATTAGTCAACAGTGCATTACTTAGTTTCACTATGTTAGGGTTGACAGCTTGCACTGTCGGTAATAGTGAATCTAATTCAACAACGACCCCATTACCAATTGAAGTTAAAGTAGTGGTTGTCACTATGTTTGAAATTGGTGAGGATGAAGGTGATAAACCCGGTGAATTCCAACTCTGGAAAGCGGGTCAGAAGTTATCTACAAAATTCGATTTTCCCCACTCCCATCACGATATTTATATGAACACTGACACTGGTGTTATGGGAATTGTTACGGGCATGGGCACAGCAAAAGCCACTGCAGCTATTATGGCATTAGGCTTGGATCCTCGCTTTGATTTTAGTAAAGCCTACTGGTTAGTGGCTGGCATAGCCGGTTTTGACCCCGCAGACGCGTCCATAGGTTCTGCAGCATGGGCCACTTGGTTAGTAGATGGTGATCTCGCTCACCAAATTGACGCTAGAGAAATACCCGAAGAGTGGTCTACTGGCTATTTCCCATTATTTGCAACAGCTCCTTACCCAGACAGCAAACACGCTTCAGATACACCTCATAATCCCAATGGCGAAGTTTATCAGTTGAATCCTGGTTTAACTGAATGGGCCTTTTCCCTAACTAAAGATATCCAATTAACTGATTACCCGGCAATGGCTGAGTTACGTGAAAAATATAGCAGCTTTGCCAATGCTCAACGAAAACCTTTCGTGCTCAAAGGCGACCAGCTTGCTGCATCTACTTTTTGGCATGGAAAGCGCCTGAATAAATGGGCAAATGACTGGACTAAATATTGGACTAACGGTGAGGGTAACTTCGTCAGCTCTGGTATGGAAGACACCGGTACAATGCAAGCGATAGAATATTTACACCGAATTGGCAAAGCCGATAGAGACAGAGTGATGGTGCTACGCACTGGCAGCAACTATTCTATGCAACCTGAAGGTTTAAGCGCTGCGGAAAATTTAGCCATGGAAAGTGGTGAAGCAGGTTTTGCTGGCATGCGCTCGGCATTGGAGTCGGCGTATAGCGTTGGTAGCACCGTTGTAGAAGCCTTGCTTGACGATTGGCACATATATAGCCAAACTCCACCAAGCCCTTGATTTTAGTATACTAAAAACATGCTAATAAAAATCAGAATAAATATAATAAAAAGAGACATCACTTAATGAATACACTTTTAGAGCGCTTTTTTAGTCTATCTAAACATGGCACTAACTTTAAGACAGAATGTATAGCTGGGCTAACGACATTCGCTGCCATGTCATATGTATTGGTGGTTAATCCGAGCATTTTATCTGCATCTGGTATGCCCGTTGCTGGCCTAATTACAGTCACCGCATTAGCGGCCTGTATTGGCACTTTGTTAATGGCTTTCATGACCAATTACCCCATTGCTATGGCACCGGGTATGGGGTTAAACGCTTTCTTCGCGTTTACCATATGCATTACTCGCGAAGTGCCATGGGAAGCGGCCCTTGGCATTGTCTTCTGGAACGGTATTTTATTTGTGTTGCTGTCGTTATTAGGAATACGCAAAAAAATCGCTGACTCTATCCCCGCAGCCCTGAAAATAGGCGTGCAATGCGGCATAGGCTTGTTTATCGCATTTATTGGATTAAAAAATGCAGGCCTGATTATCGATAACCCCGCCACTTTAGTATCACTTGGGGATCTTTCTCAACCCGTGACCCTACTCGCATTAGTCGGCATAGTGGGAACCATAATATTGGTGGCAAAGAATGTCACAGGAGCTATTTTAATCTCTGTGATTGGTCTAGCGATTATTGGTGCTTTCGTTCCCTATGGAGAAGATATGTTAACCCCAACGCCCACGGGAATTATAGGCTTACCTGAGAGTATATCCTCAACGTTTTTTGCTATGGATATAATGTATCCCTTAGAAAATTTCGCACATACCTGGGATTTAATATTCGCCCTGCTGTTTGTGAATATGTTCGATACCATAGGCACTTTGATTGGGGTGTCACGTAAAGCCAACTTACTCGATAGCAAAGGTGAGTTACCCAAAATGGGAAGTGCCATGACAGCCGATGCGGCTGCTAGTGTAGTTGGGGCAACATTGGGAACATCACCGGTCACGTCATACGTTGAGTCAGCCTCAGGAGTGTCTGCAGGCGGGCGAACTGGCCTTACTGCAGTTGTAGTGGGTGTGTGTTTCGTTTTAGCTCTATTTTTCACCCCACTAATGGTCGTCATACCGGTAATGGCTACAACTCCAGCACTAGTAATGGTGGGCATATTTATGATGGAGTCAATCCGACAAGTAGATTTTGACGACCTACCGTCATTAGCAACAGCGACAGTGGCACTGCTGGCGATGCCCCTAACTTTTAGTATTAGTGAAGGTATCGCTTTAGGCTTTATTACTTATGTTGGGGTGAACTTGGGCATGGGGAAATATAAACAAATATCTATGCTTACATACATTATGGCGGCTATCTTTTTATTACGTTATATATTTAACATAAAATAAATAACAGACTCTCTACTATCAGCCTATTTTTGGAGCCTAACGTCTAAGTAAAAAGCCTGCAATCGCAGCAAATACCAGACTCGGCGTGATGGCTCCAAGGAAAGGCGGCAGTTGAAAAACTAAGCTAAAGGTTCCAAAGGTTTCATTGCTAATAAAAAACGCAAAGCCAGCTAAGACCCCCATGATAACCCTTGCTCCCATTGTCACACTGCGCAACGGGCCAAATACAAATGACAACGCTAGCAACAACATCACACCAATAGAAACCGGTTGTAATATTTTACGCCAAAATGCCAAGCTGTAACGACCTGAGTCTTGGCTATTATTTTGTAAATACTGAACATAACCACTAAGACCTTGAATCGACAAAGCCTCAGGTTTAACACTTACTACACTCAACTTATCTGGCGTAAGGGTAGATTGCCAACTGCCAACTTTTACATTTTGGCCACGGATTTTTTTATCACCAATAAAGGTATAGTCGACGTTAGTTAAACGCCAAACATCATCCACAAACTCCGCTTTTTCTGCACTGGTAATTTGTCGAAGATTTAAATCCGCATCAAACTCATAAACGTTAATATCGATGAGATTATTACTGTCAATCACCTCGCCAATACTGACAAAGTTATCACCGTCTTTGGCCCACACTAAACTATCGGATGAGTATAAACTGCCGCCATATATAGCTTCAGTTCGAATTTCTTTAGCCTTAGCCTCGGTGACCGGAGCTACCCATTCACCTATTGCCATAACGAACACAACCATAACTACCGCCGTCTTCATGGCGGAAACTGTGATATTCCAGCGTGATAAACCAGCAGATTGCATAATGACGAGTTCCGAATTACTCGCCAGAATACCTAACCCAATCAGACCACCTAATAAGGTCGCCATAGGGAAAAACTGTTCTAATTCTCTAGGCAGACTGAGTAAGACATATATCCCAGCAGCGGTCATGTCGTAACTGCCACGACCGACACTTTTCATTTGTTCTACAAATTTAATTAAGGCACTCAAACCTACAAGTACCGACAAACTTATAGCCGTTGTACCGAGTAACGTTCTGGCAATATAAATATCAAGAATACGTAGCATGTTTAGCCTCTTCCCATTGCGGCTCTTAGCCGCACTCCAATGGGACGTCCTTTAACCACAAGGGTTACACCAATTACCAGCACGACGCCATGTACCCACCACAACCCAAAGGCCGGCGGGATTTTACCATCTTCTAACACTTTTCGACCGGCCATCAACAACATAAAGTACCCAAGGTAGAGCAATAATGCCGGGAACATTTTACCAAAACGTCCCTGTCGCGGATCGACCGAGCTTAAGGGCACAGCAATTAGAATAAGAAAAGGCAGTGATAACGGGATAGCAATCCGCCACTGTAATTCGGCTATCGCCTCAATACTGTCATCATCCAACAAATCTAACGTTGGAATAGCCGTCATTTTGCGACGTTTTTGTTCCGCTTCGCGCTCTGAAATCTCAATTTGATACTGATCGAATTCAACCACACGGTAATCCAACTGGCCTCTTTTACCCTCGTACTGAACCCCTTGTTGCAAAATTAGTTGCTGAGAACCCTCGGCATCCAGACTCACCAGTCCTTTTTGTGAATACACAATATGCACGCCCTGCTCGTCGGTTTTATCATGCTGGGCTAAAAATACTTTATTTAGTGAAGCATTATCAGAATCAATATTATGCACAAACATCACCGCTTTTCGGTTAGCGGTTTCTTGAAAACGCCCAGCGATTAGGGCTGTTAAACCACTTTCAGCCCCAGCCTTTTCTTGTAACTGATATTCACTTTCTACAGATAATGGAGCCAACCACAAGGTTAAGGTTGCGGTGACGACTAACATAAACACCGACAACACCAACATCACTCGAGTAATGTACCATTCACTGATACCGCAGGCCCTCATCACCGACATTTCGCTGTCTACGTACATTCGTCCATGGGCTAACATCACCCCTAAAAACAAACTTAAAGGAAGTATCAACGAGGCTAAATAAGGGGTACTTAAGGCGAGAAAGCCCAATACTAAACTAGCAGGAATTTCGCCGTCAGAGGCGTCTGCCAAGACTCGCACGAAATTACGTGTGAGAAAAATGGCCATAATGACAAGAAACACAGCCAGCTGTGACTTTACAGTTTCTTTAAGTAAATAGCGGAATATCAGCACTTCTTGTCCAAGGTAAAAGTCGCTTTTTTAGTGGCATGATGCGAATTTTTAAGTAAACTTAGTGTTTTGACAAGTTTAATGTATGAATGACTTTAAATAAAGCCACACTTGGACTTGAATTTCTTCGACTCTGCCAAGCAATAGTAAAAAGGCAGTAAATCCTGAAAATATAATGCTAACTGATAGCCGTTAGTTATTTTGATAACCGCGTATCAGTTACTTCGATTACGATGAGGAATTAGCATGGAATTTAGCGTAAAAAGCGGTAGCCCTGAAAAGCAACGCAGCGCTTGTATAGTCGTCGGTGTATTTGAACCTCGACGTTTAACCTCAGTAGCAGAACAATTAGACGAAATTAGCGAAGGTTATATTAGTAACCTGTTAAGACGGGGTGATTTGGAAGGTAAAGCAGGACAAATGCTACTTCTCCATCATGTACCCAATATTTTAAGTGAAAGAGTTTTATTAGTTGGTTGCGGAAAAGAGCGTGAGTTAGACGAACGTCAATATAAACAAATCATTGATAAAACTATCAAAACACTGAACGAAACAGGCTCAATGGAAGCCGTATGTTTCTTAAGTGAGCTCCATGTAAAAGGGCGCGATGTATACTGGAAAGTTCGACAAGCCGTAGAAACGACTCAAGATTCTCTTTACACTTTCTTGCAGCTTAAAACCAAAAAAGGTGAACCTCGTCGTCCATTGCGTAAAATGGTTTTCAATGTGCCAACTCGACGTGAATTACCCGTAGGCGAACGCGCAGTAGAACACGGTTTGGCTATTTCAGCGGGTATGAAAACCACCAGAGATGTGGCGAATATGCCCCCTAATATTTGTAATCCAGCTTATCTTTTGGAACAAGCAAAAATATTAGAAAACCAATACGACAGTGTAAAAATAGAATCCGTTAACGAAGCGCAAATGGCGGAGTTGGAAATGAACTCTTACCTTGCCGTAGGTCGTGGTTCAGTAAACGAATCCATTATGACAATTATACATCATAACGGTGGCCCTAAAGATCAAGCACCTGTTGTGTTAGTAGGTAAAGGACTGACCTTCGATTCAGGTGGTATTTCAATTAAGCCTGGCGAAGGCATGGACGAAATGAAGTATGATATGGGCGGTGCTGCTGGCGTGTTAGGAACTATGCATGCCATTGCTGAACTGAATATTCCGCTGAATGTGATTGGCGTTTTAGCTGGCTGTGAAAACATGCCAGATGCCAATGCTTATCGACCTGGTGATATTTTAACTACTATGTCAGGTCAAACGGTAGAAGTGCTTAACACCGATGCTGAAGGTCGTTTAGTGTTATGTGATGCATTGACCTATGTTGAAAGATTCGATCCTGAATTAGTAGTTGATATGGCAACGTTAACCGGTGCCTGTATCGTCGCCTTAGGTGCCCATGCATCTGCGGTACTAAGTAATCACAATCCTCTTGCTCACGAGCTAATTAATGCCTCAGAGCAAAGTGGTGACAAAGCATGGCGTTTACCGCTGTGGGATGAATACCAATCACAATTAGATAGCCCCTTTGCCGATATGACCAACTTAGGTGGACGTGCGGCTGGAACTATTACTGCTGCTTGCTTCTTATCTCGCTTCACCAAAAAATATAATTGGGCGCATATGGATATTGCCGGTACGGCTTGGCGCAGTGGTAAAAATAAAGGTGCCACAGGCAGACCTGTACCTATGATGACTCAGTTTTTAATGAACCGCGCAGGATTGGAAACTGAAGAGTAATGACTGATGTTACTTTTTACATGCTAGAAAAAGCTGATGAAGAGCATCCAGCACACTGGTTAACCGCCTGTGAATTAGCTGCAAAAAGCTATCGTAATAAACGCCGCTGCTTAATTATCTGTGATGATAAAAAAGCAGCGGAAGCGTTTGACGAGCTTCTTTGGCAACAACCTCTAGATGCGTTTGTTCCCCATAATTTAAGTGGAGAAGGCCCTAATGGTGGTGCGCCAGTGGAAATCAGCTGGCAAGTCAATAATTCCGCCAATAGGCCTGTGGTTATCAATCTAGGAAGCAAAGTGCCCAGCGATACTCAACGCTGCAAACAAATTTTTGACTTTGTGCCTACCGAAGAAACCGCTAAACAACAGGCTCGAGAAAGATATAAACAATACCGCGCGGCAGGCTTAACTATGCATAACCTGCCCGCTAGTAGCATTAATGAGAATCAACATGGATAAGACTTTTAGTCCACAGAATATCGAACAAGCCCGTTACCAATTATGGGAAGAAAAAGGCTATTTTAAGGCCAGCGGAAAAGGTGACCCTTACTGTATTTTGTTACCGCCCCCAAACGTCACGGGTAACCTCCATATGGGCCACGCTTTTCAACATACGATTATGGATTCATTAATCCGTTATCACCGTATGAAAGGCGACAACACACTTTGGCAATGTGGAACAGACCACGCTGGAATAGCCACACAAATGGTTGTTGAGCGTCAATTGAACGCTCAAGGAAAAACCCGTCATGATTTAGGCCGCGAAGCCTTTGTGGAAAAAATCTGGGATTGGAAAGAAGAGTCCGGTGGCAATATTACCCAGCAAATGCGTCGTTTAGGCACCTCTCCAGACTGGGAGAGAGAAGCCTTTACCATGAACCCTGATCTGTCTGAAGCAGTGCAGGAAGTGTTCGTTAAATTACACGAAGAAGGCCTTATCTATCGAGGCAAGCGCTTGGTGAACTGGGATCCAGTATTACACACTGCGGTATCTGACTTAGAAGTGTTAAATGAAGAAGAAGGTGGCTTCATGTGGCACATGCGTTATCCGCTAACAGATGGCAGTGGTGAACTTATTGTCGCCACAACCAGACCAGAAACAATGCTTGGCGATACCGCCGTAGCCGTGCATCCTGATGATGATCGTTATCAAAGCTTTATCGGTAAAACCATCACGCTACCGTTAACAGGTCGCGAGATCCCAATCATCAGTGATGATTATGTGGATCCGGAATTTGGTACTGGTTGCGTAAAAATCACACCAGCCCATGATTTTAACGATTATGACATGGGTAAACGTCATAACCTGGAAATGATTAATATTTTTACTGCCGATGCGAAAGTTAATGATGTCGCGCCAGAGCAGTATCAAGGACTCGATCGTTTCGATGCACGCAAACAAATTGTTGCTGACTTAGAAGCCTCAGAGTTATTGGTAAAAGTAGAAAATCACAAACTTAAAGTACCCAGAGGCGACCGTACAGGTGCGGTAATTGAACCTTACCTAACCGACCAATGGTACGTGGCTGTAGAATCTTTAGCGAAGCCAGCCATTGAAGCGGTAGAAAGTGGTGAAATTAAATTTGTTCCTGAAAACTGGAACAAAACCTATTACCAGTGGATGTATAACATTCAAGATTGGTGTATTTCACGTCAACTGTGGTGGGGACATAGAATACCTGCATGGTACGACGACAAAGGTGGAATTTATGTCGGCCGCAACGAAGCGGAAGTCCGCCAAAAACATAACTTGGACGCTGAGGTTAACTTACGTCAAGATGAAGACGTATTGGATACTTGGTTCTCATCTGCTCTTTGGCCATTTGCCACTATGGGTTGGCCAAAAGAAACGCCAGAATTAGAAACCTTCGTACCAAGTTCAGTGTTGGTAACAGGTTTTGACATTATATTTTTCTGGGTAGCCAGAATGATTATGATGACCAAAAAATTCACTGGCAAAATTCCTTTTAAAGAAATCTATATCACCGGGCTTATTCGCGATGAGCAAGGGGACAAAATGTCTAAATCGAAAGGTAACGTACTTGACCCTATCGATTTGATTGACGGTATTACTTTGGATGCATTGCTAGAAAAACGCACTGCCGGCATGATGCAGCCTCAAAAGGCCAAGGCCATAACCAAACGCACCAGCAAACAATTCCCTGATGGCATTAATGCTTATGGAACCGACGCGTTGCGTTTCACCTTTGCCGCCATGGCTTCTACCAGTAGAGATATCAATTTTGATATGGGCAGAGTGGAAGGCTACCGTAACTTCTGCAACAAATTGTGGAATGCATCACGTTTTGTACTCATGAACACCGAAGAGCAAGATACCGGTATCAATGGTGGTGAGATGGAGTTGAGCCTTGCCGATAAGTGGATTTGGGCACGTTTCCAACAAACCTTGAGTGAATTTGAGTCGGCGATTAAAGATTACCGCTTTGATATTGCTGCCCAAGCCGTGTATGAGTTCACTTGGAATCAATTCTGTGATTGGTACTTGGAATTATCTAAACCTGTTCTTAATGCTGAAACCAGCTCTGATGCCCAAAAACGCGGTACCCGTCATACATTGATTAATGTGCTGGAAAGCTTATTACGTTTAATGCATCCTATCATGCCATTTATTACCGACGAAATATGGTTGAGAGTGGCACCTTTGTGTGGACTTGAAGGTGATAGCATTATGGAAAGACCATTCCCTGAAGTCGATGCTAGCCGTCAGAATGATGCTGTTCTAGCCGATATTGAATGGGTAAAAAGCTTTATTGTAGGCATCCGCAACATTCGTGGAGAAATGGATATCTCTCCTAATAAGCCACTGGATGTATTGTTAAAAAATGTCAGTGATAAAGACCAATCTCGCTTAGACCTCAGTCAAAGCTTCTTAGCCAAAATGGCAAAACTTGAAAGCATCACTCAGTTAGAAGCTGGCGATAAAGGCCCTGCCTCAGCTACCGCCCTTGTGGGTGAGATGGAAATTTTGATCCCCATGGCAGGTTTAATCGATAAAGATGCTGAGCTATCACGAATAGCCAAAGCTTTGGATAAAATCGAAAAAGACTTTGCTCGCACTCAAGGCAAACTTAGTAACGAAAAGTTTGTGAGCAATGCCCCTGAAGCGGTTATCAATAAAGAAAAAGCGAAATTGGAAGATTTCCAAATGCAAATCAACAAATTGAATGAGCAAAAAGAAACCATTCAAGCTTTGTAAGCGATACCTTTAAAACAACAGCGCCCGTTAATTTGGGCGCTTTTTATTTAGCTTAGCCATCCCAATGATCACACACCTTTCCACTTGCAAATTGTTAACAACTTTACAGGCTTTTGCGATAAACTATAACAATTCTGGCATGAATCGTTAAAACCTCCTGGAAATACATTTCCATACCTTTTAAGTTATCAGTAAAGAGCATATGTATTTAATTAAAAACGTTTTTTTTGTTCTCGTCATCTCCTGTATATTCACAGCAAACTGCACAGCAGAATCATTAGCTCAAACATATATAGGTTCAAATGCATGTGAAAGTTGCCACCAGGAAGAGCATCAACAATGGCAAACCTCAGATCACCATAACGCCATGCAGGCACCAAACTCTACTTCGGTTTTAGGTGACTTTTCCAATAAAACCGTAGAATTTCATAATATAAAAACGCGTTTTTTCACGAAAGACGACAGCTACTTTGTTGAAACAACCAATAAGCAGGGAGAGCGTCAAACTTTTCCAGTCATTTACACTTTCGGTTTTGACCCACTTCAACAGTATATTTTGGATACAGGCAATGGTCATATGCAAGCATTCAATATTGCTTGGGATACAAGACCTAAGGAAGCGGGTGGTCAGCGTTGGTATCACTTGCAACCAGATGAATCAATTAATAATGAGCACCCATTTTTTTGGCAACGGCATTTTCAAAATTGGAATAGTCGCTGTGCTGAGTGTCACACCACTGGCTTTGAGAAAAACTACAAAATTGAGAGCAATAGTTTTGCCACACAGTTTGCTGAGGCAACAGTAGGGTGCGAAAGTTGTCATGGCCCCGCAGCAAAACATCAATCCCAAGCAGAGAATGGAAAGTTTGACAGCAATAAAGGCTTTAGTAGTACTTTAGCGCGCCCACCAGTCTTTGGTTTTGCCAAAAATGATCCTATTGCCAACTTAATAAGCGGTGGTAACAAACAATTTATGCAGCAGTGTGCAGATTGTCACTCTCGGCGTCTTCCCATAGAAGATATAACCCAAGTAGACAAAAACACAAGTGATTATCACAACCTTAATTCGTTGAATTTAATCTCACCTAACTTGTATTTTGACGATGGCCAAATATTAGATGAGGTTTTTGTGGTGGGTTCCTTTTTACAAAGTAAAATGGCCGAAGCAGGCGTAACTTGCTCTAATTGCCACAACCCGCATACGGGTAAATTAAAATTTAATGGTAATCAAACTTGTACCCAGTGTCACAGTGTAAATACCTACGACACACCTGAACACCATCATCATAAAAGCGAAGAACAAGGTGCTCAGTGTGTCAACTGCCATATGCCAGAACGCACCTATATGCAGGTGGATGATCGACGAGATCATAGTTTTGTGTTGCCAAATGCCGAAATATCGGCGCAGATTAACTCTCCCAATGCGTGTTTAAGCTGTCATCAACAACAAGACTTAACTTGGGTGGATAAGCAGCTTAAAAGCTGGCATGGAAATGATAGTGAGTTGGGAGCGGTCAAAAGTAGCAAGACCTCCCGTACTGCGCCCCACTGGTCGCAGATTCACCTGCTTTCAGGTCGACAACAAATCAAATTTGCCCAGCAACAACTGCCTAACGCCTCAGCGCTGGTTGGTGGCAAGTTATTGCAAATAATTAATCAACAACCCAGTCAAGAATCAATCAATCTGGCCTTACAACAGCTTAATTCAGATGACCCCTTGTTGCGGCGCGCAGCCTTAGACATTTTGCGACTTCTACCTCCGAACCAAGCTTATCAATATCTATCTCCGCTATTGCAAGATCCGGTCAAATCAGTACGCTTCCATGCGACCTCAATTCTCACGCCTTGGTTATCTCAACTACCTAAGTCTATGTTACCGGAGCTAGCGGTAGCCTTGGATGAATACAAATCTGTATTAATGCTGACAGCTGACTTTCCCACTTCACAGTTAACCCTTGCTCAATTGGCATTAGCCCAAGGCGATACTGTAGTTGCTCAAAAACACTTCGAACAAGCACAAATCATCGCCCCTAATATGCCGTCGGTGATGCTAGCTTTTGCTGATTTTTGGCGAATAATGGGTGAACCACAAAAAGAATTGGCGTTATTACAAAGAGCCGTCGAGATACACAGTGATTTTGCAGATGTACTGCACCAGTACGGTTTGTATTGGGTACGGAATAAAGATTATAACAAAGCAACGAATTGGTTGGTAAAAGCCAGTGAGTTAGGTGATGCTCAACCTTATTACGCCTATGTGGCCGCCACAGCATTAGACTCAATTCAGCGTACTAATGACGCCGTAAACTTGCTCTTGCAAGCCAATAAACGCTGGCCTAAGCAAACAAACTTACTTTACTCATTGGCCTTATACTCGGATAAGAGCAATAACCAAAACGCCATGAAAACCGCGCTGGCGGAACTAAGGTGGTTAATGCCTGATAATCCGCAAGTGCAACAATGGGTATTAAAAAGTAACTTAGCCCATTAAACAGCAAACAAAGTTACCGTCTTTTCCCTACACTCCAAACTAAAAAAGGGAGGCATAGCCTCCCTGGAAATCTTACCGAACCTAACGTTTTGCGAAAAACACTCTTCCCATTAGTATAGGTATTAACAACAAGGTAAGAAATCCAAAACTTCCGCCATGCTCATTCACGATGATGACTTGTGGTTCTTCGTAACTGCGACTCTCTAATGGCATTAAACTTAAATCGGCATCACTGTAACCGTCTGAAAACGCGACTAGACGATTGTCATAGGTGTCATACAGTTCAATCAACAATTCGTAGTCTCCAGGGGGGAAACCTGTTTGCAAGTCACTCTCTATAACATAGCTATCAGAGCTTGAATCACCGTTTATAAAAAATAATGAAGTGGTATGGTACTCTTCAAACACATCACCTCTTGCCAAATACAAACGGGCGTATACTTGAGCTTCGGTATAAATAGTATCGGCATCAAATTCGAGTGTGAAGCCAGAGTAATAACCATCAGAGTCGCGATCTATATCAAACCAAACTGTTGCATCATATATCCAAAAATCTGGGTCATCTTCAACAAAACGTAGATCTCTATCCAGTGGCTTAGTTAAAGGCGAAGCTGCTTGGCGTACCTTATGTCTTTCTGATTTATCTAAAGAGACAGACGCCATAGATTGTTTATCTACACTTCCCGGCACACCCTTTTTAGTCACTTCAGCTATTACTGAACCATACTGAGACTCGGTGGAAGTGACACTGATGGCTTCCATTTCAACACTTTGCACACTCAACGCTGAAAACGAAGCCAGTGAAAACATTAGTGAATAAATACTCTTAATTACAAATCGGCTCATAGCCACTCCTAAAAAACGTTCCTGTTTATTTAAGCAGTATTGTGACGTCATTAAGATGAATAAAAGCTGAAGCAATACTTAACTGCAGATAATTACCCCATATTAGCTCTTCACTACATAAGATTAAGAGCACTGCGGATGTTAAATCACTTACGAAAAGAAGCTTAAAGCACATTTCGGTGCTGATTCACTGCCAATATTTGAAAGTAGACACTCATTTACCACCAGTGGCAGTGCTACTTCCCTCCCTAAAAGCTAGCGTTTTATGTAAAAAAGTGCGCATTCTTTTAACAAGTGTCCGTTAAACAAGGGCTACAAGGGGTTATGTAATTTAATTACAATACAGCTTTCATATAAAAAAACTAAAAGTCATATCTTTTAGCTATATCGCAAAATACAAAAAATGCTATAAAACAAACAGTTGAAATAAAATGTGACAATATTGGGAAGTGTGTAACACAATTTTAAATAAACCTATACAGTAAAAAAACAACATTAGAATGAAATTTAATTACAATTAGTATCACTGGTTAGGTAATCAGTGACGTAAAATTTATTGTTCAATTATTAAATAGGTGTCAATCATGAAAAAGTTAGTATTAGCAACATTAGTTGCATTATCTGTTCCATTCACAGCTTCAGCTTCAGGCTCAGGTTCTACAGAAAGCGTTAAATTTATTGGTGACTTAGAATACGCATCATTTTGTAAAGCCGTAGTAAATAACGACGTTGAATTGTTTAAAGTTTCTTTAAACCGTTTTGTTGGTGAGCTGGGCTCTTCTAGAAAACGTGTACTTAAGCGTATTTTAGCAGACAACAACGTTACATGTTCTGGTCAATCTTTGGTTGAATTTTCTGCAAAGCGTAACGCTACGCAAGTAGGTTCATTCATCACTGCACAGGCTGAATAGTGACGGTAAGTAGGCAAGCTGGAAAACTTTAATCCAGCTTGCTAAATCCTCTTTAAACTCTTTTATCCTTTCGTCAGCAACGCTGACATACCACGATTAAAATGCCCCAGCCAAGTTTTACAATATTGACCTTCTGCGGCCCTATTAATTTCTACTACTGCCCTTTTTTTAGGCTGTTGATTATGGCCAGTGTAAGCTCGACTATGAGTTATTGCATCAAAACTGTCTAAAATCGCTAATAACCTTGCGCCGTCGCAAATATCTTTTTCTTTTATGCCAAGTGGATAGCCACTCCCATCAATGCGCTCATGATGTTGCATGACAATTTTTCGAGCACTATTCCACTGTTCGAGATGTTCTAACAACCTGGAACTTTTGTACACATGAGAACGCACCAAATTAAACTCATTGGCCGTTAGTTTACCGTCTTTGTGTAAAATACTTAATGGCATAAAAGCCATGCCAAAATCATGTACATAACACGCCACCGCGAGTTGATCCTCTTCAATGGGGTTACCGGCGATATTGTTAATATAAAAAGCGAGTTTAGCTATTCTATCTCCACGTCCTTCCCAAAACATTGACCGCCTTTCAATTGGTTTCATTAATTCCCTAAAAAACAAAATATCCATTTGCTTTTCATTGCTTAGTCCTTTGGGAATTCCTGTGTTAGCAAGGGTAACAGAACGCGTTGGCGTAGTTTCACCTGCCACCTCTTCGATAACTTCAGCAACCCTATGATCTAATTCAGGGTTGAGCAGCAGAACAGCTTCAGAAAGTAGTTGTTCATGGGAATCAGTATTGTTTGGTGTGATTTTCGCTACATGATTAACCAAAAGACGATAGAGCTCAGGATCATACTCTGCAAAACCGTTTACGAAACAGCTTTCCACAAAAATCTTCACTCTATCCATGGTCAGTAGAACAAGGTCACTCATGGTGCTGGTATATCGAATTTGTTTTTTGCGTAAATAATCGAGTAAGTCTTCAACATGTTGCAGTAATGGCAACATAGGTTTAAAGCTAACTAACCCTAAATCTCCTTTAATCGTATGTACCGAACGAAATAAAGATCGTTGAAGTTCGTTGTCTTCGGGTCGAAGTTCCAACTCAATTAATGTTTGCTCGCTGGCTTCATAGAGCTCATTAATTTCATCGAGCAAATCATTCAAGATATCATTATCAAGCTCTTCAGGAGTAAAGGTCTGCATTAATTTGATTTACCTCGACTAAAGTCGCAATTTCATTAATAAAGTTTAGTTATCGACCATCTGGATAGTATCTACACAAGATATCACTACTTTCTAGATTAAGCACTGCTATGAGGACGGTTAATTTTAAAAATGATGTCCCTTTAGATTAGGTTTAAATTTGGTATTAATCAGAAACATTGTATACTCACCGCCCATTTTTAATTTGAGAGTACACGTGTTAGCTATTGGACGAGTAATATTTATTTTGTGCTATTTTATTATTGCAAGCTTGGCAATGATACTGATGTGCTTAGTCCGTCCTTTCCACCGAAATAATGTGTATGTTATTGGCAAGGTGTATGGTGCGATTGCTACAATGATAGGCTTGAAGGTACAAGTAAATGTGCCTGAAAGTGTTAACAATGGTGGTCCATTCGTATTTGTCGCAAACCATCAAAATAGCTACGACCTAATAACAGTTTGTCTTTCTGCGCAAAAAGGCGTGGTATGCGTTGGTAAAAAAAGCCTCGTTTTTATTCCTGTTTTTGGTTGGTTATTTTGGTTATCGGGTAATATCTTGATCGACCGCAAAAATAGCGGAAAAGCAAAAGATACCTTGCAACAGACGATAGATAAAATTAATCAGCGAAAACTATCCGTATTCTTCTTTCCCGAAGGAACACGCAGTAGAGGTCGTGGGCTGTTAAGTTTTAAAACTGGTGCATTCAGAATCGCCCAAGCCGTCAACGAACCTATCGTCATGGTGAGTACCAGTAATTTACATCAAAAAATAGAGTTAAACCGATGGAATAACGGCACCTTGCTGATAGATCTAAGTGAACCTGTTAAAGTTGACAAACAGTTAGATGCAAAAGCATGGGCTAAAGAAATCCATGACACAATGAAAATCAAGATTGCTAAACTAGACAATCAAGTTACACAAATCGACGAACTTAAATAGATTATTTCAATAGTAAAGAAATACAAGGATAGGCAATGAGCAACGCAGAGCAAAAAGAAGAGTGGTACGAATTTAATCAAGAAACAATAGAAGCCTTGATTGAAGACGGTAGTAATGCAGAGGCGCCTCACACAATCGAGTATCATTTTGCTCATTCAGATTTTGATATTCTAGAAAAGGCCGCCGTAGATGCGTTCAAAGCTGGCTTTGAAGTAGGTGACGCTGAAGAGCTAATGCTCGATGATGGTGGCACTGTATTTTGCTTCGATGCCGTTGTGGAAAGAATGCTAGATGTTGAATTGATCAACAAAGATACAGATATACTGTTAAAAATAGCCGACAAACACAATATTCATTATGATGGCTGGGGCACTTACTTTATCGAGTAGTTCACCCACTTGATGTCATAGTTGTAAAGGTCGTTAGCGATATAAAATCTATATACACTTTCGTTGCAGATCAATTCTTGTAAAGGAAATGCATAATGTCAGAAGTTAAACTAGTAGTTCTTTATCCTCAACCCAAAAATGTGACTCAATTCGAAAACGATTACTCGGAACACATTGCCCTACTCCACGAAAAAATGAATATTCCCACAGATGTAAAACCTTATACAATTACAAAATTCGATTCTCATCCCGATACACCATCGGCATTTTATCAAATGTTTTCAATGCCTTTCCCCTCAGAACAAATGTTGCAACAAACCTTAGCAAGTGCCGAGATGCAAGAAGTTGCCAATGATGCAGTTCGTATTTCAAGTGGTGGTGCACCGGTAATATTAACCGGAAACGATGCCATTTAATTCCTAGAGAGTTGTATATATAAATTACCTGCGGAGTTAAAACGCCCGCCTACAGGTTATGCCCGAAGCTGTAGCATGGCCTTTAGGCCATGGAATACATAAAATATATGCTATCCATGGAATTGGCTATTTGCATTAAAGGATTTAATTGGCCCAAGGGGCTAGGAATGACGTAAAACAGCAGCGGGGCGATGCCCCCTACTGCAATGTATTTCTTAACTAAACTCTCAGTGACTTTTCACCACGTGCCAAACCACAAACACCGGTTCTTGAAGACTCAATGACTTCAGTCTGAGCCCACATGGCTTGAGCAAACGCATCCAATTTATCGCTTGTTCCTGTCACTTGAATCGTATAATTTTTAGCATCAATATCGACTATTTGCGCTCTAAAAATATCTACGGTTCTATTTACTTCAGAACGTACTAAATCGGTTTTCGCAGCTACTTTAATTAACATTAGCTCTCGTTCAACGTGGGTGCCATCGGTTAAATCAGTCACTTTAAGTACATCAATTAACTTATTTACCTGCTTGGTAATTTGCTCAATCACTTTGTCATCACCATGGGTAACTATGGTTAAGCGTGATAAGCTTGAGTCGGTTGTGGGGGCCACACATAGTGAGTCAACATTATAACCACGTTGAGAAAAGACACCGACAATGCGTGACAATGAACCAGGTTCGTTTTCCATCAATACAGAGATAATTCTTCTCATCAGGTACGCTCCGTTTTACTTAATCTCATATCGTCCATTGCACCGTATTTAATTTGCATGGGATAAACATGTTCATTCTGATCTATAGCGACATCCATAAACACTAATCTGTCTTTTAAGGCAAAACACTTAGCCATAGCGTCATCTAACTCTGATGGGTGATTAACTTTAATGCCAACATGACCATAAGCTTCAGCCAATTTTACGAAGTCGGGCATTGAGTCCATATAAGAGTGTGAGTGACGCCCCTTATAAATCATATCCTGCCATTGTCTAACCATACCTAACGCGCGGTTATTCAAAGAGATAATCTTCACTGGCAAGTTATATTGCAAGCAAGTAGATAACTCTTGGATATTCATTTGAATACTAGCATCACCGGTAACAACTACGGATACCGCTTCTGGATTCGCCATTTGAACGCCCATGGCTGCTGGCAATCCGAAGCCCATAGTGCCAAGACCGCCGGAGTTAATCCATCTTCTAGGTTTTGCAAAGGGATAATAAAGTGCTGCAAACATCTGGTGTTGACCAACATCTGAACTCACATAAGCATCACCGTTTGTATGTTTATACAAGGCTTCGATAACTTGCTGTGGTTTAATCACGTCATCATTTTTTTGATAACTTAAACACTTGCGGTCACGCCATGAATTAATTTGGCTCCACCAATCTGCAAGCTTTTGTTTTTGCTCGGCTAAGTCCTTTTTATTTATTTGACTTAACACTTGCTCAACCACTTTATCTACGGAACCCACAACAGGTATGTGCACAGCAACGGTTTTCGAAATCGATGCAGGATCAATATCAACATGGATAATGGTTGCATGAGGACAGAATTTTTCCACATTATTTGTCACCCGATCATCGAATCTCGCCCCTAAGGCAAAAATACAATCGGCGTTGTGCATGGTTTTATTCGCTTCAAGTGTGCCATGCATACCTAACATACCAACAAACTGCTCATGAACGCTTGAGAAGGCGCCTAAGCCCATTAATGTGGTGGTAACAGGAGCATTTAGTTTCTCAGCTAACTCCGTGATTAATTCTGACGCTTCAGAAGTAATTGCACCGCCACCCAAGTAAAGCACTGGTCTTTTAGCATTTACCAAGGTATCAACAGTTTTTCTAATCTGCTTACTGTGGCCTTTCAACGTAGGATTATAAGAACGCATAGTCACATCGGATGGATATTCGTATGGATGAGACTCAAGCACGTTCACCAAATCTTTTGGTAAATCAACTACGACAGGTCCGGGACGGCCGGTATTAGCGATGTAATACGCTTTAGCAATAGCCTTGGGAATATCCTCAGCACGTTTAACTAAAAAACTATGCTTAACGATAGGTCGAGAACAACCCACCATGTCTGTCTCTTGGAATGCGTCTTCACCGATATGCATTAATGGCACCTGACCCGACAATACCACCATAGGAATTGAATCCATATAAGCAGTAGCAATACCTGTAATAGTATTGGTCGCTCCAGGACCTGAAGTTACGAGGACTGTGCCTGTTTTGCCTGTAGATCGAGCATAACCGTCAGCCATATGGGCCGCAGCTTGTTCGTGGCGGACGAGTATATGCTTGACATCATCTTGTGCATATAATGCATCATAAATGTCGAGAACGGCACCACCAGGGTAACCGAAAACATGCGTAACTCCAGAATCTTTAAGGGCGCGAACTACCATAGCTGCACCTGACATCATTTCCACCAGACATCCTCCTGTGTAATTAATAATTGACTGTTAGATTTATACGGACTATACGTGACAGATTAGGAAGATAAAACAGCAAAACAGCATAAAGTGAGATATATATCCCAATATAACATTTTTTTAGGATAAACATCCTATTATTGAGAGTGTAGCACCCCAAAATAGGATGGTTTTACATTTAATTTACACTCTTCTAAGAATCTATATCTACTTCTAAGGTTTCATCATCGTCAATTGTGGCATCTTCTTCATCATCATCATTAAGATGAGAGGGCTTATTACCGTAGATACTGCCCAATTTAGGTCGATTAATTCGTTTTTGGTATTTTAGCCAAGCTCGTTCAGCAACAGTTTTAGGCTCTACTTTCCCGAAAGCAGATTCAACAAAATGCTGATCTTCAAGTGTTTCGGGAGAGATAACACCATCGACTAGCGCCGCGTATAAAGCACCATATTGACTCAACGCTTTGCTCTCATTAATCGAAAAGTCTCCAGAACGTGAAAAACCATAAGGATAATTTTTAACATCACTGAATACACGCTTTACTAAAGAATCTCTTGTAATAATTGCCATAATGGACATCCCAAAAAAACAAAAATAATTAACTTAAAGAAGTGGATTCCAATTGAGTAACTGTGTTGAAGTAAAAACCCAATTGAGTACGTCTATACAAGTGGATAAATAAAACCAAAATGGGGTAGTGTCAACAAATATTTTATGACAATTTGGTGATATGAGGAAATTGTCGCTAATCCACGACGTTCATGGCCTTGACCAAGGATTTAGTAACAAAAAACTAGCATAAATTAGGCCAATTTACGGCACTGAATTAATTTTTAATTTGTTAAAAGAGCGCTCCATTTGAGCGCTATTGAGTAATAACAATGACGGCACCGATAAGAGAAGTTCAGCAAGCTGTTACCATCATTGGCAAACTTCAAAATTAGTTTTTAGGCACCCATGCCCAAATCATTTCAGCCTCCAAGGGAACAATGCCCACACCGTCAGTGATAGTCACTTTCACATTCACTTCACCTTTAGGTTCTTGTTGCATCAATGCAATCTGCTCTTCGCTTAACGATGCTTCAACGGTTATGTCGTCTTGGCAACGTTTAACGTAATTCAGATTCATGGTTTTAATTAGCGGAAGTTTGTCACCTGGTAAGTTTATGCCAACGATAAACCCGCTTGCAGACTCAGCTAACAACGCCATGGCCGCCGCATGTACAGTGCCAATGTGGTTTTGAACTTTACGCCTATTCCTTTGCAAAAACGTCACTGACTTACCGTCAGTACGCAAGATTTCAACTTTGGCAGTGCCGGCCAACTTCACTTTATGACGAAACACTGAAGTCATTAGGAATCGACTCAACCACCCAGGGTATTGATTTACTTTATCAACAAACTGACGTAATGGATTTTTAACGGCCATATTTAGCCCCTCTTTACTGGTATGACCACGAAGTGTGAGGCATTTCTAAACGAGTATCAAGGTTAAAACCCATTACCGCTATTTTTGTGTGCTTTTTGCTTGAATTTATGTCACATCGAGATAAGTCAATATTGCAATCAGGTGTAATTCGACAAGTAGTCGTTGACGTGTTGTTTTGATTTATTTAGAAAATGGAGCGGGAAACGAGACTCGAACTCGCGACCCCGACCTTGGCAAGGTCGTGCTCTACCAACTGAGCTATTCCCGCATTTTGGTGGTGTTTGGCATTTCCATTGTTGCCGTTTTGTTTTCGGTTCATCCTAAACCGGGAGCGCATTGTACAAAAATAATTTAACGAATCAAGTGTTATTTTAAATAAATTTACTTAATTTGTGTTTTTAAGCTGAAAAACAAACATAACGCTTATATATTGAGCACATGTTTGCGGTAGTAAACTAACTCTTCAATAGACTCCCTAATATCATCTAGGGCTTGATGGGTACCTTTTTTCTGCAATCCGTCTAAAACTTCAGGTTTCCAGCGTTTAACCAGTTCTTTTAAAGTGCTCACATCGATACTGCGATAGTGAAAGTAATTTTCCAAGTCAGGCATATATTTCACAAGAAAGCGGCGATCTTGTCCAATGGTATTGCCGCATAGTGGCGACACGCCACTGGGGACATATTGCTGTAAAAAGTCAATAGTCTGTTTTACGGCTTCATGTTCATCGATTGAACTAGCTCTACAGCGATCCGTTAGTCCTGACTTACCATGCACATCAATACACCATTCACTCATATTATCGAGTATTCCATCGGATTGATGAATTGCCAATACCGGTCCTTCCGCCAAAATATTAAGGTTTTTATCAGTCACAATAGTGGCTATTTCTAGAATGACGTCGGTGTCAGGTTCTAGACCGGTCATTTCTAAATCTATCCAAACCAGATTTTCGTTATTAGAGGGCATAATACAAACCTTATGTAGGGGTATACTCATTTTCAATTTCAGCTGCAGGACGCTTGTATTCAATCAAGCTCACCTACCTTTGATGGTAGAAATTGGTTTATGGATCACATAAACCAAATAAAATATTATCAAAATTTATCCGCTGACGTTAACATGTATGAGTCTAACGAGCCAAATTAAGTAAAGTAAACGTGGCAAAAAAACCAAAGTTAACTAAAAAGCAAAAACGTCAAGTCTCTACAAATCGCCAAAAAAGGCTCTCTACCAAAGAGTCTTATCAAAACGATGAACAATTAGCTGATAGCCGTCAAGGACGGGTGATTGGACGTTTTGGAAAACACGCTGACGTGCAAGATGATTCGGGGGAGGTAACCAAATGTCACATGCGCCGCACAGCGGGCAGCGTAGTATGCGGAGACAAAGTTGAATTTCGTCCTGGCAAAGATGCCAATGAGGGCGTGAATGGCATAATCGAATTGGTCCACGACCGAATGTCGGTTCTCACTCGACCCGATTTTTATGATGGGGTGAAACCAATTGCTGCCAACATAGATCAAATTATCATTGTCAGTTCGGTTTTACCTGCCCTATCGTTAAATATTATTGATCGGTATTTAGTAGCTTCGGAAGATGTGCAAATTCAGCCCATTTTGCTGTTAAATAAAATTGAAATGTTAGATGCAGACGAGCGTAAAAGAGTAGATAAAGAACTGCAAATATACAGAGACATTGGTTATCAAGTACTGTTAACCAGTTGCAAAACTGGCGAAGGCATTGATCAACTTAAAGGGATTCTGACAGAAAAAATTAGTGTGTTTGTGGGTCAATCAGGGGTAGGCAAGTCAAGTATTGTTAATCAATTACTGCCAGATGCAGATGAAGCTATTGGTGACATTTCTGATAACTCAGGCTTAGGCCAACATACGACCACTGCAGCAAAAATGTTACATTTCCCTGGCGGCGGTGATCTCATCGATTCACCTGGGGTACGAGAGTTTGCACTTTGGCATCTTCCTGTAGAAAAGGTCACCTCTGGATTCATTGAATTCAGAGATTACATTGGCGGGTGTAAATTTCGAGACTGCAAACACCTAGATGATCCAGGATGCATCATTAAACAGGCGGCCTTAAACGGTGAAATAGCAATGCAGCGCTATGAAAGCTACCATAAAATTTTATCTTCAATGGAAGACAATCGGCCAAACCGCGCAATCCCAAATTAAATGTAATCATTTGTTTCCACAATTGCCTGCAAAGCCCCTATAAATGGGGATTTTTCTACTCCACATCAAAATGGCATGAGTTAGACCGACTCATTATCAGACTAAAATAATAATATACGATACAATTAGTTGGTCGAAATTACGGAGGCTCCGGTCTTGATCAATTGGTTCAAAATAAAGTTACAATACATATTACCTAAACATTTAGTTTCCAGACTTGTGGGTAAGTTGGCATCTGCCGAAGCCGGTGGATTAACCACCGCATTGATTAAGTTATTTATTAAACAATTTAACGTTGATATGTCTGAGGCGAAATTTCCTGAGCCCGATCATTACCGCACATTTAATGAGTTCTTTACCCGCGAATTAAAAGAAGGTTTACGACCAATTTGTGATGATCCTAAACAATTAGCCATGTCTGTTGACGGCACCGTAAGTCAATTAGGCGACATTGATTTTGATACTATATTCCAAGCTAAAGGCCACAATTACAGCTTAACGGCATTGTTAGGCGGCAACCCTGATATTGCAGCCCCTTTTCAAGGCGGTAAGTTCGCTACTATTTATTTATCTCCCAAAGATTACCATCGTATTCATATGCCTATGGATGGCGTATTAACAGATATGATTTACGTACCCGGAGAGCTGTTCTCCGTTAACCCCCTTACCACTCAAAACGTCCCTGGGTTGTTTGCTCGTAACGAGCGTGTAGTTTGTATATTTGAGTCTAATCACGGTAAGTTTGCGATTGTCCTAGTGGGTGCCACTATCGTTGCTAGTATTGAAACCGTTTGGGCTGGCACTGTCACTCCACCTCCTGGCCAAAACGTGCAACATTGGCGTTACCCCAAAGATAGTGAAAACACCATTACCTTAGCCAAAGGCGAAGAAATGGGCCTGTTTAAACTGGGCTCTACTATCGTTGCTTGTTTTGAACCTGAGATGGTCGAATTCAATGGTCAATCTAACGGTGACACAACACGATTGGGTGAAATTTTCGCCACCCTGAAAGACTAAGATATATGCACCCAGTTAAACGAAGTCTATGGTCTTTGCACCTAACCGTAATCTTGTTAGGTGCTACAGCACTAATGTCTAAAATAATTCCCCTTTCGGCCACTGATATTACATTTGGCCGCTCGGTGGTTGCTTGTATCGTATTAGGCCTAATAGTTAAGCTCTCTGGTAGCAGCTTACGACTGAACAGCCTTAAAGATTACGGGGTTGCTTTGGCCCTAGGTTTGTTAATGTCGGCACACTGGGTTACCTATTTTGCAGCAATGCAATATTCCTCGATATCGGTCGGCATGATTGCGCTTTTTACCTTCCCCGTTATAGCGGTGTTATTAGAACCCTTCTTTGAAGGTATTCGCTTAGTATGGCAGGATGTTGTCAGTGCAATTGTGGTATTTATAGGGATTTTCCTGATTGTTCCTGAAATTTCATTGCAGAATGACGTAACTTTAGGAATTTTAATTGGCATGCTATCTGCTGTACTTTATGCACTTAGAAACCTATGCCATCGAAAATATTTTTCTCACTACTCTGGATCCCACGCTATGGCTTATCAGACGTTAGTGATTTTAGTTAGCTTATTGTTTTTTGTATCAGACGATTTTTTCACAGCCAACAATGAAACTTACATGTGGTTAGTGGTGTTGGGTATCTTTTTAACTGCCCTTCCCCATGCTTTAATCGCCACCAGCTTAAAACACCTACGTGTAAAAACCTTTGCACTTGTGGCTTGTATGCAACCATTTTATGGCGTAATTCTAGCTATTATCGTGCTCGATGAAAAACCTAATTGGCAAACTTTTCTTGGTGGTGCACTGGTAATTTCGGCAGCAATCTACGAAACTGTAAACGCCCAAAAACTGCATCGCAAATAGTCTTTTTTATAGGGCTGGCGATTAATGGATTTAACGTGTTTATATATGCCCATCGTGGTGCCAGCGCACTAGCACCGGAAAACACCCTATTGGCCCTCAGAACGGCAATATCTCAGCAAGCTGATGGCATTGAATTTGATGTCTTTCAGCATCAAAATGAATTCATATTAATCCATGACCGTTGGCTGCACCGCACCACCAATGGCATTGGTAACATAGACTCATTACTCCTCGAACAAATTAGAAAGCTCGACGCAGGAGCCGGTGAAACAGTGCCCACTCTGTTTGAAGCCCTGCAATGTATTGGTCCATCTTGTCAAATAAACATTGAATTGAAAGGTGTGAGAGATGTTCCACTACTGTTGAGGTACGTACAGGATGCCTGCAAAACCTTGTCTATTCCACGTACCCATATTTTATATTCTTCATTTGATCATCACTTATTGAAAGCCATCAAAGCTATTTCTAAAAACACTAGAATAGGTGCTTTAACAGCCAATAAACCCCTTGATTACGCCCGCTTCGCTGAAGATTTGCAAGCTGAGTTTATAAATGCAGATGTGACTTTTGTGGATAAAAACTTTGTTTACGATGCAAAACAAAGAGGGCTTAAAATGGGTGTTTACACCGTAGACCAGCCAGAAGATTTACTTCGATTAAAATCATGGGGAGTGGACGCTGTTTTTTGCAATAATCCACTCAATGCTCGGTTAGCCCTTGCGGATTTGACTAGTGACTAGATTCACAATCGTGACAGGTGTGACAACTTTTACATAGACGAATATTGGCAACATGAGCTGCAACAATGAGCAATGCTCCTAAACCAATAGTGAAAGGCTCATAGGCTTCACCAAACATATCTTTATTCCAATAAATCAATCCACCTAAAAGCAGGCTATAAATTGGATACAATTGTCTGTGATAACGATAAAAACCAAAAAGAAGAGCCCAAAAACCGATAATCATCGATAAGGTAAGAATCGTTTTTTCAAACCAATCCTGCGCAAAAAAGCTCGCGCCAATAAATGGTATTAGAGGGATTAGAATAGGCAACAGCAAACAATGCAAAGCACAGATACTGGACGTCCAGATCCCTACTCTATCCATTACTGATTTATTTTCAGATGTTGCCATTACGCTAATTAATCCTCTATTCATATGGAAATTCAGTTCAGTGTCGAACTTTAATTAAGGTATAAAGATCCCATATCTATCTCTACCCTAGTAAAATCGGGACGTTATAGTATAACATTTCCCCAAAAATGCAACCGTTATTAATTTTTTTTATGGGTTTTATTTGTAGCATGGCCTTTAGGCCGTGGAATGTCTGCACTAACCACGAGGCTTGTAGCATGGCCTTTAGGCCATGGAATACCTGCACTAACCACGGGGCTTGTAGCATGGCCTTTAGGCCGTGGTATGTCTGCACTAACCACGAGGCTTGTAGCATGGCCTTTAGGCCGTGGCATGTCTGCACTAACCACGGGGCTGTAGCATGGCCTTTAGGCCATGGGATCTATTTCCGGGAATGCGTTAATCGCCTAATAAATCTCGTAATTTTTGTTCTGCGATTTGGGCTGGCGTTAACGGTTGAACCGCACTTTCTGTGGTTGGTTTTGCATTGGCATCGTCCTCTGGTTCATCACCAAATAAAGCTGCCAATTGCGCTTTCGCCCTTTGTGCTTTATCGTCATTCGCTACTTTAAAGATTGCACCGGAAGCTGAAAAGTAGTCACAAAAGTTGGCCTTTTCGGTATCACTGACTTGTTCGGCTCTAGGTTCATTGCATCCCCCACGGCCATCATAATCTTTACACATTTTGCACACATGCTGATCAGCACCGCAGTTAGCACACTCTTCTCGGCGAGACATGGGGAAGATAACATCTGTAAGATTATGGCCACATTTCCAACAAGTTAATTGGCTAGTACTCATTGGTGTTGATCGAACATAATGACATTGCCATCAGGGTCTTTTACGATGCAATGAGTTGGACCAGACTCCCCTTGGCTGTCGGTTGCAATGGGATAACCACTTCTACGAATATGAGCTTCAATTGCGCGCACATCTGTGGGGTTGAAAGTAAGAATATTCTCTTCGAACATACCTTCAAATAAACCTATGACCGTAGTGTCTTTTTGTAAAATCAACCATTTGTCTTTAATGCTTCCGCATCCTTCATGGGTTTCGAAACCAAGCATGTGATAAAATGCCTGTGACTTGGCAATGTCTTTTACTGTTAAGCTAACTGAAAACTGTCCTAATTCCATAATAAAGACCTCATTGGTAACTAAGGGATTTATGCTCACAACAGTGCTGTTATGAGCTTTAATCTAAAGCTCAGTATAGTCGCCCCGTTTACACAATCCATATAGGTAAAACAAAAAATACGCGAATATTTACAGGATTAACAAGTGAATAGACTATTACGTATTTCTATTCTGATTTTTTTAACTTAGTTGCAAATGTAACGAGTAGCATCACCACTCCACCAGCCAATACGCCAGTTAATCCTTCTAGAAGAATAGGTGTGAAGCTTTGGCTCATACTGCCTAATAGAATTTCAAGCCAAGCTACAATGTCATGAACAACATGATGTATAGCTGGGATACTATGTACTAATATCCCACCACCAACTAAAAACATGGCAGCGGTACCTACAATGGCAAGGGTTTTCATCAGCATTGGGGCAAACATTAACAACCATCTACCTAATGTACGCTGAACAGTGTCGAAACTTCCACTTAACGATTTTCTAAGAAAATACAGACCTAAGTCATCTAGTTTTACAATGCCAGCCACTAATCCATAAACACCGACAGTAATAAGCAACGCTAATCCAGACACTACAGCAAACTGAGTCATGAAGATTTCATCTTTTACAGTGCCCAATACAATCACAATAATTTCTGCAGAAAGAATAAAGTCAGTTCGAATAGCGCCTTTAATTTTATCTTTTTCCAAAGCAACAAGATCCACATTGGGGTCAGCTAGCGCTTTTAGTTTTTGCGCATGCTCAGCGTCTAATTCTTGTTTTGAATGGAAAAATTTATGAAATACCTTTTCAAACCCCTCAAAACTTAAATATAAGCCTCCGATAACCATCAAAACGGTAATCAACACGGGGAAAAAAGCACTAATTGCCAAAGCTGCTGGCACTAAAATAAGTTTGTTGAGGAACGACCCTTTTGCGACAGCCCACACGACCGGCAGTTCACGTTCAGCTTTGACACCGGAGACTTGCTCAGCATTTAGGGCAAGATCATCTCCTAGCACCCCTGCAGTTTTTTTCGCTGCTACTTTCGAAAGAACAGCAACGTCATCAAGAATAGTGGCAATGTCGTCGATTAAAGCAAGTAAATTAGAAGCAGCCATAGTTATTCCTTGTTATCTGCTTTGTGGTTATCCAAGTTCAACTGAAACTTGTTGTGGCGCAACATTAACCGGTTGGTTAACCGCTAATTGTTGAGTGTGCAAAAATTCACTAATGGTGACAAGTTGTACGTCTTGTTCATCAAGTGATGGCAATTTTTTTTCTAAATAAGCGATGGTTTGTGGATAAGGGTGAGCAATACCAACGGCATAACCGTACTTTCTTGATAATTGAATTAATCGTTGAAACTGAACATCAATTTCTTTCGGCTGTTCATCGTTATCTAAAAAAACATTTCGACGCGCACTTAGCACACCATTTTGTTGCGCTATTTTAAAAGCTTTACTGTATCGCGTCGTTCTACTGTCGACAAAAAATAATTGATGCTGAGCTAAAAATTCCATAGTGACTTTCATGGGCACTGTTAATTGTGTCAATTTACTTCCCATATGGTTATTCACACCAATTGCATCGGGCACTGTTGCTAGTGCCTGCTGAAGAGTCTGACGGATAGACTCCGCCGACATTTCGGCAGTAAGAGCTCCAGGCCCAAGGCGCTTTCCTGCTAAGGATTCCATTGGGATGTGTAACATAACATCTCTGTTTTGAATGGCGGCTTTATGAGAGTACTTTTCAGATAAATGGGTTAGTGGCAGTATTGAAAATGCCACTTCTTTAGGTAAGAGGAAAGCTGCTGCATCACGCTCAGTATTCCCCATGTCATCTATTATCAGTGCTATTTCCCCTGCAAGCACTGGCGCAGCGGCAATATTCAGCAACACGAATAAAATAAATTGACCTAAGGGCTTGGTAATATAATTCACTTTTTATAATTCTTTATTTACTGCTTTTTAAAGGATGTTATTTCTTAAGCCATTGACTAGGGTTAATTGGCGTGCCCTTGTGACGAATTTCAAAATATAAGTTAGGACTACTTTGGCCACCACTTTGACCGACTAAGGCAATTGTTTCACCGCTTTGTACAGTGTCTCCAACTTTTTTAAGTAACGCTTGGTTATGACCATATAAACTCATATAACCATCACCATGGTTTAATACTGTCACTAGGCCAAAACCGCGAAGCCAATCAGCATATAACACTCTTCCTGCATGCACCGCTCTTACTGGTGCGCCCGTGTTACCATTGAACAAAACCCCTTTCCATCGTATTTGCCCTTGTCTGATGCGACCAAACATATTCCGCATCTTACCTTGAGTGGGTAAATTTAACTTACCTTTAAGGCTAGCTAATCCAGTTAATTTGACAGGACCTTGTTTGGCATTTCGTTCAGCTTCTTCAATTGCTTTTAATAAAGCTTGTTCGTTAATTTGTAGTTGTTCTATTTTCGCTGCTTCAGAATCAATTTGTTTTTCAATCTTACTTAACGTAACTTGCCGCAATTCTTGCTGCTGTTCTAGCTGGATATGTTGCTGAGTTTGTTCTTTTTCTAACACTTCTAATTGGTGCTGCTTGTTTAAAAGCTGTTCTGATACTTCTCGCAGCTCAATCACTAAATTCCGAAATGCATCAATTTGCTTTTTTCTCGCTTCGGTTAAATAACGATAGTAACTCAAAGATCGCTCCATTTTAGACGCATCTTCGAGATTAAATAACATCTTTGCGAAATCATTTTCGCCAACCATATACATACTTTTCAGTTGATTTGCTAAGGCTTGTTGCTGTTGCTTTACTTGGGTTTTTAACGATGCTTGCTGACCAACTAGTTCTTTGCGTTGACGCTGATTGCTGTTTAATTCCTGGCGGGTTCTTTCGATATTTTTAACCGTTTGAGCGATATTAAGCTCGGCGGCTTTTAGTTGCTGTTGTAATTGTTTTGCCTCAGCAAGTTGCTTTTCGATTTGCTGCTGCTTTTGCTTTATTTGCGCCTGTATATCTTTTAACTCTTCAGATTGCTGAGCTATTGCAAGGGCGCAAATACCCACTGTCAACGAAATACCAATCACTGCTAAGCGCAGCGATTGGCATAAATTTCGAAAAGCAATCATCTTAAATTGAGCGCAGAGTTAATTGAAATATCAATTTTTGAGAGTCACTATGGGTTTACCTGTCATTTCTTTTGGCTGCTCCATGCCCATTAAATGTAACATGGTAGGCGCTACATCACTCAAGGTACCGCCAGTACGAACATCCGCGTCTCGGCCTACGTAAATAAAGGGCACCAACTCGCTAGTGTGAGCCGTATGTGCTTGTCCTGTTTTTACATTAACCATTTGTTCAGCGTTGCCATGGTCTGCGGTAATCAGACACTCGCCACCGACCTTCTTGAGAGCTTCAGTAACTCGACCAATACAGGCATCAACGGCTTCAACAGCTTTTACCGCGGCTTCATAGACACCTGTGTGTCCCACCATATCACCATTTGGGTAGTTACAAATGATGGCATCGTATTTACCGGACTCAATAGCTTCAACCAGCTTGTCGGTTAGCAACTTTGAATTCATTTCTGGCTGCAAATCGTAGGTTGCCACTTTAGGAGAAGGGATTAAAATGCGCTCTTCGCCTTCATATTCATCTTCACGGCCACCGCTATAGAAAAACGTAACATGTGCATATTTTTCTGTTTCAGAAATACGCAACTGAGTTTTATGATGTTGCGCTAACCAATCACCCATTACATTTACTAAAGGCTCTGGTGGGTAAGCTGAAGGGGCATCAATGGAGTCTGCATACTGAGTTAACATCACAAAATTTAAATTTTTAGGGCAATAATCACGCTCAAAACCAGTAAATTCTGACTCAACAAATGCTCGGGTGATCTCTCTTGCTCTATCTGCTCTAAAATTCATGAAAACGAGTGAATCGCCGTCTTCAACTTTAACGGCCTCACCAATACTTGTAGGCTTAACAAATTCATCTTTTTCATCACGCTCATAAGATGCTTCAAGTGCTTCTACTGCTGAATCATACTGATACTCATTTTTGCCCTGGGAAATAAGCTCATAAGCAGCTTGAACGCGATCCCAGCGCTCGTCTCTATCCATGGCATAATAACGACCAACTAGGCTTGCCGTTTTTCCCACGCCAAGGGTTTTAAATAGCTCATCAGCTCTTTCCAGTGACGCTTTTGCACTCTTTGGCGCTGTATCTCTGCCATCTAGAAAACAATGTAAATATACTTTTTTAGCACCTTTATGAACTGCCATTTTTACCATGGCAAACAAATGGTCTTCATGACTATGTACGCCACCTGGTGATAAGAGCCCCATAATATGCACAGCTTTGTCATTATTTACCGCATTATCAACACAAGAAGCCAAAACCTGATTACTCTCAAATTCATTGTCTTCAATGGCTTTACTAATTCGCGTAAACTCCTGATACACCACGCGACCTGCACCTAAATTAACATGGCCAACTTCTGAATTTCCCATCTGTCCAGGAGGTAAACCAACGTCTAGACCAGATCCAGAGATAAATGTATTGGGATACTCCTGCACCAACTTATCTATTACCGGCGTATTGGCGTTAGCAATGGCGTTCTTATCAGTATCTTCGCGATGTCCCCATCCATCCAATATAAGCAGTGCTAGCGTCTTTTTCGCGTTGGGCATAAGTTGCTCCTGTATAATTTTTGACAAAATAAATAGTAAGAATAACGTTATCTATCGAATTTTAATGGATTCTAAACACATTCTTAGGGATAGATTAGCGACAGTTTATCCTGTGAACATCATCACTTAAAGTGTATTTATGAGTTAAGTTATAGCTGAATTGCAGATTCCACCTAGCAAGGACTGGTTTCTGCAAAGATTTTCTATATACTTTGCACTCTTTTTTCTACGCCAAGGGGCCGAAGTAGTAATGGATCAAATTATTGAGTTTGTTGGAAACCATCCTTTTTTGTCTGCTGGTTGGGTAGCACTAGTAGTATTAATTTTATATAGCTATGTGGCAGGAGCCTTATCTCCAGTCAAAGAACTTAGCACCCACGAAGCGACAATTTTGATGAATCGACAAGATGCTGTAGTGTTAGATACTCGCCCAGCTGCCGAGTTCAATAAAGGCCATATTTTAGGGGCCAAACAAATTAAATCAGAACAACTTAATAACGCTGATTTCGGAGCCCTTGAAAAATATAAAGACAAACCCATTATTGTAGTATGTGCCATGGGTATGACAGCCAAAAAGACAGCATCAGCATTGTTGAAAGCCGGTTTTAGTCATGCCACAGTGCTAAAAGGTGGAATGAACTCGTGGCAGAGCGCAAATCTGCCGGTTTCAAAATAAACTGATTTAAGGCTAACAATGAGTAAAGTTGAACTTTATACCAAAGGTTATTGCCCTTATTGCCATCGAGCAAAGGCATTACTAGCAGAAAAAGGCGTTGCATTCGATGAATATCGAATTGATCAAAACCCAGATCTTCGTGACACCATGATTACCCGCGCGAATGGCGGTTATACCGTTCCACAAATTTTTATTAATGACCATCATATAGGTGGTTGTGACGACATGTTTGCACTTGAGTCACAAAATAAACTAGACAATCTACTTAGCGTATAACGCAGTAAACTAAGGAAAATTTAACATGGCAGATGATAATCAAGCTAACCCGGCTGCTGAGCAAGATCCTCAACAAAATGCACAATTTGCAATTCAACGTGTTTATACAAAAGACATTTCTTTTGAAACTCCGAATTCTCCAGCGATTTTCAAAAAAGAGTGGAAACCTGAAATCAAACTGGATTTAGATACTAAAACAGTTGAACTAGAAACCAATCTTTATGAAGTTGTTTTATCGGTTACCGTTACGGCTAGCTTAGGCGAAGAAACTGCTTTCCTTTGTGAAGTGCAGCAAGCAGGTATATTCATGATTGGTGAAATGCCTGAAGCGAATAAAGCGCATACTTTAGGTTCATTCTGCCCGAATACATTGTTCCCTTATGCAAGAGAAACCATTTCTAATTTGGTTAACCGAGGTACTTTCCCTCCATTGAACCTTGCTCCGGTTAATTTTGACGCGATTTTTGCTGCATATATGCAAAAGCGTGCTCAAGAACAACAAGGTCAAGCACAAAAACTTGACGCTTAATCATTGTAATGACAATGCTAAATAAGCAAAGTGTAACAGTATTGGGGGCGGGGTCGTATGGCACCGCTCTCGCATTTTGTCTTGCACGTAATGCCATAAAGACGTATTTGTGGGGTAGAGACACCGCTCAAATGCAACAAATGCAATCCTCTCGATGCAACCAACGATATCTCCCTGATGCGACATTTCCCGATGCGTTGGAAATTAGTTTAGAGCTTGCTTCGGCTATTGGCAAAAGCCAAGATATTCTAGTCGTTGTGCCTAGTCACGCTTTTGCGCAAACTCTTAATGCAATTAGACCTTTTATAAGCAATCAACATCGTTTGATCTGGGCTACTAAAGGCCTAGAACCAAAAACCGGCCGATTACTTCAAGAGGTAGCAGAGGAAATTTTAGGTCATGACATTCCCCTAGCGGTGCTTTCTGGACCCACATTTGCCAAAGAAATGGTGGCGGGCTTGCCTACGGCAATTTCATTGTCATCCACAGATGAACAACTCACTGAAGAATTTAGTGCAAAGCTGCATTGTTCCAAAAGTTTTAGGGTGTATAAAAATCCCGATTTTATAGGTGTGCAATTAGGTGGCGCAGTTAAAAACGTCATTGCTATTGGTGCAGGCTTGTCTGATGGTCTTGGGTTTGGCGCTAACGCACGAACTGCACTCATTACCCGAGGTCTTGCTGAACTGACTCGCCTAGGTCTAAAAATGGGTGCCAAGCCTGAAACCTTCATGGGCATGGCAGGGTTGGGAGATCTTGTACTTACCTGTACCGATAACCAATCACGAAACAGACGTTTTGGCCTAGCTTTGGGTACGGGAAAATCGGTACAAGATGCGATTGATAGTATTGGTCAAGTTGTAGAAGGTTATCGAAATGCTGAGGAAGTTAAAATTTTAGCCGATAAACTTGCGGTTGAAATGCCCATTACTGAGCAGATTTATCAAGTGCTATATCAAGGTAAACCGGCTAAACATGCGGCCCTCACTTTATTAGGTCGCGAGCCAACAGTAGAAGGTTAGTAAACCTAACCTTCGTTTAAACCGCCCCTTCAAACCCCAATTGACGCCAAGACTCATACACAAATACCGAAACCGCATTAGATAAGTTCATACTTCTACTCTTAGCTAACATCGGGATTCTTAAACGTTGTTCCGCAGGCAACCCTTGAATAACCTCGTCCGGTAAACCTCGGGTTTCGGGACCAAATAACAACGCATCACCTTTTTTAAAATCTGCTTCAGCAAAATTTTTAGTACCCTTGGTCGTGCAGGCAAATATTCTTTGGGGGTTTTCTGAGTGCATATAGGTTTCCAAATCTGCATGGCGTTTCACCTGGGCAAACTCATGGTAATCTAATCCAGCTCGACGTACTTTCTTATCATCCCAATCAAAACCCAATGGCTCTATCAAATGCAGTTCATAACCGGTGTTGGCACACAAACGAATGATATTTCCGGTGTTGGGAGGGATTTCAGGTTGATATAAAACAATACTAAGCATAGGTAATCTAAGGTCGAAAAAATAGTCCTGTAAGTGTATCAAATAATACGTGCTCAAGAAGCAGCAACTTAATTATTTTAGAAGATAGGCCTGGGCACTGACCTAGCTAACAAATCTCAAGATTGCCCGAAGAGATTGGTCACGAATATCTTCGCTTTCCATAAAGATCTCATGTTTGGCATTTTCAATTTGCATAAGTTTGCAGTTCAACATTTTTAATGCTACTTGGGTCTGTTTAGCATTATTAACCACACGATCATGTCCAGCCTGAATCAATAATACAGGAATAGTAATTGCTGCCGCGTGTTTGTGGATATAGCTCATTGCTTTATAAGCTTGTTTAAGCCAATTAGTTGTTACCCCACCAAGCTTAACCTGAGGCGTTGCTTGGTAGATATCGCGAAAAATTTTATATCTTTGTCGGCAATGGGTTAATTCATTCAATTCAAACGCCTTGGGGTTATATTTAGATTGCCCCATAAAATACCAAGGGGATTTTCCAAAAAAAGCATTAATGGCTAAGTAGCTCTCAATTAACAAGCAACTCAACCATTTAGGTAAAACAGGACGAATACCAAACATCGGAGCCGACATAATGCATTTTGCAAAGTCTCCGGGGTGAGCTATTAGGTACAAACTCGAAATGGCAGCGCCCATTGAATGACTAAGTAAAATTGGTTTTTGTACACTTTTAGGACGAATAACTTGATCATAAAAAAGCTTAAAGTCGGACACATAATCAGCAAAGTCATCCACGTAACCTTTTTCAGGATCATCTAACATTCTTCCTGATAACCCTTGCCCACGATGGTCATGAATGAAGACGCTAAAGCCCGCATGATATAAATTGAACACCAGTTCTTTATATTTTAATAAGGTTTCGATTCGTCCCGATGAAATGGCTATGCTACCTAGCGGTTCAGGGTTAATCACATAAGCGTAAGCAATTCGCACCTTATCTTGACCCATAAAATAGCCGCTGGTAACTTGGTTCTGCCAAAACGGTTCAATATATTGTTGATTTCGCTTTTCTATCAAATTTTCCGATTCAGAAACTTGAACTTCTTCTCTTATGTTTTGTGTTAACAATTCACTCACTCACCAAGATGATTTATACTGCAATATTCTTTGGTATCGACCTAAAAATATAATTAATTATTAATCTTGCCTCAAATGTCTTTTAATATTGGTTAATAGGTATCGTGATATTAACCGTTAACCCTCCATCTTCAGAATTAACTGCCGTCACTTCGCCACCATGTACTTTTACAGCCTGTTTGACGATGGCTAAACCTAACCCTATTCCACCCGTATCTCGATTTCGAGAAGCGGACAGTCGGTAAAAGGGTTTAAACATATCTTCCAAATCTGAATTTGGTACGCCCTGCCCATCATCTTTCACTGTCACTTGGAGTCTAGTAGTGAGATTAGAAATTGACACTTCAACTTTAGTAGAACAATATTTTATGCCATTGCTAATTACGTTACCTACTGCACTCTTTAAAAGGTTTGGATAGCAATATAGCGTAAGCTCAGGAATGTCGCCCAAAATGAGTTCTTTTCCACTATTTTGAGCTTCAAAAGCGGCATCATTAAACAGTTCAGTAAAACAGTTTTTCAAACTAACTAACTGTCTATCTTCAACGGCAACATCTGCTTCTAGTCTGGAGAGGCGCAGCACTTGGCCAATCATTGAATCAATTTGCTGTGCTTCTTTTTCAATTCTCAACAGCTGTTTTTCAATGGCGTCAGGAAGCTGCTCTTTTTGGTTTTGTGCAATACCTATAGCAAGTTGTAATCTTGCTAAAGGTGAGCGCAGTTCATGGGAAATATCTGCGACTAACCTTTTTTGCCCTCCGATTAAATCTGAAAGTCGTTGGGTCATGGAGTTAAAATCTCTTCCCAACTCACCGATTTCGTCACCTCTTTTCGATGCAAATCCCAGATGCTGAGTTAAGTCTCCACTTGCTACTTTTCTCGCACTTTTTTGCAATTGACGGATGGGGCTAAGTAACGACCAGACAAATAAAGCACAAAGGCTACCGCTGACTAAGAGCACGCTAACCGCCAGTGCAACAGGATTAGTGCGAATCAATTGTCTAACGAGATTAGGGGGACGGGGTTTACCTGCAAACAAGAAATAATTTTGCTCGTTTAGCGTAATTTCAAAAGGACCAAAGAAGTTACCTGAAGTCGTTCGGATCATAAATGGCTGCGACTCATTCATCAGCTCCAAGAAAGGCTCCTCTAAAGGCATCATCTCTCTTGGAAAACCATAAATGAAACGTTTGCTTTGTTGTTCAACCAATAATAAAGCATCTTTGTTTCTTTGACCTGCTCGGCCTAATAAGCGATTTAATTCTGCATCGGGGAATCGCTCAGCATTTAGCTCAATACGGCTAGCTAATTTCTCAATACGGTTAATATTATTGTCGTTTAGCGGCTTAATTGAATAATCAGAATGAGTTTGTTTAGCTAACCATGCGCCAACAACCCCTAACAAAATAGCCGCCAACCAAAACCATAAGAAAGTCTTACCAAATAGGCTATTTATCGGATTTAGTTTTCTAAATATTCTCATTGTTCAATCACGTACAAGTAGCCCGTTCCTCGTACCGTTTTAATTTTTTCTGCATCACTGTGTTGCATCAATTTACGTCTGATATTGCTCACATGCATATCTATACTGCGATCGAAAGCCATTAGTTTTCTCCCTAAGACTTTTTCACTGATATCATTTTTACTCACAATTTGCCCTGCGTTGATCATTAATAAATGCAAAATTAAAAACTCAGTAGCAGTAAACTCTAATACATTACCGGCACACTCAACGCTCTGTGTATTTGGGTTGAGGGCCACATCATCTATTTGTAGTCGCTGTTGAGAACTCGAAGCGGGTAAATAGTCCATGCGTCTAACAATTGCTTTGATCCGAGCAGAGAGTTCTCGGTGATTAAAGGGTTTTGGCAGGTAATCATCTGCCCCTAGCTCTAAACCAAAAATTTTATCAAAGTCATCACCCTTAGCTGTCAACATGAGTACTGGGGTTAAATGACTTGTTCTTAACCGCTTTAGTACTTCAAAACCGTCCATTTTAGGTAACATAACGTCGAGCAAAATCAAATCGTAATGCTTAGCACTAATTGCTTTCTGTAATCCAGACTCTCCGTCATTAGCCTGATCTATTTCATATCCCTGCGGTGACAAATACTCTATCAACAAGTTGCATAGTTCTTTGTCATCATCAATAACAAGTAGCGATTTAGTTTGCATGTAACCTCATTTATTCTTTTATGCCTTTGGTACATTATGATAAGGATTGTAAGCCTCCGGCTATTCAAGTGACAGCCGAATAGAACACTATTTACACAAGCTTTACATTGGCCAGACACATCTTTGCATTGACGTCACTATAATGTTTATCACGTTAACGACAAGGTCTAAGTCGTTATTTTGTTAAACTAATAACCAAAAGGTGATACACATGAAAAGGAAACTATTTTTAACTCAAGCGCTTATTACCATAACAGCTATTTCTGCATTTGCCATTCAAGCACATGAGCGTCAAGAGCCTCCCATGCGTGCAGTACTTCAAAAGTTAGATTTAACTGACCAACAGAAAGTTGATGTTCGTACCATCATGAAGCAAACCAGAGAAGATGGAAAAATTTATCATCAAGATCTGAAAGACATTAAAGATCAGCTAAAAAGCTTAATTAGAACTGCTGAATGGGATCAGGAATCTGTAGTCAGTTTATTAGAAAGAGAGCAAGAAATTAAGGCACAACTTGCACTAGATACAGCCACACAACGTAATGCTATCTGGAATACGCTTACCTCTGAGCAACAACAAAAGTTGAGTGCTATGAGTGAAAAGGGCAAAGATCGCAAAGGCAAAGGTAAGAAGGGCAAGGAAGGGAAAAGAGAAAAGCATCACTCTCCAATGAAAATGTTCAAGAGACTGGATTTAACGGAAGAACAAAGTGCCAAGATTAAAGCCTTGTTTGAAACTCAAAAAGCAAGCATGGAGTCTCAGCGTGAAACCGTTAAAGGTTATCGCGACCAGGCACAGAAAATTGTGAGAAGCGAGTCATTTGATCAAGCTGCATGGTCGGCTGTTAGTCAAAAACTACAAGCTGCACAATTGCAAATGTCAACTGATATGTCCAATGTACGCCATCAAATCTGGAACATTCTGGATGAAGATCAACAGGCTAAAATGGCAAAAATGGATGATAGAAGAGGACATCGAAAAGGTGGTGAAAAACATGATAGAAAGAGACGTCATCAAGACAACGAACTCTAATTATCATGTCTACCTAAAACAGGGTTGTTGAGTGGATTAAACCCCTCTTAATAATCAGGTACATTTCGCAAATATTCGTCGCTGTCAAACAGCGGCGAACTAATAATTAAATCCGCAGTACAGCGATTACAAGCTACTGGCAAATTCCAAACCGAACATAATCTTAGTAAGGCTTTTACATCTGGATCATGTGGAGCTGGGTTTAATGGATCCCAGAAAAAGATCAAGCAGTCTAGTTTACGCTCAGCAATTAACGCTCCAATTTGTTGATCACCGCCTAATGGACCACTTTTAAAACGATGAACCGTTAAGTTTAAACTCTCTGATATCAAGCCACCTGTTGTGCCAGTTGCCACTAAATTGAATTGTTTTAGTTGCTCAATGTGAGCGCGACTCCAATCTACCAATTCAGCTTTCATATGATCATGTGCAACTAAAGCAATGGTCTTTTTATTTAACTTAGTCATAATATATATTTCCTAGTTTTATTTTGCCTGCGCGTTAAAGCACACATGTTTTATCATATTTTTCAACAAGGTTACTGTGGGATTTACATATTCTAAGGAAATAAATTCATCGGGCTGATGGGCTTGATTGATACTCCCAGGACCTAACACTAAGGTATCGCAGCCCAATTGATTGATAAAGGGCGCTTCGGTTGCATAATTAGCATTAGTCACTTTAAAGTCAGTTAACTTTTCAGCCAAGGCGATAATATCGTGTTCATTTTTGCAGGAAAACGCTGGCGCCGTTGGATACATCAACTGCATGTCTACCCGCTCAGGATAAGCTTGCTTTACAGGTAGTAATGCTTCATCAATTAACGCGATAGCTTCTTCATCACTTAAACCTGGTACACAGCGAACATCAAAATTCAGTTTGCAATGGCCACAAATTCTATTTTCACCATCTCCGCCATGAATATGTCCTAAGTTCATCGTTGCCTGAGGAACCGTAAAACTTTCATCCCGATAGTTTTTGGCAAGTTGATCACGCAGCGTCAGTAGTTGCTGAATTGCCATTTGCATTATTTCGATGGCATTAACCCCCTTATCAGGGTCACTTGAATGACCGGCTTTACCTGTAATATTGAGGCTTTGAGCCATATGTCCCTTATGTTTGCCTATGGGTTTCAGTTCCGTCGGCTCACCAATGATAGCCATATCAGGTTTAATTAACTGTTGCTGGGCAAAAAACCTAGCTCCCGCCATAGAGGTTTCCTCATCAGCGGTAGCCAAAATATACAATGGTTTTTGCAGTTTATTCAGAGGAATATCTTTAAGCGCTTCTAAAATAAATGCAAAAAATCCTTTCATATCGCAGGTCCCTAGACCATACAAAACATTGTCTTTTTGTTTTAACGTGAAGGGGTCACTATTCCACTTTCCTTCATCAAAAGGCACCGTATCTGAATGGCCGGCTAACAGTAAGCCGCCCTCTCCTGTCCCTAGTTTAGCCAGTAAATTAAATTTATTACGCGCTTCTGGTACTTTTTGAATAGAAATGCTGAAGCCTAAACCAGAAAAAAGATTCCCTAAGTAATCAATTAACTGACGATTGCTCATATCTAGATTTTCATCTATTGCGCTTATAGTAGGTATGGAAATGATTTTTTCATAAACTTCTAAGAAAGTTAAATTTGGCATAAAAACCTTAAAATATAATTATTCACTTTTGTTGCATATTTATAACATTGATGGCATGCTACGTCTATGCAATGAAGAACCAGTATTAAACTGATTATTAAACCTTAGCGATCAATTTCAGTGCATAATGCCTGAAAATTGACGAATAGAGAATAAATGGACAACATGACTACATACTACTCCCTGCCTGGCTGCGCTTATACGTCTATTCGACAGCTCTAATTTTGGTTGCGTAGCACGCTCCTTTCCTTTGATATAAAAGTTGTTTTTGAAGGATTGGGGCGTTTTTTTTATTATTCTAAGTTAATATTTTTTAAAATTATCGGTAAACGTCATTATGTTGAAAGCATGTGTAATCGGAGCAAGTGGATATACTGGCGCAGAAGTAGCCAGAATATTAACCATGCACTCCAAATTTGAATTAGCAGGATTGTTTGTTTCCCAGAACAGTCTAGATGCCAATAAACCCTTAAGTCAGTTGCACCCCACACTAACAGGACTGGTCGATCAAAAGGTAGTACCTATCAGTGATGAGCTATTAGCTGAATTGGCTGAAACCTTGGATGCAATATTCTTAGCAACGCCTCATGAGGCCAGTCATGACTGGATGCCTACTCTAGTAGCAGGAAAAGCCAAAATCTTTGATTTATCCGGTGCCTTTCGAATCAAAGACGTTGACGTATTTGCAGACAATTACGGTTTTGCACATCAGCATAGTCTGCTACTTGAAAAAGCGGTTTATGGGTTGGCAGAGTGGAATGCGGACGCGATTGCTGATGCCTCTTTGGTTGCTGTACCTGGTTGTTATCCTACGGCATCGTTATCAGCACTAAAACCCTTGTTCAATCAAAACCTCTTAGATAAGGATCACCGCCCTATTATTAATGCGGTATCTGGTGTAAGTGGTGCAGGCAGAAAAGCTGCGCTAGGCAATAGTTTCTGCGAAGTGAGCTTGCAGGCATATGGCGTGCTTGGTCATCGCCACCAGCCCGAAATTAGCCAATCCTTAGGTACCGAGGTGATTTTCACTCCGCATTTGGGTAATTTTAAACGAGGCATTTTAGCGACCATTACGGTGAAAACCGTTGCAGGTACTAGTGCAGAGCAGGTTTCTGCAGCATTCCATCAAGCCTACAAAGATAAACCTATCATTCGATTGTTAGATCATTTTCCCAAATTAGATGATGTGGTAAACACTGCACATTGTGATTTACATTGGAAACTGGATGAAAAGTCAGGCTATTTAGTAATTGGCAGTGCCATCGACAATTTGTTGAAAGGAGCCGCTTCCCAAGCAATTCAATGTGCTAATTTAAACTTTGGTTTTGCATCTTCAGCAGGCTTAATTGCAGAGGTAAGTCAATGAAAGTAAAAGTTGTCAAAGTTGGCGGGGCATTTTTAGATGACCCAAGTATCTCCAAAGACTTTTTTAGCGCACTTTTTGCAGCCCAAGAACAACAACCCGTTGTATTGGTTCATGGTGGAGGCAGTAGTGTTGAAAAGTTGCTTAAAGATTTGTCCCTTACTAGCCATAAAGTTGATGGCCTCAGAGTCACACCTAAATCACAAATTGATTATGTAGTCGGCGCGTTAGCAGGTACTGCAAATAAAAACTTATGCGCTTTAGCGAAAAAAAGTGGACTTAACCCTGTAGGATTAAGTTTATTGGATGGTAACATTACCAATTGCCACCAGATTAGCGAAGAACTAGGCAATGTTGGTTCAGCCGAGCCCGTTGACCAAACATTATTGACGACGCTGTTGGCAGCTGGCTTTTTACCCATCGTGAGTTCTATTGGAGCAAATGATCAAGGTGAACTGCTAAATATCAACGCCGATCAAGCAGCGACAGCCATTGCTAAACTGCTTAACGCACAACTGGTTTTATTATCAGATGTAGCTGGTGTGCTGGATCAGAATAAGTCACTTATTAATAAACTCACGTCTAACGATATTGAAACTTTAATATCAGATGGTGTTATTCGCGATGGTATGACAGTAAAAGTAGAAGCGGCTTTAGATGCAGCGAACCAAATAGGTCAGTCTGTAACAATTGCAAGTTGGAAAAACCTTAAGGTTTTGACCCAAGATATGACAAATAAAGATAATGCTTCTGCAGGAACAACCATTTTTCCATCGTCTAAGGAAAACATATGAAACACGATCTACTAACGTTTAAAGATTGGAGCTCTGAGGCATTAACTGATTTGTTAGCCCTTGCAGCTAAAATCAAAGCAGCCCCTGAGCAACATAATCAAGTATTGGCTGGAAAATCCGTTGCTGCTTTATTCGAGAAACCATCCCTACGGACCCGCGTGAGTTTTGATATTGGTATCAATAAACTTGGTGGTCACATGGTGTATCTTGACTCTCAGGCGGGCAAATTAGCTGGACGAGAAGACGCAAAAGACACCGCTGCCAATCTAGCTTGTTGGGCAGATGCCATTGTTGCTAGAGTATATAGTCACGACACCTTAGTGCAGTTTAGCCAAGCAGCTAAGGTGCCGGTTATCAACGCTTTATGTGATTTGTATCACCCTTGCCAAGCAGTTGCTGACTACCTAACCTTACAAGAAACCTATGGCTCCTTAGATAACTTAACCCTAGCCTATGTGGGCGATGGCAATAATGTCACTCACTCGTTATTGATTGTTGGCGCAATTCTCGGTGTAAATGTGGTTAGTGTTACCCCTGACGGTTATGAGGTTGACCAAAGCATTTTTGAATTAAGCCAAAAAATTGCACAAAAAACTGGGGCTAAAATCACCCAAAGTAGTGATATTAATGCCGCAAAAGGCGCAAATGTGCTTTATGCTGATACTTGGTTATCAATGGGCGACGAAACGCCGCTAGAAGATATTAAACGTATTTTTGCCCCATACAAAGTAGACGAAACCATGATGGCCTTGACCGGTGCAGAGTATGTTATGCATTGCCAACCGGCTCATCGTGATTTGGAAATTAGCGGCGACTTGATTGATAGCGATAAATCATTATTAATGCAGCAAGCTGAAAATAGAATGCATGGACAAAATGCGATTCTGGTCACCTTGCTGACGTAAACGAGATAACAACTCAAGTGCCAATGTTTAGAAAGAATTGTTAAAAATTTATTTAAGAAATTACCCCAGTTTAGCTGACTTGCTAAAACTAGCAATCAGCTCAAGTTTATTTAGGAAATAGTTATGTCAAAACCCGACGTTAAAAAAGTTGTACTTGCCTATTCAGGTGGCTTAGATACCTCAGCAATTATTCCATGGTTGAAAGAAAACTATGATTGCGAAGTAGTGGCGTTTGCTGCAGATGTCGGACAAGGTGATGAAGAGTTAGAAGGCCTTCACGAAAAAGCCATTAAAACCGGTGCCAGCGAATGTTATATCGTGGACTTAAAAGAAGAGTTTGTAGCTGATTACATTTACCCAACGATAAAAACAGGTGCGGTTTACGAAGGTGAATACTTATTGGGTACGTCCATGGCCCGCCCGGTTATTGCAAAAGCCCAAGTTGAAATTGCCCGTAAAGTAGGTGCAGATGCTTTATGTCACGGTTGCACTGGTAAAGGAAACGACCAAGTCCGTTTCGAAAGTACTTTTTCTGCCCTTGCACCTGATTTACAAGTTATTGCGCCATGGCGTGAGTGGGATATGGTTTCACGTGAAGACTTGCTAGATTATTTAGCCAAACGTGATATTAAGACCAGTGCTTCAGCCACTAAAATTTACAGTCGAGATGCGAATGCATGGCACATTTCCCATGAAGGTGGCGAATTAGAAGATCCTTGGTGTGAACCAACTAAAGGCATTTGGACCATGACGGTGGATCCAGAAGATGCGCCAGACAAACCTGAAAGTGTTTCTTTAAGTTTTGACAAAGGGCAACTGACTACAGTAAACGGTGTGGCCCTTTCTCCTTACCAAGCACTAGTTGAATTAAATAATATCGCTGCTAAACATGGTGTTGGACGTATTGATATTGTTGAAAACCGCTTAGTCGGTATGAAGTCTCGTGGTTGTTACGAAACCCCTGGGGGCACAGTGATAATGGCTGCATACAAAGCACTAGAGTGCATGGTGTTAGATAAAGCGGCGTTAAAACACCGTGAATACCTAGGCCTAGAGTTTTCCCATGTAATGTATGACGGTCGTTGGTTTACCGCGTTATCCGACTCATTGTTAGCTGGTGCTGAGGTTTTTGCCCAACAAGTTACTGGTGACATCGTAATTAAGTTATATAAAGGTCGTGCAACAGTGACTCAACGTCGTTCGCCAAATAGCTTGTACTCGGAAGATTTTGCGACTTTCGGTGAAGATGATGTTTATGACCAAAAACATGCCGAAGGTTTCATTCGATTGTTTAGTTTGTCTAGCCGCATTGCTACGTTAAATAAAAAAGCGCAAGACGCTAATAAAGGAAACTAATCATGGGTTTATGGGGAGGCCGCTTTCAAGAGGGTAGCAGTAATATGTTCAAACAGGTCAACGATTCGTTGCCCTTTGACCGTATTTTAGCTAGCCAAGATATTCGTGGTTCTATTGTTTGGTCGCGCGCCATTGCCAAAGCTGGCGTGTTAACCACCGAAGAACAGCAACAGCTTGAAGGCGCATTAAATGAATTGCTTAAACAAGCTGATGCCGATGAATTGGATTTTGATGCTAGCGGTGAAGAAGATATTCATAGCTTCGTTGAGTCTGCGTTAATTGAAAAGCTAGGTGATTTAGGCAGAAAGCTGCATACAGGACGCAGCCGTAATGACCAGGTAGCAACGGATTTTAGACTCTGGTGTAAAGAGCACTTAGAAAGTCTGAAAGATGATTTAGTAGCAATTAAAAATGCCCTTGTATTATCTGCTGATCGCAATAGAAATGTCATCTTACCGGGCTATACACACTTGCAACGAGCTCAACCTGTGCGTTATCCACATTGGTGTTTAGCTTATGTAGAGATGATCAAACGTGATATTAGCCGTTTAGAAGATTTGCTGGTACGCATGAACCAATGCCCACTGGGCAGTGGTGCGCTAGCAGGTACAGTTTATGCTATTGACCGTCAGGAAATTGCAGAACAGCTTAGCTTTGCTTCTCCTTGTGTGAATAGTTTAGATGCGGTTTCTGACCGAGACTACGTGCTAGAATTATTGTTCTGTGCCAGTACTTCGATGATGCATTTATCACGCATGGCAGAAGATCTTATCTTCTTTAATTCAGGTGAAGCAGGGTTTATTACCCTTGGTGATGCTGTCACTTCTGGCTCATCATTGATGCCACAAAAGAAAAACCCTGATGCATTAGAATTAATGCGCGGAAAATGCGGCAGAGTCTTTGGTAGTTTGCAGGCGTTACTGGTTACAATGAAAGGTCTTCCACTCGCTTATAACAAAGATATGCAAGAGGACAAAGAAGGTGCCTTCGATGCTGTTAATCAGTGGCATATTTGTTTGTGTATTGCCGCAGAAGTGGTAGACACCATTGAGTTAGATGCCCAGCGCACAGCACAAGCAGCCAAACAAGGGTATGCTAATGCTACAGAAATGGCTGATTATCTTGTTGCTAAAGGTATTCCATTTAGAACAGCACACGATATTTCAGGCCAAATCGTACTTGCCGCTATCGAGCAAAACAAAGCCATTGAAAACTTAACTTTAGGGGAACTACAAGCCTTCAGTTCTAAAATTGAAGACGATGTATATGCCGTTTTAGAGCTTGAGTATTTGGTGGACAAACGCAATATTTTGGGTGGAACAGGTGCCCACCCAGTATTTGCAGCCCTTGATGCTGAATTGAAAAGTGTAAAGAGCTGAGGAACAAAACATGGTTATGTCAGACATTGATAGCGTTAGGTTGTTTCGTAACTCAGCCCCCTACATTAACTCTCATAGGGGCAAAACCTTTGTTCTAATGTTTGGTGGCGAGGCTATTGAGGATATTAACTTCCCTAATATTATCAACGACATAGCCTTGCTGAACAGTTTGGGTGTGAAGCTTGTTCTAGTGCACGGTGCGCGACCTCAAATTGATCAACGTATTGCTCTGCGGGGCGTTGAGAAACGCTTCAATAATAATATTCGTCTTACTGATAAGGACACCTTGGAATCAGTTAAAGATGCTGCAGGTTCAGTACGTTCACAAATTGAAGCGTTGTTAACCATGGGGCTTGCTAACTCGCCAATGCACGGAGCGCATATTCGTGTGTGTTCGGGTAATTTGGTAGTGGCTATGCCCATGGGCGTCAGAGATGGCGTTGATTTCGAGCATACCGGAGTGGTAAGACGCATTGATGTTGTGGGCATTAACGATCATCTGCAAGATGGTTCAATCGTATTGCTCTCGCCAATGGGGTACTCATCTACTGGTGAAGTCTTCAACTTATCTCATGAAGATGTTGCCACCCAAGCGGCGATCAGTTTAAACGCTGACAAACTCATCGTGTTTTCCGAACATCAGGGTATTTTAGATGAGACTGGAAAGCTGCGACGTAACATCGATTCATCAAAACTAGCTGATTTGCTTGAAGAAGGTGCTAGAGAAGATCAGCGCGGTATTTTGGATGCAATAAACCAAACCATTGCCGCTGATATTCCCCGTTGTCACTGTGTGAGTTATAAAAAGGATGGGGCTTTGTTACAGGAGTTATTCACCCGTGACGGTTCCGGCTCACTTGTTTCAAAACGTCATTACGAACAACTAAGACAAGCGAAAATTGAAGATGTGGGTGGGATCCTTCAATTGATCAACCCTCTTGAAGAAAAAGGTATCTTAGTTAAACGTTCTCGCGAGCTGCTTGAAGCAGAAATTGAACAGTTTACCGTCATCGAGCGGGACGGTATGGTTATCGCCTGTGCGGCTTTTTATCCTTACCCTCAAGATGGAACCGGAGAGCTTGCTTGTGTGGCAACCCACCGTGATTATCGTGGAAAAAGCCGAGCTGAGCGATTACTAGAAGCAATAAGACAAGATGCTAGAGAGCAGGGTTTAGAGAGCATTTTTGTGTTAACCACAGTCACAGCCCATTGGTTCCAAGAGCAAGGCTTTGTGATGGCAAATATTGATGCCCTACCCGAGTCGAAAAAGTTGTTATATAACTTTCAACGAAACTCGAAAGTCTTTGTCATGGCGGTTGAGCAGTAGTCTTAATATTTCATTGACTATCAAGCCAGCTATTAAGATTATTGTAGAATAAAAAACGGCCAGCTAGTTTACCACTAGCTGGCCGTTTTCATTGTGAGGCATCAGGTTCAGTAATCGCCAATAGTTATTTTAAACGACCTTTAATGCTAACCCGCTTAAATACTAGTACGTTTGTATTGACGATATTTAGGTTTCCAGAAATTAGCTTCAATGTTAGCCCGCAACACTTCATCACTGGTTTCCAACGCTAAACCTTGCTGCTGAGCCACCTTACCCACGGCAAAAGCAATCTTTCTACTTAAGCTAGCAATATCAGTCAAAGGCGGCAATAAAGATCCTTCGCCTTCACTTGCTAAAGGTGAAGCCAAGGCCAAGGCTTCACTCGTTGCCATTAGCATTTCTTCGCTGACCAAACGCGCTTTTGTTGCTAGGACACCTAAACCAATGCCAGGAAAAATATAACTGTTATTACATTGGGCAATGGGGAAAGTACTGCCGTTATATTCAACCGGGTCAAAAGGACTTCCCGTTGCAATAATCACTTGCCCATTTGTCCACTCAATCACTTGTTCTGGCCTTGCTTCAACCTGACGAGATGGATTACTCAATGGGAAAATAATAGGTAAATCGCAATTGGCTTTCATGCCACGAATGACGTCTTCAGTGAATAAACCAGCTTGACCGGAAACTCCAATCAGAATATCTGGTTTGGCATGTGTTACTACATCCAATAAGCTGGCCCATTCATTTTCAGTATTCCAGTCTTTAATCACATCAGGATTTTGTACTAGCTTTTGCTGGAAATCACGCAGGCCTTGCATACCATCCGTTAATAAACCAAAGCGATCAATCATGAACACTTGCTTTCTAGCCTGAGCATCACTGATACCTTCATGACACATACGGCTGATAATCATCTCGGCAATACCACAACCGGCTGAACCTGAGCCGACAAAAACGACTTTTTGGTCCTTTAATTTCACCCCTTTGCTTAAGCACGCGGCCAAAATAGAACCGAGGGTTACTGCGGCGGTACCTTGAATGTCATCGTTAAAGCAGCAAACCTGTTCTCGATATCGCTCTAGCAATGGCATAGCATTAGGTTGTGCAAAATCTTCAAACTGAATTAACACATCCGGCCAACGTTTATGGGCTGCTTGAATAAACATATCCACAAAATCATTGTATTCATCACCGGTTATACGTTTATGACGGGCTCCCATATACATAGGGTCATCAAGTAATTTTTCATTGTTAGTACCGACATCTAACATCACAGGTAAGGTATAAGCAGGGCTAATTCCGCCACATGCGGTATACAAGGAAAGCTTACCAATGGGGATCCCCATACCACCAATACCTTGATCACCAAGACCCAAAATACGCTCACCGTCGGTAACCACTATAACCTTCACCTTACGCTTAGTGGCATTACGCAGAATATCGTCAATTTGCGTTCGTTCGGAATAGGATATGAATAATCCCCGCGAGCTACGATAAATATCAGAAAATTGCTCACAAGCATCACCTACTGTAGGTGTATAGATAATTGGCATCATTTCATCAATATGAGACTGCACTAAACGATAAAATAAGGTTTCATTATTATCTTGTATCGCGCGCAAATAGATATGTTTGTTAATCGGCGAAGAAAAGCTTGAGTACTGCATGTAAGCCCGTTCAACTTGCTCTTCAATACTCTCATAGCGAGGCGGTAACAAACCGGTCAAATTAAAGTTTTCACGTTCCTTGGCGGTAAACGCACTTCCCTTATTTAACAATGGAGTTTCTAATAATGACGGGCCGGAATGGGGAATGTACAAATATTTAGATATATTGCTCATTAGAGGTAATCTTATTCCAATTTTCTCTTAGTTTTTAAGAGGGATTTTAATGCGTAAGGTTTTTATGTTCACAAGTCTAAACAATAATGACATAAACACAGTATCAATTTATCTGGTCAGATGAGAAAAGAACATTTTATCTGTTGTTAAACGTTGTGCTTTGTTCAAGAGTTGGTATTTACATCCAAATTTAGCACAGTTATAAACAGGCTAAATTTGAATGATGGCCGACTTTATTAAAGTATGCTTTCAACGGGTTAAACGTGCTCGTGTGAGGTTAAAATATATCCTCAGGTTCCGCAGTTTCATCAGAGCTCGTTTCAAAAGGATCGACAATACTGTCTGACTGAACAGACGACTTGGGCTCAGTGCCTTTTATAAAATATTCAAACATAGATGTATTGTCAGTTCGTGTTGTTAGCTTTCCTGTCGCTCTATCTATTCTCACAGTAATGATATCTTCTGGCATAGGTTTAGTTTGCTGTGGTACACCGTCTAGAGCTTTTTCCATAAAGCGGATCCACGCAGGTTGCGCAGCCTTAGCACCATCTTCCGCGCCAATCATAGCGTTACCAATCCAATTAAACTTCTCTGGATTTTCGTTAATTAGATTCTGATTTCGCGATGTGCGACCTAGCATACGGCTCATATCATCAAAACCGACCCAGGAAGTGGCAACTAATCCAGGCGCAAATCCACTGAACCAAGTATCACGAGAATCGTTTGTTGTCCCCGTTTTACCGGCTAAATCAGTACGCCCAAGAATATTTCTAGCTCGCCAACCTGTTCCTAGCCAGTACGTATTACGCTTAGGATCATTACTCCATCGCCCATTTCCGCGCACAGCAGTACGCATCATTTCACGCACTAAAAATGTATTTTGTGCAGACACCACTCGTTCAGCGAGGTTTATCTCCGGCTCAGGTTCAGACTCTGCACCCTCATCAGAAAAGCCATTCAATTCTGCTGCCAACAAAGCTTCTATCTGCTGCTCTGTCAGTTCTTCAGGATTTAGCTCTGACCCATTTTCTGTAAATGATTGCTCAGCATTCAGCGCCTCACACTCTTCACAAACACGTGGTGGGTTGGCTTGCCATAATATTTCGCCATGTTCATCCTCTATTCGCTGAATAAAGTGAGGACGCACATAATAACCACCATTGGCTATCACTGACATGGCAGTCGCTACCTCTAAAGGCGTTTGTGACCCCGACCCCAAAGATAAGGTTTCGTCCTTAGGTATTTCACTGCGGTCAAAACCAAACTTGCTAAGGTGATCTACTGCGGCATTAATACCGATAGCACGCAACAATCGCACTGATACAACGTTTTTCGATTTGCCTAAAGCGACACGCATACGGATTGGACCATCATATACTGCGGGAGAGTTTTGCGGCCGCCATGCAGTACCTGTGCTTGCGTCCCATTGATTAATGGGGGCATCATTAATAATACTGGCTAAGGTATAGCCTTGTTCAATTGCTGCTGAATATATGAAAGGCTTGATGTTTGAGCCCACTTGTCTTTTTGCTTGAGTCGCACGATTAAATTGACTCTGATAAAAACTATATCCACCAACAACTGCCTGAACAGCACCATTGTTAGGGTCAAGGGCCACAAATGCGCCACTTACAGTTGGCAATTGCGACAGCTTCCAAATCCCTTCTTCGTTTTGTCTAATCCATATTAGTTGCCCTTGTGCAACAATATCGCCAGCCGTTTTAGGATCTTTACCTTGGCGATTATCATCAATATAAGATCTTGCCCAATGCATACCTTGCCATTCGATGGTTTGATATTCCCCTTGAGCATTAAAAACATCAAAACTGGTTTCATTTACTTTGGTCACAACAACAGGATTAAGCACTCCAATTTTTGGGTAAGCGGCTAGCACCTCCAACATTTGAGTTTCATCCCAAGGTTCTGAATCTAACGGCACCAATTCTGTATTGATATCTTGGCTATTATTCTGCTCTTGAGCATCTTCTTGCTCGCCCCATAACACTCGTATGGGTCCACGATAACCATGTCTCTCGTCATAATCGTGTAAATTACGTATCACCGCTGTTTGTGCAGCAAATTGCAGATCTGAAGGTGCTGTAGCGAAGACCTGATAACCACCGGTTTCTGCTTCTTCTTTACCGTAAAGTTCAACCATTTCATTGTAAATTAGGTCGGCTAAATAAGGGGCATCTAGCTGAATTTCAGCACCATGACGCTTTGAAATTACAGGTTCATTGTTGGCCTGATCAAACTCAGCCCGGGTGATATATTCTTCATCCAGCATTCGCAACAACACGACTCGACGACGAGCTTTAGATCTTTCTGGGCTGGCAATGGGGTTCAATGTAGAAGGCGCTTTCGGCAAACCGGCAATAGTGGCAACCTCAGCTAAACTTAGCTCATTGACGGCCTTACCGTAATAAACTTGTGCCGCAGCACCAAACCCGAAAGCACGATGCCCCAACTCAATTTTGTTTAAATACAGTGCCAAAATTTCATCTTTCGTGAGCAAACCTTCCATATGCCAGGCAATAAAGATCTCTTTTATTTTACGTATATAAGTTTTATCACGGGTTAAGAAAAAACCTCTGGCAAGCTGCATTGTAAGGGTACTACCACCTTGCCCACGCTCCCCCGTTAATACTAAATTAACAAAAGCCCGGGCGAGGCCGATAGGATCTATACCAGGGTGTTCGTAGAATCGACTATCCTCTATTGCAAGTACGGCATTTATGAGAGATTGAGGAACCTCATCTAACTTTAATGGTATGCGACGCTTGACGCCAAACTGAGAAATCAGTTTACCGTCCTGTGTATAAATCTTCATTGGTGTTTGTAAGCGAACGTCTTTTAACACGTCGACACTTGGAAGATCGGGTTTGATATAATAGTACATACCTACAATCGCTATCGTTCCAAGCAAAAATGCGGCTATACTCATTATTAATAACAGTTTGATGTACTTCACAAAAATAAAACTACCAGAGCAAAATTAACTAAATGACTTATATTTTATACCTATGTACCGTTATTAGAACCATTAAAAGCAAAAAAATGAGTAATAATGGTAAAACTAAAGCAATTAATATGGTTCGGAACTAACTGTGTTGAAAGAACTTTTCAAGAAAAAAGCCTCTCAAATGATAGGTCTCGATATCGGTACTAGGTACGTTAAAGCCGTTTTGTTTGAACAAGATGGCAAGCAAACTAAGGTGCAGAGTTTCGCATGTGAGCAGATAAACGGCAATGCCTTTGCTGACAGAGAAATAAAAGATTTTGATGCTATTAGCAATGTGCTCAAAAAAGTGAAACTGTCCCTGAAAAGCAAAAACAAAAATGTTGTGGTAGCGATTTCCGGTAGTTCAGTATTAAGTAAAATTGTTTATATGGATCCAGATCAGCAGGATTTTGAGCTAGAAACACAAATAGAAATCGAATCTGACAGCCTTATCCCCTATCCGTTAGAAGAAGTTTATTTAGATTTTGAAGAACTGGGTGAAAGCAAAACACATGTAGGTAAAGTAGATGTATTGTTAAGTGCGGCTCACAAAGATGTCGTCGATAGTCGTATCACATTGCTACGAGAGCTCGAATTTGTACCCAAAATTGTTGATATTGAAAATTATGCATTAGGTAATGCCATCATCGAGTTTGCCGAATACCCCGCAGACAAACCAGTACTGTGTTTCAATATTGGCGCCTCTCAATTACAACTTTGTGTTGTCGAAAATGACAGGGTGGTTTACAGCAAAGAACATAGTTTCGGTATGAACAGTTTAATCCAAGACCTCAGTATTATTCACACCCTAGACAAATCGGAAACCGAGCAACAGTTGGTAAATGGAGAATTACCTGCTACTTGGCGTAAAGATACCTTCCCGATATTTTTAGCCAACCTAAATCAACACATTAGTCGAGCAGTTCAAATGTATATAAGCTCAACAGGCTCCGAACGACCTGAAGCTATGATGGTCTGCGGTGGTGGTGCAAATATACAAGAAATTGCAGCCGATTTAGAAGCAGAATTAGCCGTAGAGGTAACGGTTTTTAATCCATTTCAGGCAATGCAAATTTCTGATAAAGCCCAACAACAAGGTTTTCAAGACGTTGCTCCACAACTGGTGATTGCAGCCGGTTTAGCATCTAGGAGTTTCAAGCCATGTCACATGTAAATCTATTACCATGGCGAGAAGAGCTGCGACAGAGACAGAAAAAAGACTTCTTAACCTTACTCTTTGCTGTCGCCCTATTTGTGATGATTATTGTTTATTTAGTGGGTATGCTCATCGATAGTAAAATTGCTGGGCAAAATCAACGGAATGCCTTTCTACAAGGTCAAATAGCAGTATTGGATGCCGAAATTGCAAAAATAAAAGATATTAAAGACAGTAAAAAGGCCATCGAACAACGAATGGCGTTGATTGAACAATTACAAACCAGCCGTAATGTAGCGCCAATCATATTCGATGAACTTGCACGCTTAGTACCTCCAGGTGTTTCGTTTCGTTCCTTCTCGCGTCAAGCCAATACTATCGAATTGTCTGGTGTAAGCGAATCCAACAACCGTTTATCATCGTTTATGCGTAAAATAGAAGAGTCAAAAATATTTGGTCAAGGTGAATTATCATCCATTGTGGCCGATACCTCGGCGCCCGATGCAGTCAGTGAGTTTAAATTAACCTTTACCATAAATTCTTCAGTGGCGCCGGATTTCTCTGCAACACCCACAGAGGAACAACAATGAAATTTGATGTAAATAAACTCAAAGAAATGAACGAACTGGATTTCGAACAAGTCGCCAATTGGCCTTTCGAAGTGAAAACAGTAGTCGCATTATTTGTCGCAATATTAGTCGCTGTCGGTGGATACTACGGATTAATATCCTCTAAATTACCTGTCTTAGATCGCGTTCAAGCTGAAGAAGTTGAATTAAAACAAACCTTTGCGGCTAAATATCACATTGCAGTCAATTTGAAAGCTTATGAAGAACAACTCGATCGTATAGAAGCTGATTTTTCATCAATGTTAAAATCATTGCCTACCAGTAACGAAACGCCGGGGCTGATAGACGACATTACCTTCGTAGGTACGACTGCAGGTTTAAATTTTAAACTGATAAATTGGCAACAAGAAATACCCAAAGAGTTTTATACAGAGCTGCCGATTCAAATGGAAGTTACAGGTAACTATCACGAGTTTGGGCAATTTGTGTCTAATATCGCGGCCTTGCCACGCATTGTGACGTTACATAATTTTGATATTACTCAACAAGGTTCTGAATTGCGCTTACAACTCCAAGCCAAGACCTATCGCACTGCAGTATCGGAGCAAGGACAATGAAAATAATATTTTTTATGTTAGCCATTGTCACATTAGCCGGCTGTGAAGCGCAAACTGACGATTTAGTTACCTATGTTGTTGAAGTGAAACAAAGTACCTCTATAAGTATTGAACCCTACCCGGAGTTCAAAACCCAACCCGCTTTTGAATATAAAGCAAGCGGACTACGCAGCCCATTTAAACGACCTCGAAACGTTGCAGTGCAAACCGTTGAGGTAAAAAGAGAAAACTGTTTGCAACCAGACTTCAGCAGAGTCAAAGGTCCGCTGGAAGCGTTTGGTTTAGATGCACTGACTATTTCTGGTACTTTTACCAGTCAAGGGCGAAAATGGGCGCTAGTAACAGCGAATGATGGTTCCTTACATAAGGTCACTACAGGAGACTACCTAGGTTTGTTTTTTGGAAAAATTACGTCTATCAACAATGGCGATATTTCAATTGAAGAAATGCTGCCCGATGGTGCCGGCTGCTGGCAAAAAAATAAAGCAACACTAAGCATGTCTTCACAGGCAGGAGAAAATAATAATGTCTGATCGTTTTATCTTTAATCATAAACTAAACAAAGCCAACCATGTTGGGATGTGGCTAGCGTTAGTCTTTGCCGGAATATCATCTGTTTCCTTCAATTCAATGGCCCAACAAGCTCAGCCTGTTTTAGTCAATACCGAAAATACAGTGGCGAGTGTTTTTCGTTCTGAATTGACGGACTTAAACTTTAAACGGAATTCAACTGGCGGTGCTCGTATCACCATAGATTTCAATAATGCTGACTTCCAAATGCAGTTATCACAGCGAAATAGTAAATTAATTCTAACCTTACCCGCTGTAAAACTATCTGAAGATCAATTATTTACCTTAGACGTTGCAGACTTTGCCACTGAAGTAACGAGTATCGAAACCTTTCAAGAAACCAAAGGCAGTAAAGTCGAATTTTCGTTATTGAACAAAGCCACCTTTAGTCATACGAAGAGTGATGGTCAATTAGTCATAGAAATTGAAAAAGACGATACGCCTGAAGCAACGAAAGCTGCCTCAGCTTTCACTGGAGAACCTATTTCATTAGACTTTCAAGATGTCCCCGTGCGGCAAGTATTACAGATAATTGCTCAAGTAAACGGCTTCAATTTAGTTACCACGGATACGGTAAGTGGTAACGTAACCATTAGTTTGTCTGGTGTTCCTTGGGATCAAGCCCTTGAGATGATTCTAAAAATTAAAGGCTTAGACAAACGATTAGAGGGCAATATTCTGTTGATAGCCCCTTCTGAAGAATTAACGGCACGTGAAACCCAGCAATTACAATCTAAACAACAAGTAGCCGATTTAGCTCCTCTAAGCGCAGTCAATATTCAAATTAACTATGCAAAAGCACAAGAGATGGCTGCTATTCTAAAATCAACTGACGCCAGTATTCTTAGTCCAAGAGGTTCAGTCACTATTGATGAGCGCACTAATACTGTGCTGTTGAGAGATACTGAAGCCTCAGTGGAAGAAGCGCGCGCATTGATAAAAGCGCTAGATATTCCCATTAAGCAAGTATTAATTGAATCAAGAATGGTTACCGTTCGCGACAATGTTGATGAGCAATTAGGCGTAAGATGGGGCGTAAGTGATAGTACTTCCGATGGCGGTATTTCAGGCTCATTAGAAGGCGCTAATGACATTGCAGCCGGAGTATTTCCAGATTTGGCGGACAGGCTGAACGTGAATCTTCCTGTATCAAACCCAGCCGGAAGTATTGGTATTCAGATAGCGAGATTAGTAGATGGCACTATCATAGACTTAGAACTCAGTGCTCTGGAGACAGAAAACAAAGGTGAAATTATCGCTAGCCCGCGTATTACTGTAGCCAATCAACAAGAAGCGTATATTGAGCAAGGTACAGAAATCCCATACGTGCAAGCGACCTCAAGTGGTGCGACTTCAGTAGAATTTAAAAAAGCAGTATTAAGTTTAAAAGTGACTCCTCATATTACGCCAGACAATCGAGTAATTTTGGATCTTGTGGTGACCCAAGACACGCGTGGTGAAACCGTATCTACCTCTACTGGACCAGCGGTGGCTATCGACACTCAAGAAATTAGCACTCAAGTACTGGTGGAAAATGGCGAGACTATAGTACTCGGTGGAATTTTCCAACAAACATCCGCGGATGATGTATCCAAAATTCCTTTATTAGGCGATTTACCTGTTGTTGGTACACTTTTCAGAAATACTCAGAAAGTAAATGAGAAACGTGAACTATTAATTTTTGTCACCCCCAAAATTCTAGTAGATTCGCTATAATGATTTAGACAGATTTTCAGGTATCCACTGAAGGGCAATTTTATTGCCCTTTTTTGTTGTCTAAATAACCTAGTTTACCCTTTATTTTGACTTATGTTGTTTCCAAACAGATTAAACTTTAAATTTGCACCTATAACGAATTAAGTCACATACGCTTTTTCATGTTACATTTATGGATGTCGGCGTTATGGTTCTTTTATCTATTACATATAGCCTCTATTTTAATTAAACTAGCCGTTATAAAGGTGCTGATTAAAAGATCTTTACACCTCGACATTTGGCGATGGGGCAAATTAAAAGCAACAAAACTTGCAAATTTCAGCATATAACTGAGATAATCGCGCTCTCGAAATTTCGACGAGGTCATGTTCAGACCAATTACTTAAACGAATCGAGTCAACTGGATTTAATTATCTATTTGATTTGATGGGACTTTTAGGTGATTGGAATAATTCAAATTGGGCTGCAAAACCCCAGTTAACTAAAGTTGTGATAAAAGCAAAAATGGCAGAAAAGCGTAATATTTTTCTTGTTGGTCCTATGGGGGCTGGCAAAAGCACGATAGGAAGGCATCTTGCCGACGAACTTCATCTTGAGTTTTTTGATTCCGATCAGGAAATTGAACGTCGCACTGGCGCGGATATCGCGTGGATATTTGATTTAGAAGGTGAAGACGGTTTTAGACTTAGAGAAGAAACCGTCATTAACGACCTAACTGATAAACAAGGTATTGTTTTAGCGACTGGTGGCGGTTCTATTGTCAGCAAGAATGTTCGTAATCGTTTGTCCGCCCGTGGCATTGTCGTTTATTTACAAACGACCATAGACAAGCAAGTAGCGCGTACTCAACGAGACAAACGTCGTCCTTTATTGCAAAAAGATGATCCGGAAATGGTTTTACGTGAGCTTGCAGACACTCGAAACCCTCTTTATGAGGAAGTAGCTGACTACATCGTAGATACTGATGATCAGAGTGCAAGAGCTGTCGCGAGTCAAATCATAAACAAAATCGGACTTTAATTAGGTCGTTCTACATAAGAGGTATACGCTCATGTCAACAATTAGAGTAGAGTTGGGTGAGCGTAGTTACCCAATCAATATAGATACAGGCTTACTTTCTTCTCAAGATTCCTTCAAAGCTCAAATTAAAAGTGGCAAAGCTATCGTAGTGACAAATGAAGTGGTTAAACCCCTTTATTTGGATACGTTATTAGCCGCTTTAGACGGTGTTGAGGTTAACGTCGTATGTTTACCAGACGGTGAACAGCATAAAAATCTCACCCAATTCGATGCGGTTACAACCCAACTTCTTGAACAGCACGCAGCACGAGACACAACCCTAATAGCTTTAGGTGGAGGTGTTATTGGTGACCTAACCGGATTTGTCGCAGCCTGTTTCCAACGAGGCATTCCCTTTATTCAGGTGCCAACAACCTTACTTTCCCAAGTTGATTCATCAGTTGGCGGTAAAACAGCCGTTAATCACCCACTGGGTAAAAATATGATTGGCGCTTTTTATCAACCTCAATCCGTTATCATCGATATTGATACTTTGAAAACCTTACCCCCACGCGAATTTGCAGCAGGTATGGCTGAAGTTATCAAATACGGAATAATTTATGACGCTGAATTTTTTGCATGGCTAGAAGACAACGTCCAAGAGTTAAAAGACCTATCCCCTGAACATCTGAAATACGTTGTGCAACGCTGTTGCGAAATTAAAGCTGAAATTGTCTCTAAAGATGAAAAAGAACATGGAATTAGAGCCCTTCTTAACCTTGGACATACTTTTGGTCACGCTATAGAAGCAGAGCAAGGTTATGGTAATTGGTTGCACGGTGAGGCTGTAGGCTGCGGCATGGTGTTAGCGGCAAAAGCGGCGTATGAAAAAGAGTGGATTTCAAAATCTGACTTAGACCGCATGATTGCCCTTATAAAGCTATTCGATTTGCCCGTAGACGCTCCTGAACACATGAATTACGACATTTTCATGCAACACATGCAACACGACAAAAAAGTGTTATCTGGTGCGATTAGGTTCATTATACCGACTGCCATTGGTGAAGCTGTTGTAACCAAAGATGTTGAACATCATATTTTGCAAAATATATTGAATAGCTAAGAGAATGGATTGTGGCCATTAACGAGTTGCATAGTCGGCTGGAATATTTAGTTTCATATTCGTCTCAGCTCATATTTATTAGCTGCGAAAGTTTGTCTCAGCAACAATCCTCTTTGCAGCAATTTATAGCCAAACAGCATGAAAATACCGAAGTAGCTTTTATCAATGGTGATAACACCCTTAGAGATTCAGATTACAGAAACGAAATATATCGCCAATTAGTTAGCCACCCTCTATCGCCTAACGTTCCGCTTGATAAACAATTAATCCAACAGCTTTCAAAAGAAACAGGTCCCATTTTACTGTGTATTTGTGCAGCCCAACACATTTCAGCAAATTTGCTCAATGAGCTTTGGAGCTTAGTTCTCAAAAACAAGGATTTAGAAAAGGGTCATCATCTCAATGTATTATTATTCGGAAGCCCAGAATGGACCGAATCAGCTAAATCAAACTTAGCAAAAGATAATCAACACTTACCCATTTTGTTGAGTTCAGAGATTGTCACCACAAATCAATTTACTGAAAGTTATAGCCAAAGTATTACTCAGAAAAGAGCGGCAATCGCACAGCAGTTTGCAAATAAGGCTAATGCTGACACCGACTCCACGATAAATAAACCGCTGTTTAAAATTTTAGTTGGCATCGCCTTTCTAGGTATTTTTTCTATGTTGGTATTTTGGCAGTATCCTGATGAGATTAAACAGTTTGTTAATCCTCACTATACAGTTGCTGACCAGGCTACTGTTGATCAAGCGGTTGTTGACAAAATTGACGACCAAGTTGACGAACCTCAACTAACCGCTCTGCCTGAATCAGAGGAAATAAGCGAATTACAACAAGATATGTTGTCTGAAGAAAACCTCCAGCTCGAAACACAACAGGATAAACCGTTATCAACAAACGAGTTACTATCAGCAGAGGAACAAAACAATGTTTTGCTCCCAGACGACTCACAAGCATTAGTAACTAGCTGGCAACAGGAAATTGAAAAACAAGAAATCGAAAAGCAAAGTATAGAAACTCAGGATACAAGTCAGAACGCAGACCTAGAATCGACACCTGAGCAAGACACACCATTAATAGACCAAGTCATTGATCCCAATGTGCAACAGCTTACCCATCCAATTCTTGATTTAAGTGACAACCTTTACGTTTTACAACTGGCTTCCATGAGCTACTTAGATGTAGCAACGAGATTCGTAGAAGAACATGGTTTACAAGAAACAAGTTGGGTATACACTACTCAACGTTTTGGTGGAGATTGGCATGTGGTAATTTTCAAAAAAACCTTTGCCAATGTGCAACAAGCGCGGCAGTATACGACCTCCTTACCCGATAGCATTGACAAAACAGTTCCATTTGCTAAATCAGTTAAACAAATTAAGGTAGAATTGGCAGTACCTCAGCAATAACCTCGTTGTAGTTACGCCAAAATGCGGACATGAAGAAAAACAAAAATCGGGCATTTCTGAAATGGGCAGGCGGTAAATACGGACTGATCGAAGAAATTTGCCAACGCTTACCTGAAGGTAACAAATTGATCGAACCATTTGTGGGTGCCGGCTCTGTTTTCTTGAACACCGAATACCCTCAATATGTATTGAATGATATCAACCCAGATCTCATCAATCTTTACTCTATTGTTAAAACCCAAGCAGACTATTTTATTCAGGAATCAGAGAAGCTTTTTAGTCCCTCGAATAATCAGGAGAAAAGATTCTACGAGCTTCGCAAAGAATTTAATCAATCAGATGACCTTTTCTTCAAATCTATTTTATTTTTGTATTTGAATAGACATGGTTACAACGGACTTTGTCGATATAACCTGTCGGGTGGGTTTAATGTGCCTTTTGGTCGATATAAGGCCCCTTACTTTCCTAAAAAAGAGCTGCTTTATTTTGCAGAAAAATCACAGAAAGCGACTTTTACCTGTGAACCATTCCAACATAGTTTTGCGCGGGCTAGAGCAGGTAACGTTATATATAGTGATCCGCCTTACGCACCTATCAGTTTAACCGCTAATTTCACTCAATATTCTAAGAATGGCTTTTCATTAGACGAACAACTCATGCTCGCCAAATTAGCCAATCATAATGCAACGAAAAAATCGGTGAGTGTGTTAATCAGTAATCACGATACCCCTTTCACCCGTGATATTTATTCACAGGCAGATATTACCAGCTTGATGGTAAAACGGACCATCAGTCAAAAAGGTGATAAACGAGTAAAAGTGGGCGAACTTCTGGCCTTATATACCTAAGCTCAGACGGGGGAGAAGTGAGATAGTTTTGCTAGTTTAATGCAATATTGACCACAGCAACCAAGCCAAGTATTAACGCAATAACAAAGACAATACCAACGAGTAAAAAAGGCACAAATGATTTCTGCTGAAAGTCACTCTCATAATTTTGATGAGATTGCACACCAAACACACTAGCAGCAACGCTTTTAAAGACGCCCCACAAACTATTATTTTGCTTTGAATCTGACAATTACTGAGAGTCCGACTGAACGTTAGAGCGGTTATCGGCGGCTCTAGATAGTAATTCTAGCAAATCTAAATAATGAAATTTATAGCCAGAACGCCCAGAAAACCAATCAGTCCAGCTAACACTGTTCTGATGATTTGAAGCGCATCGATTAATTGGGTGTGTAATTGGTAAGTTTGAATTAAATTCAACAACATCAATGTTTTGACAGAAATCATCGACACCAGAAGATTGTGTTTGCAGCACAAAAACCATGCTGAACATAACTGCCCCAACTGACGAAAAGACTTTCAGCTTTCTGTTCATCTGACCACCTCAGTATTGAATCCAATTAGCCTATTATACGTGTGTTGATAAAATGAACAACTAACTTTTATCTTAATATTCTGTCATTTGTCGAATATTAAGCAGGTTTTAGCCACACAAGATTAGGTTTTAGCCCCCCTTTTATCTCCCCAAGAAAGCAAAAAAGCCAACTGAAAAGTTGGCTTTTTAGGCGTTTCAAATTATCGTATTATTAGAACGATGTACCCCAGCTAACAACGAATTTAGTATCGTCATCACCTGATTCATCATCCGCTTTAGATACGCTCAAGGTGAAATCACCTTTAGACAGATCAATTTGGAAGTGGCCGTAGTCAACGTCACCATAAACAGCATCATCACTATCAAAGTCATAATATCCGTAAGTTAGGCCAAGACCAAACTCATTAGGAAGGTCCACACCGTAACCTACGCTGTAGTAAAGATCGCCCGTACCAAAAGGTGCATCATCATCAGCTTGGCTGTTGATTGTGTAAGCGACACCAAAAGAAAAGGCTTTAAATGTACCGTTGAAATAGATTTCGCCGAAATCTGAGTCTTCATAACCTGTAGCTGGGTACATATAGTATATGTAACCAACATCATAACCAAAATCACCAGACTCGCCGCCGTAACCTAGGTAGAAATCGTTTTCTGTACCATCTACACCCCAGTCAATTGACCCTACCCAAGTACCTGCGTAAAAACCGCTATCGTTTGAGTAGTCAATACCACCAGAAACGGATACGTCATTAGCGCTTTGTGTTACACCACGCCATAAATAGTTACTGGTAGCGCCAAAATTAGCTGATATTTCAGCTTGGGCTATGGAACTAAAACTGCTTGCAGAAAGTACAGCGACAGCCAATGCGGTCAATTTCAACGTTTTCATATGTGTTCTCCGAAATTTATATTATTTTCAATGTTTTAATTTGTATTATTATTATTATTTTATTTTGTTGCTGGCATAGATAAGGCAATTCTAATGCCGCTTATTTACATTATCTCTACAAGAACGTAACTCTTTGTTTCTTATTAATAAAATTTAATAAGGGATAAATAAATCTTATGTAGAGCTCCTCTATTTAGGGATAATGAAGCACCAGATTGGTTCTCAAGCACCAATCTGGTGCTTGGTTTAAAAGTGGCTAGCGCTTTTTTCATTAACCGTTTTTCTTTACACTATCGGCAAATTATTTTGGAGAAGTTCATGAGCCCTTTTTTAATTGCTCCATCTATCCTTTCCGCTAATTTTGCTTGTTTAGGAAATGAAGTGGACAAAGTGATAGAAGCAGGTGCAGATTTAGTGCATTTCGACGTAATGGATAACCATTACGTTCCAAACCTAACGGTAGGCCCGTTAGTTTGCGAGTCATTGGTAAAGCACGGCGTAACCAAACCCATTGATGTGCATCTAATGGTAGAGCCGGTAGATCAAATGATTGAAGATTTTGCTAAAGCAGGGGCGCATCGCATCAGCTTCCATCCTGAGGCAACCAAACATTTAGATAGAAGTGTGCAGTTAGTCATAGAAAGTGGCTGTGAAGTTGGTTTAGTGCTCAACCCTGCCACACCACTTAATTGTCTCGACCACATTATCGATAAACTCGACTTTATCTTGATGATGTCTGTAAACCCTGGATTTGGAGGACAAAAATTTATCCCTCAAACCTTAGAAAAAATCAGAGCTGTTAAGCAGAGGGTACAGGCATCGGGTAAACAAATTAGAATTCAAATTGACGGTGGCGTAAAAGTCGATAATATTCGCAGCATTGCTGAAGCAGGGGCTGATACCTTTGTAGCTGGGTCAGCTATATTTAACCAGCCAGATTACAAACAGGTTATAGACCAAATGCGTGCAGAATTAAGTAAAGTAAACATGGCTTAAGCCTGTTTCTAATTTTTAAGAAGATTAATTTATACTATGAGTAAACCAATTGTATTAAGTGGCTGTCAGCCATCAGGGCAGCTGACTATAGGTAATTATATGGGCGCATTGCGCCAATGGGTGGGCATGCAACAGGACAATGATTGTCTTTACATGATCGTAGACATGCATGCTATTACCGTTCGTCAAGACCCTACCGCCCTCTACGACGCATGCTTAGATGGTTTATCCTTGTATTTAGCTTGTGGTATTGATCCTAGTCAAAGCACTATTTTCATGCAGTCTCATGTTCCCGAGCATGCTCAGTTAGCATGGGTGCTTAACTGTTATACACAAATGGGTGAATTGAACCGAATGACTCAATTCAAAGATAAATCAGCAAAAAATGTCGCTAACGTGAATGCTGGTCTATTAACGTACCCTGCCCTCATGGCTGCCGATATCTTGTTGTACCAACCCAATAAAGTGCCTGTAGGCGATGATCAAAAACAACACCTCGAATTAACTCGTGATGTTGCCACTCGCTTCAATAATTTATATGGCGACGTGTTTACTATTCCAGAACCCTTTATTCCGGAATTTGGTGCACGCATAATGAGCCTTCAGGATCCGACTAGCAAGATGTCAAAATCAGACTCGAATCCAAACAACTTCGTTGGTTTACTAGAAGACACTAAAAAGATTAGTAAGAAGATAAAGCGTGCTGTAACTGATTCAGATGAGCAGGCTCGTATTTACTTTGACAAACAGGAAAAGCCTGGGGTTTCGAATTTATTATCATTGTTATCTTGTGCTACTGGTAAAAGTGTCGATAGCTTAGTGCCTGAATACGAAGACAAAATGTATGGTCATTTGAAAGGTGACGTGGCTGATGCGGTTGTCGCTTTATTAGACCCAATTCAAGCTAGGTTTCACGAAATTCGTGCAGACCAAACTTATTTGAATAGCGTCATGAAAGAGGGAGCTGAAAAAGCCAGTTCTCGCGCCTCGGTAATGATTGAAAAAGTGTATAAGTCAGTTGGGTTTATTCCAAAACCATAAGCACAGAGCTTTTCAAAAAGTCATTTGTTGAAAGTAATGTAGTGGCGGATAACCGTTTTAGGAAAGTAAATTGTCATGCTATTGTTGATCGATAATTATGACTCATTTACTCACAATCTTGCACGTTACTTTCGAGAATTGAACGTAGAAGTACAGGTAGTGAGAAATGACCAAATAAACTGCGCGCAGATTGCACAGCTAGCGCCAAAATATTTGGTTTTTTCTCCTGGTCCTTGTACCCCTAATGAAGCGGGCGTGACCTTAACAGCAATCCAGAGGTTTGCGGGCAAGATCCCTATCTTCGGTGTGTGTTTAGGTCATCAAGCAATCGGGCAAGTATTTGGTGCAAAAGTGGAAGTGGCTGAACACATTATGCATGGTAAAACTTCAAGCATCCGCCATAATCAAAGTCCACTGTTTGAGAGTATCGAGGACCCATTTATTGCAACTCGTTATCATTCGCTGATACTTAACTCTGATTCTTTACCTAAAGAATTGCGCATAACAGCTTGGTGTGAAGAGTTTAGCAATTTTGAACCCATGGCGATTGAACATACTAGCTGGCCGTTGATGGGAGTGCAATTCCATCCAGAATCACTTTTAACTATTGTAGGGCATAAATTACTATGGAATTTTGTTAGTATTGCCGATAAGTGGTGGTTAAACAAAAACCAAGGTGCTTTTTAGCTCAATGAGAGCCACAAGCTAATAATACTCCCCATAAATAATATTCAAAGGCACTAAGAAAAATCAATGAGCGAACTTTTAGCACTGAAAAACGAAATCAATTTACGCTTTGATTACTTAACCATAAGTCTACAGTTAGCTCAACAGCACATGGGGTTAATTAGTGAATCAAATGCTGTTGAATTAGTCGCTAAAAAAGAGACTAAACGCACTTTGTTAGAAGTTGAAAAACAGGCTAGGTATGACAAAGAACTAAATAGACTCACTCATTCAAACTATGTACAACATATCCAAAACAAGATCCACAATGAGGTGATTAAGCGCATAGAGGCTCAACTTGAAGACACACAAAAGCTTTTTAACGAAGCTTTAGGCTTCGACCAAAACCTCCCGACTTTACTTGATGCTCTGGCCACTAGAGCGACCTCAATTAGTAAAATTGAACCTATAGCTGCAGGTATGCCATGGCTTTATGATGAACTGATAAGGCTCATCAACAGCCCCAAATATCGTAGAGTCGACTCAAATGGTAAAGTAGTAGTGGTTGAAAGTTTAAAAACGGCATTAAGTTATTTAGGTGTGGAAAACATCAAAATGCTGATTCCCTCTATTGCATATAGACGTTGTTTGCCGCAAATTACCGACCCATTCCCTAAAATCAAAGTACAACTCATGGATGCCTCCATAGGCACTGCGATGTCATGTAAAAAGTTAGCTCAAGTCAATAAATTAGATAGTTATAATGCTTTTTTATTAGGGCTATTTCATGATTTTGGAAAGATTGTAATAGTGCGTTTATTTTTCAAATTTTTTGATCAAGTGCACAGAGAAGCCCTAGTCGAAGCCCAGAATGAAGGTAAACCTGATGAACATTTTGCGTTAGGAGAAGTAGTACTTTCTGAAACGTTTCTGTTAGAGGCGATAAAGAAGTATGGGTACATTTTAAGTACTGAGCTGCTATCGCAAATGCCCTTCAAACGACTCGCTTTTGTGGAAGCAATGCAAGAATTTGCGAGTAACAAAGAAATAGCTGACATGTCACCTATGGGGAAAGTACTGGTTCAGGGTGAAGCTTACAATCGATACCGGACACTTAAAGCGAATAAATTGATTTCGTTAGAGGAAGCAAAAGTGTATTTACGCCAATTTTATCTTCCTAAAGGGGCATTGGCTGAATTGAAGCTGACCAACTTACGAGATTTTGACATCATTTTGGATGATAAATAAGCAACTTTGGGTTCCTAATTTAATTCTACCCGAAATTGTTAAATTTTTTTTTACATAATCATGCACACGATTTTATTTCTAGAATAAACGTCCTTGATAGTGTCACTCTGTAAAGATAAGCAAACCTAATTTCATTGTTAGCATAATTTAATTAAATTGCTAAGCCTCAAAAGCAGCCATCCATAGACTTTTTGCCACATTAACAGCCCTGCAAGGCGTAGCACACTTTCAACAAGCTAGAGAGGTTTCCTTAGCATAAATAGTTATTCACTATTCCTGCAAAATTAGCCGCACGCCTTTAAATTTAAGGGTTTTCGGCGTTTCACCTAGAGACAGATTGATTTAAATCTGACACAATGCGCAGTCCAAATTGGTCGTTAGGCAAGATTATTTGATTGCCAATACAGTATAAATCACGAGTGAAAATATACGTCCAGAATTTTAAGTGAGGTAAAGAATGCAAGTAACACGCGCAACGTTTGACGAAGTTATGGTTCCTAATTACAACCCAGCAGCAATAGTTCCTGTTAAAGGCCAGGGATCACGAGTATGGGATCAGGAAGGAAAAGAGTACATAGACTTTGCCGGTGGTATCGCTGTGAACGTATTAGGTCATTGCCATCCTGATTTGGTAGCAACCTTGAAAGAACAAGGTGAGAAGTTGTGGCACCTAAGCAACGTATTTACCAATGAGCCAGCTCTGCGTTTAGGTAAAAAGTTAACTCATGCGACCTTCGCAGATAAAGTTTACTTTGCAAACTCAGGCGCAGAAGCCAATGAAGCAGCACTTAAATTAGCTCGACGGTATGCACTAGAGCATTTCGGCGAAGAAAAAAATCAAATCATCGCATTTAACCAAGGTTTTCACGGACGGACATTTTTCACCGTAACTGTGGGTGGCCAATCAGCCTATTCCGATGGTTTTGGTCCGAAGCCTGGCGCCGTTCAGCACGTAGACTTCAATAATCTTGATGCCCTTAAAGACATTATTTCAGACAAAACTTGTGCAGTAATTATGGAACCTCTTCAAGGCGAAGGTGGCGTAATCAGCTCAAGCCAAGAGTTTGCAAAAGGTGTACGAGCATTATGTTCTGAACACAATGCATTACTTATTTTTGATGAAGTACAGTCAGGAGTAGGACGCACAGGCAATTTATACGCTTATATGGGTCTTAATGTCATTCCTGACATCCTTACCACAGCAAAAGCCCTAGGCGGTGGTTTCCCAATCGGAGCCATGTTAACAACCAGCGAAATAGCTGCGAGTTTAAAAGTAGGAACCCACGGTAGTACTTATGGTGGTAACCCATTGGCATGTGCCGTTGCCGAAAAAGTGTTGGATATTGTTAATACGCCAGCGGTTTTGCAGGACGTTAAGCGTAAAGAACAATTATTCCGTAATGGTCTAGAAAAAATTAATCAAAAATTCAACGTGTTTAGCGAAATACGTGGCGAGGGCTTATTGATAGGTTGCGCTTTGACTGAACAATATCAGGGCAAAGCAAGAGACTTCCTAGTTGCTTCTGCTGCAAACAATATGATGTGTTTAGTTGCCGGTGCTAATGTTGTGCGTTTTGCTCCTTCTTTGGTGATACCTGATGAAGATATTGCAGAGGGTCTAGCTCGGTTTGAGCGCGCCATTGAGCATGTTGTAAATAGCTAAGCTAAGACGCAAACAGTAAAGTGAGTACACCATTATGAAAGTGATCCGTCCTATTGCGTTAAGTGATTATGATGAGTTGTACAATATTGCAGTTGAATCAGGCATTGGTTTTACATCATTGCCTGTTAACGAAGCTTTATTACGACGTAAAATAGAACAATCTGAAATTGCTTTTAAGGAGCAGGTTGATAAGCCAGCCAATCAAAGCTATTTATTTGTTATGGAAGATACTGACAGTCATGAGGTTGTTGGTACTAGTGGTATTGCAGCAACAGTGGGGTTAGAAGACTCTTTCTATCACTACCATTGTGGCAAAGTGGTACATGCCTCTCGCGAGCTTAAAATTCATAATACTGTGGACATTTTGACCTTATGTAACGATTACACGGGCGTGTCTGAAATATGTACGTTGTTCCTTAAAGAAAATGCGCGACAAGGTAGCAATGGTCGTTTACTTTCTAAGTTTCGATTTTTGTTTATGTTGGAACATCAGACACGATTTTCGGAAACTGTGATTGCTGAAATGCGTGGCGTGAGTGACGAAAACGGGACCTCTCCCTTTTGGCAGTGGCTTGAAGAGCATTTCTTTTCAATGGACTTTCCTACAGCGGACTATTTAACCGGCATAGGCGATAAAGTGTTTATTGCAGAATTGATGCCTAAATACCCCATTTACGTCAGTTTACTAAGTAAAGCGGCCCAAGCTGTTATTGGTCAAGTACATGAAAAAACGCGACCAGCGCTACAGCTTTTACAACAAGAAGGGTTTATCAGTCGTGGATATGTAGATATTTTTGACGGTGGCCCAACTGTAGAAGCGAATCTTCAACACATACGAACAGCCCAAGCCAGTCGTAAGCTGCCAATTAAGATTGATCAGCAAAAAGGGGCCGAAGGTGTGTTGTGTTATGTGATTAATACCCAAGTAAAAAACTTCAGAGCCGTATCCACCGAAGTCTATGTGGATAAAGAGCAAAACGTTGCCTATATCTCTGCGCAAAGCGCGGCAGCACTTTTGGTCAGCGAGAACGATCCAATTCGCTTTGCACCAACCAAAATAATTTAATAACCCAGCCATAGGAATTAAGTATGACGACACAAGCCCACTATATTGCAGGTGAGTGGCACCTAGGTGAAGGTCACGATATTCAATCAATTGATCCCGCTAAAAACACCATTATTTGGCAAGCCAAATCGGCTTCATCCAAACAAATAGATACAGCTATAAAAGCTGCTAGAAAGGCGTTTTTAAGTTGGAGTGATTTACCACTTGAGAAGCGCTTAGACATAGTTAAACGCTATGCAGAACTTCTTACTGAAAACAAGCAAGACTTAGCGTTAACCATCGCCCAAGAAACCGGAAAACCCTTATGGGAAACGGCCACAGAAGTGGGCGCCATGGTAGGCAAAATAGCAATATCGGAGCGAGCCTATCATGACCGCACCGGTACAGTTGAAAACTCAATGCCGGTAGGTAAAGCCTTTATTCGCCATAAACCCCATGGTGTGGTAGCTGTTTTTGGCCCCTATAATTTCCCAGGTCACCTACCCAATGGTCATATTGTTCCTGCACTTATTGCCGGTAACACCATCGTATTCAAACCCAGTGACTTGACGCCATTAGTGGCTCAGAAAATGGTCAAACTTTGGCAGCAAGCAGGGTTACCGTCTGGGGTGTTGAATTTAGTCCAAGGTGAAGTGGAAACCGGTAAAGCCCTTGCCAGTCACGCTGAAATTGATGGACTGTTTTTCACCGGTAGTTCTCGAACTGGCAAAATTTTACATGAACAATTTGCAGGGCATCCAGGCAAAATATTAGCTTTGGAAATGGGTGGTAACAACCCTCTTATCGTAAAAGATGCCCAAGATATTGATGCGGTTGTCCACGATATTGTGCAATCGGCATTTGTTACCTCTGGGCAACGTTGCACCTGTGCTCGTCGTTTGTTTATTCAAACAGGTGAACAAGGTGATGCTATTTTAGCAAAACTCATAGCCGTTACGAAAAACATCAAAGTCGACCATTACGATGCTGAAGTACAACCTTTCATGGGCGCGATGATCTCTGCTAATGCAGCAGCGGCTATGGTGAATGCACAGCAACAACTGCTTGATTTAGGTGCCTCTGAGTTGGTTAGGCTAACTCACACGGATACTGCCACAGGTTTCGTCACACCGGGTATTCTCGATGTAACCACAATTCACAACGACATGCCCGATGAAGAGCATTTTGGACCGCTGTTGAAGGTCATTCGATATGACGATTTCGACAACGCAATTAAAGCTGCGAATAACACTAAGTTTGGTTTAAGTGCCGGGTTTATTGGTGATAGTGAAGAAGATTACCAACACTTTTTCAAGCGCATTCGTGCTGGAATAGTCAATTGGAATCGACCTATAACCGGAGCAAGCAGTGCCGCTCCCTTCGGCGGTATTGGTGAAAGTGGTAACCATCGAGCCAGTGCTTATTACGCTGCCGATTATTGTGCATTCCCAGTTGCATCTGTGGAATTAGAGCAAGTTACCTTGCCAGCAACCTTAAGCCCCGGCTTAACCCTTTAATATTATTCATCGCCTGTAAACGTTAATTTTGCAGGCTCTTTTACTTAATTGAGGTAAGCGGCAACTATGCATACTGACATTGACACTTTGTTTGCAAATCTGTGGCAAGACTATTTAAACATTACACCTTCTGCGCAAAAAGTGCATGAATTGCTCGGCCAATACAATGGACAATCAGAGTTAGTAAATGACCATGTGGCATTTCGTACTTTCGACATAGACAGGGTCAATTTAGACAAGCTGGCAGCGCATTTTTTAGCCCTAGGTTATGTGGAAAAAGGCCAATATGACTTTGTGCAAAAAAAGCTCAAAGCAAAACATTTTGAACACCCAGAAAGTACTCAACCCAAAGTATTCATCAGTGAACTACTGGTCAACGAATTCGACAAACCGGTACAAACCATCATTCGTAACATGGTGAATCAGGTTGCAGAAGATGCTGTAACACAAGACAACTTTTTGTATTCAGGTCCCCATTGGCAAGTTTCCAGCGCAGACTATGAAACACTGTTAGAAGTTTCAGAATATGCTGCTTGGATGGCAGCATGGGGCTATCGAGCTAACCATTTCACTGTCTCTGTGAATCACCTACAAGACTTAGCTACATTAAGTGAAGTGAACGAGTTATTAAAACAAACTGGTTTTACACTTAACACCTCTGGTGGCGAAATTAAAGGTGGTCCCGAGGTTTACCTCGCGCAATCCTCGACAATGGCGGATCATATTGCAGTGAAGTTTGCAGATACCAGTAAGGTCATTCCTAGCTGTTTCTATGAATTCGCGCAAAGATACGAATTGCCCAATGGTGAGCTATATCAAGGTTTTGTGGCCGCATCAGCGGATAAGATCTTCGAGAGTACTAACGCCAAAAAATCCTAACAAGGTATTTAAAATCGATATATCTTAAGTCATTATAAAGATAGTAAGCGCTAACAAATAGCATCGACTAATGACAATAACTGTTGATAGCGAATTGACTGACAAAGGCCAAAACCATTGAGGTTTCTGGCCTTTATTTTTGTCAAATAAGGATTCGTCAGGCCCGCCAAAAAACGTGTAAACAATACGTTAGATACAGGTTCATTGAACTTGGCTGTATAGACATAAGACAGCTCAGCATATAGGTTTCGAAGTTGCTGCTCATCAGGTAGCGCAGCATCCACCACCTCAGGCAGATCAATACCACCAGCAAGACAAACACTACAATGTCCACAAGCATGGCTTAAGCTGGTATCATCAAAATAGCTAGCTAATGTTTGGCTAAGGCACTGTTTGTTTTGAAAGAAGTCCACCAGTTCAGCAATGCGTTTAATTTCAGCGACTTCCCGCTGTTTAAAATAAGCATATAATGACTCAATTAAATCACTAGCCGCTAACCTTTCCTCATCCACACTAAACACATCGGTATGACGTTGGCTTTGTAACTCAATGAGTTCTTGACCATGCAAATAGTCCAACGCGCTTACCAAACGGTTACGGGGATGCGGGTAAGCTCTTTGTAGCCCTTCTTGATCCAGCGTTGCCCACACTTTTTTCAAGGGGCTAGCAGCAAATACGGCCTCTAAGAATTGTCGTCTTTCACCATTAAAGCGCGCTAATATTGCCGAAGTATCTTGATTAAAACGAAAGCGAATTTCTGAAAAATACCCAAACAATGGGGTAATGACTTGTCGCAATTCCAATTGTACCAACAAGGTTTTGAGGGGTAATTGACGAACATTAGTTTCGTTAGATAAGGGGATTAACTGAGTTTCCCACCGAGTTTCTGGGTTGGAAGAAACACTGGAAAGATCTTTAATATTTTGGATAACTTTGGCAATACTCGCTAGCTCTGGTGTATCGGCATACACAAAGTTCTCCAGACGAGTCAAGTTATTCAAATTGGCTAAAGTAATGCATTCTGAGGCTAGACCATCTCTCCCTGCCCGGCCAATCTCTTGGCTATAGGCTTCTATTGATTTGGGTAATTCATAATGAATAACAAAGCGTATATTGGACTTGTCTACGCCCATGCCAAAGGCAATAGTGGCCACCACTATATCAACCTCATCAGCCATAAATTGTAGCTGGGTGGATAGCCGTTGTTGGTCTTTTAAACCAGCATGATAAGGTACGGCATTGTGACCTTGCTGTCGTAATAATGATGCCAATTCTTCAGCTTCTTTTTGCAAAGTAACATACACAATTCCGGCACCATCAAGATGGCTAAGTTGCTCCACTAATATTTCAGCTTTTTGCTCTTCTGGCGCATGTAAAACATTTAAGTTTAAGTTTTCTCGGTAAAATCCGGTTTGCACAATATGCTGGGGTTGAATTGCGAACTTCTTCGCCATGTCTTCCTTAACCTTTGCCGTGGCGGTGGCGGTGAGCAAAAGCACCTGTGGTATATTCAATGCTTTTTGGTAAGCGGGTAACTTTAAATAGTCGGGTCGAAAGTTATGCCCCCACTCTGAGATACAATGGGCTTCGTCTATCACCAATAAAGACACATCTACTGATTCAATAAACTGCCGAAACCGTTCATTTTTAAAGCGCTCCACAGACACCATTAATATCTTTAACACGCCACTACGGGCATCTTCCATCACCTGCTGGTTTTGTGCATAACTTAAGGTTGAATCGACTTTTGCAGCTGGAATATTGCGCGCCAGTAAAAAATCCAATTGATCTTGCATCAAAGCCAGTAATGGTGACACTACCAAGGTTAAGTGTGGTAAATGCAATGCACTAAATTGATAACACAAAGACTTTCCTGAGCCAGTTGGGAATATGGCCAAGCAAGAGTGTTGTTGCAATATAGTCTCAATCACAGGAAGTTGACCATGCCTAAAATCATCAAAACCAAAGTGTTGCTTGAGCGACGAGGCTAAGTGCTGTTTCAATTGAGACATCCTAGTAGTTTATAAGTTGTTTTGTCGTTTTTGATGGCGTTACATCTCATAGGCGAATGAGAGCTTAATTTGATATTAGGAGTGGCGACAAAGAAATGCAATTTGCGGTCAAAAATCTGTACTTGTGACAGAAAATCAACCGCACCAATGAAAGGGTTATACAATCCAACCTTTGACAATCGCTTTACTGGATAACCAAATTAAGAAGGCAGAAACCAGCAGTATCATAATGGGCATAACTGCAGCGCCAGGCCCATAAACGTCTAAGGCGTTTGATATAAAAAAGGAGTGGGCCATTTGCACCAATACGCCAATAAACGATAACCAAAAAATGATTCTTGCGAAGGACTTCTTAACCAACAAAGCAAGGCACCCCAAGGTTCCACCAAACACAGCAAAGGCAAATGCCAAAAGCACCCAGAAAGGTTGCTCTAAATACAAACGCTGCTCTTCAGGTGGCATCAAGTTTATATGCTCGGGGCTCATTGTTACTTGCTGAATAAAAGCCATTACACCTAACAAATTCCAAAGTAACAATATGCTAGCAACAATCCAAAACCATTTCGGGGCGGGATTCATTTGCGGTTCTTGCATGTCTGTCTCCTTTTCACCTTAACTGTTATCTTCAGCTCCGAGATTTTCTGACTCGGATTCAGCGGCTGAAGCGTCAAATTCAACTTCAACATTATCTACCCTTTGTAATCCACGAGGAAGTTTATTTCCTCTCCTACCTCTTTCACCTTGATAGTGAACTAGGTCAGCGGAAGTTAGCGTCATACTGCGTTTACCGGCAATAATTTTTACGCTCGCACCATCTGGTACTACGGTCAGAACAGTGACATATTCTTCTCTGGTTTTTGCTTTAGCAGAAGGAATATTAATAATTTTGTTGCCTTTACCTTTGCCTAAGCTAGGTAGATCACGCAACGGAAACATTAACATTCGACCTTCATTGGATATGGCCATACACCAATCAGTTTCTATATTAGACACTGTTTGCGGCTTAATTACTTTTGCACCTACAGGTAACGAAATATAGGCCTTACCCGCTTTATTTTTGCTAACCATATCAGCAAATTTACCGACAAAACCATATCCGGCGTCGGATGAAATTAAGTATCTCTGGTCATCAGAAGCCATTATTACATGCTGGAAGGTTTCTCCGCCGACAACACTGAAGCGTCCGGTGAGGGGCTCTCCTTGGCTTCGTGCTGAAGGTAAGGTGTGAGCATCACAGGCAAAGGTACGCCCTGAACTATCTAAGAACACAGCTTGCTGATTGCTGCGCCCTTTGGCGCTGGCAAGGTAAACATCTCCAGCTTTATAACTTAAGCCTTCGACATCCACATCATGACCTTTTGCACAGCGTGCCCATCCCTTGTCAGATAACACAACGGTTACTGCTTCAGATGGAACTAGCTCTTTATCAGACAGCGCTTTTGCTTCTTCTCGCTGCACTAATGGTGAGCGTCTATCATCGCCGTACTTTTCAGCATCAGCGAGGATTTCTTTCTTAATTAGTGTTTTAAGACGACGATCTGAGCCTAATAATAATTGTAGTTCATCACGCTCTTTAGCCAGCTCTTCTTGTTCAGATTTAATTTTGAATTCTTCAAGTTTCGCCAAATGACGTAACTTAAGCTCTAAAATGGCTTCGGCTTGTTTATCAGATAAGTTAAAGGTTTTAATTAGCTGTTGTTTAGGCTCATCTTCATAACGAATAATACGAATGACTTCATCAATATTTAAAAAGGCAATCAATAAACCTTCTAAAATATGTAATCTAGCCAGAACCTTATCGAGACGATATTGCAAACGTCTAACCACAGTATCTTTGCGGAAAACTAACCATTCACTTAAAATAGTGCGTAAATCTTTGACCTGTGGACGTCCATCCAAGCCAATCATATTGATGTTAACGCGGTAATTTTTTTCGAGATCTGTAGTGGCAAATAAGTGTTGCATTAACTGCTCAACATCCACACGATTTGAGCGCGGTGTGATAACTAAGCGTGTAGGGTTTTCGTGATCAGACTCGTCCCGTAAATCACTCACCATAGGCAGCTTTTTCGCCTGCATTTGATTCGCAATTTGTTCGAGAATTTTTCCACCTGAGGCTTGATGAGGCAATGCGGTAATAACGATATCACCACTTTCATCATGGTAAACTGCACGCATTTTTATGGAGCCACGCCCAGTTTCGTAAAGCTTAGCGATATCTTCTCTAGGCGTGATAATTTCAGCTTCTGTAGGATAATCAGGTGCTTGAATATGGGCCAAAACATCCTGCAATTCAGCTTTACTATTATCTAGCAAGAGCGCACAAGCATTTGCCACCTCTCGTACATTATGAGGAGGAATATCAGTGGCCATACCCACGGCAATGCCGGTAACACCATTGAGTAAAATATGCGGAAGACGAGCAGGCAATACCTTAGGTTCATCCATAGTGCCATCAAAGTTAGGTTGCCAATCAACCGTCCCTTGACCGAGTTCACTAAGTAATACTTCACTGAATTTGGATAAGCGTGATTCCGTATAACGCATAGCAGCAAAGGATTTTGGATCATCGGGAGCCCCCCAATTTCCTTGTCCATCGACTAGCGGATAACGATAGGAAAAAGGCTGCGCCATTAATACCATAGCTTCATAACATGCAGAGTCACCATGAGGGTGAAATTTACCTAACACATCCCCTACGGTTCTTGCTGACTTTTTATACTTAGCAGAAGCACTCAAGCCTAATTCAGACATGGCATAGACAATTCGTCGTTGCACCGGCTTTAGGCCATCACCAATGTGAGGCAAAGCGCGATCCATGATGACGTACATTGAATAATTTAAATATGCATCTTCGGTAAAACGACTCAGTGCGAGTTGCTCTGAGCCATCTTTATTGATAATTGTATCTTCACTCATAGTATATTTGTGCGGGCCATTTTCAATGCGACCAGAATAAACACACTATTCATGGTCGGTATTTTTTATTATTTTTCACTGCCCTTTCGGGCAACTTTATCACTGAATAACAGAGTAGCTTATGTGATGTTCAAAAGCTCATTTAAACTGTCTACTTTTGATAGGTTACCTTATAAATCACATTAGCGAAATCATCGGATATCAACATACTACCATCAGGTAAAGTTAAAAAAGCAACGGGACGTCCCCAAACTGTATCATCCGAATTTAGAAATCCTTCAATAAAAGTCTCATAAGAACCAATTTCAGCGCCATCAAAATTTGCTCGCATAACCCGATAACCGGATTTTTCAGACCGATTCCAAGAGCCATGTTCGGCGACAAATAGTGACTTATTATAAGTGGCAGGGAAGTGTTTACCTTGATAAAAGTGCACACCTAATGGCGCAACATGCGCACCAAGTTTAAGTTCAGGTTTAGTGTAATCATCAGGGTTTTTACCACTACCAAATTCTGGATCAATAATATCTCCACCGTGAATATAAGGATAACCAAAATGCTGATTATCAGCAGTGACACGGTTAATCTCACAAGGTGGAATATCATCTCCCATCCAATCTCGCCCGTTGTCACTAAACCACAACTCCTTGCTGTCAGGCTGCCAATCGAAACCCACGGTATTTCTAACACCTTTAGCGACCCACTTCATTTCGCCAGTGACTAGGTCAAACTTTAAAATACTGGCAAATCTGGGATCGTCAAATTTATCGTCGCCCACTGTTTGGCAAATATTACAAGGCGCGCCTACCGGCACATACAACCAACCATCAGGGCCAAAATCGATATACTTCCAACCATGATGCGTTTCTGTGGGCAAACCACTAATCACAACTTCTGCTTTCGGTGAATTAGCATACACATCATCGATATTTTCGAATTTCAGAACTTCGCTTACGGCTGCTACATAAAGATCACCGTCTTTATATGCAATACCCGTAGGCATAGTTAAGTTTTCAGCAACCACGACAACTTTATCAGCCTTGCCATCTTTGTCAGTGTCCACCACGGCATGCACTTTACCTTCTCCGCGACTGCCCACATAAATAATACCGCTCTGCCCCATAGCCATCTGCCGAGCATTGGTTACATCTTCAGCGTACACCTCAATTTTAAATCCATCGGGCAAGATCAGTTTCTCTAGTGGTAACGTGTGTCCCAAATTGGAATACAAAACAGTAAAAAGCAGCGTGAACACGCCTAGTATATATTTCATCTAAAAATCCTTATGTGGTGTAATCTGATCAGCACCTTAACTATACGCATTTTTCTTTGTTTTTAATCGAACTATTTAGACTAATACGATGAACACGAAGATAACCTAGATACTTTACTTCTTTTGCCCTCGAACTTTATCCTTCAGTCAATCTAAAAATAGCCGCTAAATAAACAAACTCACAATTTTAAAATTGAAAAACCCGATGCCAAAGGGTTTAATGATATTTGTACTTTTCAAATACTTGGAAAAAATAACTCATCATGCACTCGCTAAAAAGCTTACTGTTAGGGCTATTCCTAATTTTTATGGCATTACCAGCCTTAGCACAGTCAACTTTGCAGCTAATTAATACTGATGAAACCACTCACCTGTCTGACAAAGTCAAAATTTTAGCGGAAAGCGATATTCAACTAACCATCGACGAAGTTCGTGAACGAAAAGATGAGTTTTCTTGGCATTCTTCCACTAACCCCAATTATGGAATGCATACAAGCGGTGTATGGTTACGCACTAGTTTAAACCGAATAAGCGACTTAGATGAGTGGGTAATTGATATCGGATTCGCTCACATGGACCGCGCCGATTTCTATTTATTTGATGGTGACAAACTAATTGCCTCGAATAAACAAGGCAAGCTATCGAGTGAGCAATTTAGTCGTTTTCCTGCTTTTAAGGTGAAACTGCCTTTAGCTAAAAAAGTCGATCTTTACGTTCGGATTGAATCTCAAAATATGCAAGTTATAGCTCCGTTAGATATTCAACCTTATGAAAGATATATGCGAATGGTTTTCTGGGATAACCTAATTTGGGGGTTGTTCTATGGTGGTTTAATCATTTTAGCGTTATACAACCTCGTCCTATATTTGATTAACAAAGAGTACAGTTTATTAGCCTTTGTGGGCTATATTGCAGCTGTCATTACTTGGCAATTTGTGTGGGGAGGTCATTCAGTTTTATTATTGCCTTTTGAGGCAACTTTGTGGTTAACCAGTCATACAGATTTGATTTTCGTTTTTGTGGGTATCGCATCTGGCGTCTTTACATACACGTTTTTAGAAGCGAAGAGAACTGCTTATAAAACCGCTCCCTTTATTAAAATTAATATTGGAATGCTAATTACAATGGGGTTTTGCTCGTTAATTAGTTTATTTCCAGCGGCATGGCAAAATGCCATTGTTTATCTAGTTACCTTATTTGCAATCTTTAGTTTTTTATTCGCAGGATTTGAAAGTTATAAAAACAAGTTTATTGCCGCACGATATTTTATAGCAGCATGGCTAATACTATTTATAAGTGCGCTAGTGAGTATGACGAGTATTACTGGAATACTGCCAACTAATATCTTCACAACCTATTGCTTGCACGTAGGTTTATTTGTCCAAGCCGGTTTATTTTCCATAGCGATGATGGATAAAAGCCATAATCAGTTAGAACGTGAGATCCAACAAGCCACCAATGATTTGCGCAATAATATGGAATTTATTGAAGAGCAAAATGCCCGTTTAGATATCGCCAGAAAAGATGCAATTAACGCAAGTACCATAAAATCTCAGTTTTTGGCCAATATGAGCCATGAGATCCGCACCCCACTGAATGCTATTTTAGGTTTTAGTAAAGAGCTTATTCATACCCCCTTGCCTGTTGATAAGCAAGAACATTTGCGCATCATAAACTCTGCAGCAGATACCTTGCTAAATATCGTCAACGATGTGTTGGATGTTTCGAAAATAGAGGCGGGGAAATTGGAGTTGCACAATCAACCATTTTGCCCCAATGATATGCTCGAAGAGATGGTGAGTGTGATGGCTAGGTCTGCACACAATAAGAAGTTGGAATTTATCTATGAATTAACGCCATTGCCACAAAAGCTAGTAGGCGATGCCCAACGAATTAAACAGATCTTAACTAACTTGCTTGGCAATGCATTGAAATTTACTCCTAGTGGTCACATTAGCCTGTTGGTTAAAGGTAAAATGCTTCCTCACAATATGTACGAACTTAACTTTAATATTAAGGACACTGGGATAGGCATCAGCCAAGACGATCGTAAAAAACTATTTAACGCATTTTCACAACTAGAAGACTCCACCAGCCGAACCTATCAAGGTACTGGTTTAGGCTTGATGATTTGTCAGCAACTAGTGCATTTGATGGGAGGTAAAATCACCTTAACCAGCGAACCGGGAAAAGGCAGTTGTTTTAGCGTCACTATTAGCATAAACATTCTGAATAAATCTGATGAATTTGCACGTAGAATTGGCTGGGGAAAGAAAAAAGTTCTACTGCTAGAAACCGACGAATTGACGACTCAGTCAGCAGCCAAGATGCTTGAAAACACAGGCGCGCAAGTATCAGTTACCAAAAATATTGGTGAGTTTATTGCCGCCCAAAAAGACTGGGATACACTATTTGCGTGCCTCCCAGAAGGATATTTAAGCAGCCACACTGATATTCTGCACCAGTTAACCAAAAGTGAAATGAGTAACCTTGTTATACTCTACTCTGGAGAAGGAATTTCTTTTGGTGAGCGACAAAACATAACCAAACCCACCGAACTACGTTTACCTTTAACACTGAGTAAATTAGTTAGTCTGAATGAATCTTCCAGCGAGTCAAATCAAAGTCAATTGGTACAAAACTTACTTGAGTTACCTAAAATTAAAATTCTTGCTGTTGATGATATGGACATGAATTTACGTTTACTGAGAACTTGGTTAAACCCTTCACATTTAGAATTAAGTCTCGCCAATAGTGGTGAGGAGGCAGTTAGTTTATGTAATGAGGAAGAGTTTGATATTATTTTGATGGATGTTCAAATGCCAGTTATGGATGGTTTGCAGGCTTCTCGCTTAATCCGCAAAACCCAATTAAATGTAGGCACCCCAATAATCGCGGTAACGGCACATGCGCTAAAAGACGAGCAAGAAAGGTTATTGGCTTCAGGTATGGATGATTACTTGCCTAAACCAATAGATTTAGAAGATTTAATCGAACTGATCAAACGTTGGTGTAACACTGATAACACTTCAACGGAATATTCTGCAGTGGATTGGACAATGGCTTTAAAAATAGCAAACCAAAACGAAGCTGCTGCTAAGGATATGTTAAACGCGTTTGTTAAAGAACTGCCTGAACTCGTCACGCAAATAGAAAGCGCATGGAAACTGACGGACAAACAAAACCTGAAACAACTTATACACAAACTACATGGTGCTTGCTTGTATACCGGTGTACCTATGCTTTTAGATTTATGCGACGAACTAGAAACCGCAATAAAATTAGATGAAATGAGTATTGTAAAACTGCGACTACCAACTTTAATTGAAGAGGCTCAAAACGTAATTGAGCATAGTGAAGCTTTCGTTTAAGGCAATGCTTAATCAATTGGGGGACGATTCACACTTTCCAAACACTCCCGCAGCAAACCAACAAACTCATCACTACTGCGATCGAGCTCGCTCACTGAGATAAAGATATCAAATCCCAAGCCAGCTCTAAGTTTACTCATTCGATTAGCTAACATGGCAGGTATACCTTTGATGGTTTTCCCCTCAGAGGTTTTATAAGTATCATTTTCAATTAACGTATTGCTATAACAACCACCACCGACACATTGGTTATTTTGTAGAAGCAATGGACGTTGTTCTAATAGCAGGTTGGTAGCCAAGCGAGGTGAAATACTTTTTAACAAAGGTTCATATTGCTTAATTTTAATTCCCACCATACCTAAGTGTATTTGCTCAACACCCTGACTAACTTTCGGCACATCGACACGTTGGATATTAGACCATTCTAACGTCCACTTTCCGTGACGATGATGATATAAAATATGAGTTTTAGTGAGTTCAATGCTATGCACTGGTTCGCGCACCTTGAACCATCCGATAAGCATAGTGACAATGGATGCGCTAAGGGCAAGCACACCAATTAAATAAAGGGAGTTAGGCAGATATGCCAATAACATAATTGCTAAAAACAAGGCTGCGACACCACACAAAAAAGTGGTTAAGCCATTTCGTTTGGCAACCCCTTTTATTTTAATACTGTACTGCTCACCTTCGACGTTTCCATCGAGTTTCGCTTTCTGTTGCTCAGCTTGTTCATTGCCAGACATAAAAATACACTACCATCATAATAACGCCCCAGAGCACAATCAGTCTAAAACGCTGGCAAAACGCACAATCGGTACTAAATAATTGTTTCATCAATTTTCGCATTCGTTGTTGCCATTAGGTTAGCTGTGGTGGGTGAGAATACCTCAGTTTAGACCAATTAGAAGCGGCAATAAACACGCTTCCCTGAGCTTATTATATACTCGAATGCGATAAAAAGGTTCAACTAACTAGCATGCGCAAATAAGTAGACTCAATTGTATGCTTAACTTACCAACACAGCCTCATGGGATGAAGCCTTCTTACCTCTGCGAATAGCCAAACGGCCCACCACTATGGGAGTATAAATCAAAGATAAGATAACCGAAAAACCAACGCCTCCGGCCAGTACAACTGCCAAAGGTGGCCAAAAGGTTCCTTCACTGAAAATAAGAAGCGGAATAAAGCCCCCCACAGTAGTAAAAGTTGTGGATAAAATATGTCGGCTACAGCTCATAGTCTCTTTTACAATAGCCTCAATATCCCCAAACTTTGCTGCTGGGTTAGCATTAATTGAAGCGATCACCACAATAGAACCATTAATTGCCACACCGATTAACCCAGCGCTACCTAATAATGGGTTAAAACCAATAGGTAAACCAGATAACCACAAACTAAACATCCCTAAACCAACCGATAATACCGCCACTGAAGCAATCAATGCTGCCAGTTTGACACTTCTAAAAGTGAGTATAAGAGTGGTTATCATCAATACCAGTAACACCGGAGCATAAGCAGCTAGCAGCCCTAACGCTTCTTGTTGCTCATCGGCATCACCAGCAATACGAATTCGATAACCTTTAGGTAATTCAAAGCCCGATTCGGCCAGTTTTACTTCCAATAATTTACTCGCATCAACGGCGGGAGCGTTGGGCATTAAATAGCCTTCAACAATATTCACTCTTTCGCCATTTTTTCGAGTGATACCTGCGATGCTAGAGGTAAACCTAAACTCACCCAAAGCTGACGCCGGAACCCAGCGCTGTTGGTTAGTCAATGAGTTGGTTAATAGTGGAATGGCATTTAATTTTTCAAGATTGTTGCGTTGAGACTCGGGCAGTCTAATTCGAATCGGAATTTCTTCGGTGCCTTCTAATACTGAACCACCTATTTGCCCATCCAGTGAAGCTTGCAGTTGGCTGGCAATTTCATTCAATGACAATCCAGCTAATGCTGACTCATTGCGGGTCACATCAAAAATAAACTCTGGCTCACCTAAGGTAATAGTAGCCACACTATTGGTAACCCCCGGTATTTGTGACATCACCAAACGTACTTGTTGTCCCAATTCCTCGATAATCGCTAAATCCGGACCATAAATTTCCACACCTATAGGTGCAGCAATGGGCGGTCCTTGTCCAAATGCTTTTACCACTACCCGCGCTTGTGGAAAGCTTTGATCCAGACTTAATTGCAATTCTGAGATAAGCGCTGCTGCGGTTGACACGGATTCAGTGGTCACTACCGCTTGAGCAAAATGCGCCGTATTATCCCGTTTCATTACCTGGTTGTAATAAATCGACGGTGTGGAAGCTCCCACCAACCACGTTACTTGATTAACACCATCGTGTGAACGTATGTGTTCATCCATTTGCATCGCCACTGTCTTGGTACTTTGTAGTGAACTGCCTTCAGGCAACCACATTTGGATTTCAAACTGATCGCGGTCGGCACTGGGGAAAAAGACATTACCTAATTGCCCAGCCAGAACAAAGCCAGCAATGGGCAAAGCTGTCGTCACTAAAAGTAAAAAAAACGGTCGCTGAATGGCTCGACTAATACTGCGTTTATACCAATCTGTCAGGCCCTTAAATTGGATGCCACCTTGATACCAGTGCTGAACCGTTATTTCAGTATCTGGGCGCGGTAAAAAGCGGGCCGCCAATGAAGCTATAACTGTAAGGGAAATGAGTAGCGAACCGATTAACGCCATCACCACACTAATGGCAATGGAACTAATGAAATCACCAATGTTACCTGGCAACAGAAAGATCGGCATAAACCCTAAAATAGTGGTTAAGGTTGACGCTAAAAGGGGACTAAATAAGTGATGTACGCTTTTTACTAATGCATCCAAACGGGAGTTTTGACGATCCAGCAAGTTAGCTCGAATTTCATCGGTTATCACAATAGCGTTATCAATTAACAAACCAATTGCGATAATAATTCCGAAAATCGACATTTGGTGAATTTGTTCATTGAAAAGATTTAGCGAAAAGAGCGTAAACGCGGCACTCAGAGGTAATGAAATCCCAACAATCCAAGCGGAACGAAAGCCCATAAAGAGAAATACTACGACCATCACCACTAAACACCCCATCAACAAGTTTTGGGTAAGATCAACCAATCTTGATTCGGTGTATTGGTTTTGTTCGAAGATAATATCCGCGGCCACGCTACCTTGATAGAGTGAATTGAAGTCTTCTAGCGCTTTTTTACTATTGGCTGTCCAGTTGTCGACACGCACAGTTGATTGCATTCGCGCCGCCACAAACACCTTTTGCTGCCCATTCACTAAGGCAATATCGTTGGGCGGATTTTGTGAACCTCGGTAGACTTTAGCCACATCCTGTACCCGCAAAAACTGACCATTAGTCGACACCGACAACGGAATATTGCGGATCACATCTAAGCTGGTTAACTCCTGAGCAACTTGAATACGAATATTTTGACTATTAGTACGTACCACACCTGCAGGCAATTTAGGGTCGGCATTGGCAATTAATTGGCTGACTTGGGGTACCGTTAAACCCACGCTGGAAAGTTTATGGGGGTCAACTTCAACTACGATTTCTTCGTCTAATTCCCCGTATATTCTGACCAACTCAGTACCTGGAACATTTCTAAGCCGGTCAGCAACTTCATCACTCATACGACTTAAAATAGACATGGGGGTTTGATACCCCTCAGGGGAGCCCAGTGCAACTAACAGAGTAAACGATGTAGCACCGCGCTTTTCATCTAATTCAGGCTCTCCAGCTCCAGCGGGAAATAACTGACTGGCATCGGCAATACTGTCACGAATTTTTGAAAAAATTTGCTCGTTATTGCTGTTATCGACCCAAGCTTGAAGTTCAATACTGATAACCGATATACCTGCCCGAGAGGTAGAATTAATCTCTTTAATTTCAAATAATTGCCGTAGTTCATCTTCAAGAACATCACTGATTAGCGCTTCAACCCGCTCGGCAGACGCCCCTGGATAAGGCGTAATAACCAGTACATTACGGGTATCAATTCGCGGGTCTTCAAGTCTAGGTAGTGAAGAAATCGCTGAAATACCTGCCACTAATAAAATGATGATAGTTAGGGCTAGTAAGTGACCATTGCTAAAAAATTGGGTGTACCAAGGCCCGCTAGCTGTGTTGTGTGCTGGTTGCTTATCCATCATTACAGCTTACCTTGGTGGGAAACAAGGTCACTTGCTATCTCAGCGGATTTTTTCGCAACCACAGCATTGACGATCTGCCCAGGAACAAGGCGATGGGCACCATTGATAACCATCCAGTCATTTGCTTTTAGGGCACCACGAACGTAACTGTGAGTTTTACCTGAAAATAAGACTTCAACGGAACGGGATGTGACTTTTTGTTGACCTTTATCAGACACAGTAAACAAGGTCCATAACCCGCGAATACCGCTGCTAAGAGCTTGTTTAGGCACCCATACACCAGACTCTTCAACCCGTTTACTGTAAACCAAGGCTATTAAATCTCCAGGAAGCAATCTATGTTGATTGGCTTCTACGGAAAAAATCACATCGATGGTTCGAGTGTCCATCTGTCGGGTTTTAGCGATAGATTTCACTATCCCTGTCAACTTAATACCATTGGCAATTAATTGATGTTTTTGGCCGACGCTTAAACCAAAGGCTTGATCACTAGACATCGCGATCCGCGCATCATAAGCCGACGTTTGTTGGACCACCACCACGGGTTGTCCAGCACTAACAACGGTTGACGGATCTACTGGTCGAGACACAATAGTGCCATCAAAAGATGCTCTTAATTCAGACTTTTCAATTTCCACCTGCAAGGTATTGATCCGTGCTTGAGTTTGCTCTACCACAGCTTTAGCGACTTGAGTGTTTTCATCCACTTCATTCAAACGTTGTGTAGACTCTAAATTCCTATTAACTAACTCAACCACTCGCTGTTGTGACTGTTTGGCCAAACGCAAATCTGCCGTGGCAGATTGTAAGGCTGCATCTAACTCTTTCATGGATGCATCGAGGCGTTGGGTATCAAGTTTAGCAATGAGCTGTCCAGCTACAATTTGGTCGCCCTCATCGACTAAAATTTGCTGCACTTTACCGGCTAACTCAAACCCTAGATTTGAAAGATTTGCAGACTCCAACCGGCCATAGGCAAGTTGCTCTAACTGGTAACTGTCTTGAGGCGAGAGTTGAACAACTTCTACTTGGTGAATTTTTGCTTCTGAAGGAGGTGGGGTTACCTGCCCAGAACCTGCTGCGACCATTAATCCCACTACTGCAATTAACGGCAAGATAAGTGCAATTGGGATTAGTAATGTTTTAAATGACGCTTTATTCACTGTTCAAGCCTATTTCAGATTGTTATTTTGTCTAACACAGTTTTGTATTAGTATAGAGAATAATATATAAATACTAGACCGTCTAGTTTGATAATTAAATTTTAATTTAAACAAGAGTGAAAAAGTGTCCCATTCTAAACCTGAAATAAGTTCGAACTGTTTGAAAGCACAGGCTAAAGCTGGCAGACCTAAAAGCGAAGAAAAGAGAATTAATATTTTGTTGGCCGCCAGTGATCTGTTCTTAGCCCAAGGGTTTTCATCTACCTCTATGGATCAGGTAGCAAAAAAAGCGGAAGTCTCTAAACAAACCGTTTATTCGCATTTCAGCAATAAAGAAGCCTTGTATACGGCAGTTATTACTTATAAATGTGCCCAGTACCAATTAGGTGAAGAGCATATGGGGGATGTGGAGCAAGATCCCGTAGAGGCCCTACTCACCTACGGAAACCAAATTATTAATTTATTACAAGATGAACAGTCAATAGCCATGCATAGAATAGTGATTGGTGAACTGACCACCAACCCTCGTGTAGCAGAACTATTTTATATGGCAGGCCCACTGCATGGTATCGAGATTTTGTGCAACTTTTTCCAACAAAACTCGCAGCTCAAACTAGACAAAACCAAGGCTAAATACTGGGCCTATACATTTTTTAATATGTTAAAAGGTGATTTCTATTTGCCGAGTTTACTAGGTTTACCGTTTAGTAAATCTGAAGTAAAACAAACTGAATTAGTCAAACAAACAGTGAATCATGTAATGCAAATGATTAAAGCTGAAAATTAATTGTTAGCGTACGCCCAACACTCTAATTCCAACATGGAGCCCATGGCTAAACCATCTGCACCAAATGCACTTCGTGACGGTAGTTTTTTAGGCTTAAAATAAGTGATGTAGACTTTATTGAAATCTGCCCATTTTTCAATATCTTCGATCATCACAGTGCACTTAAACACATCATCCATCGTCAACCCTAAACCGTCCAATGTGGCGGCAATGTTTTTCATTACTTGATGAGACTGATCTGTAATATTGTCAGCTAAATTGCCTTTCTCATCACTGGCAATTTGACCAGACAAGTACACAATATTATCAACCTGAGTAGCTTGAGAAAAAGGCATATTCTGTTTTTCTGCGGGGTAATACTTAACCTCGGCAAAACTATTAAAAAGTGTGCATGACAACAAACTTAATATTCCGACTTTAGTCATTTTTAACATATCTCAGTTTTCCTTTTTAATGATTTTTCACTACTAATACTGCGGTTTATCAACTAACTCTATACATCGACATGCTAAGCTGTGCAAATCAAAAACAGCTTAGTGTCATTATCTAACCATTGGTTTAAAAGCTGTTTTTAGTGTTCTTTGAACATGCTTATATTGATCTCTCAACCTGTTCAATATTTAGTCTCCCATAACCAAAAAATCGGTTCAACAAAGACAAATCCCAAATCGGCTAAAACACGTATATTTAAAGCCTAATAGTAATTAACTTAAATTTATCACCACCCTTTCCCTACTTTCTATGCTTAGAGCTTTGCATATGCAAAAAATAAAATACCCATAAAGTGCAGAAATAATAGGCAATTCATACTAAAGTAGACTTGTTAGTTTATGTTAGTCGGAGCATATTTTTGCTCAAATAATCAATCTAAAAATGGGGCTTTAATGACATTTGTTCTCCGTATCTGTATCACGCTTTTTCTAGCTAGCATTAGTTTGTTAGCCACCGCGCAAAATGAAGTGCATTCTTTGTGGCAACCAGCCAAGGCAAGCACTCAAATCGATTTGCGCTTTGGGCAAACTGTGGCAAAAGGATACGAGCTAACAATTAATCCTGACGAGCTCCTGTCTTTGGTAAACAATCAAGCCACCGAGCTTCAACTTGTCATCCCTACTCCCGAAGGTGATTACCTCATATTTAAATTGAGTCAAGTTCAAGTAATGGCTGAAGCACTGGCAACTAAGTATCCGTTGATCCGATCATTTACTGGTTATAACCTCGATAACCCTAAAGGTATTGGGCGCTTTAACATTTCAGCAAATGGGCTGTCTGCAATGTTTAGAATAAACAATGAATGGGCAATTTTAACCTACGATAAACGAGGTCACCCTGAAGATTATGTAAGTTATTGGGTAAAAGATGAAATTCCCCCAGACACGCACAAGTCGACACTCTCGCAGCCGCAGGATTTTTTAACTTTACCCTCTACCATCAAAACAGAATTGAAAAAAGTTGCTACCGCAAACACCGATGCAGCTAGAGCCAACGGAAATTCCATTACTACTTATCGCATAGCCATCAGTACTAGCGGAGAATATACCGCGCGAAATGGCGGAGAAGCGGGCACCCTCGCAGAGTTAGCAATATTGATTAATCGTATCAATGAGATTCTACTCACTGACTTTTCTATTCAGTTTGAGCTCGTGGCAAACAATGACAGAATCATCTACACCGATAGCAGTACTGATCCTTTTGTGAATGATGCCAGTGATGACTTGGAGGCCAATCAAATCGTTATAGATGATCTCATTGGCTCTGAAAACTATGATATTGGGCATTTATTAAATACCGACTCAGGCGGCTTGGCTACCATTCAAAGTATTTGTATCGACGGATTTAAGGCCCGAGGGCAAACAGGTAGCAACAGACCTTTCGGTGAAAGCTTCTACACCCAATTAGTTATTCATGAATTTGGCCATCAGTTAGGTGCTGAACATACCTTTAATGCCTCCAACACAGCAGGTTGTACCGAAGACCAGCGCTCAAGAAATTCTGCCGTTGAACCGGGCAGTGGCTCTAGCATAATGTCTTATGCAGGACTATGTTCTAGCCAAAATATTCAAGATGACTCAGACGATTATTTTCACAGCTTTTCAGTTGAGCAAATTCAATCACTTCTAAGTCGCCGAAATTGCGGAACAACCGAATCCAATGGCAATAGTATTCCGATTATTAGCAGCGCCGAAATAAACCATACGATCCCCGCAAATACCCCTTTTGTGCTCACTGCTCAGGCCAACGACAGCGATAATGATACTTTGAACTATGCGTGGGATCAGATAGATCCTGGTGGTTTTGAAGGAGCTACAGAATCCTTAGCAGAAATGTCTGAGGACAATGGCTTTAACCCTTTGTTTCGATCTTATCCACCAGCAAATTCATCGACTCGCTATTTTCCACAGCTTTCTGAGGTGTTAATGGGTTCAGTGGGGTTTGGGGAGACCTATGCAACTACTGAGCGTGAACTTACCTTTGAGGTTATTGTCCGGGATGGCAACGGTGGCGTGACCACACAAACGGCAAATATCAATATACAACCCACTGACCAGCCATTTTCGGTGTCACAACCTTTAGCAGACGCACGCTGGATTGGCGGGCAAAGTCATGTGGTTGAATGGGAGGTGGCTGGCACAAATACCGCGCCGATTTCCTGTGCATCAGTAGATATTAGTTTAGATGCTGACGGAGATGGTGTATTTGAATCGACCATTTTAGCCAGTACCGCAAATGATGGTCTACAAAGTATTGTCTCTCCAAGTACCAATACCAGCAATGCGCGTTTACAAGTTAGCTGTTCCGATAATGTGTTTTATGCAGTGAATCCTGGAAGTTTTGAAATTGTGCCCGGTAGCGAGCCTGTAGCGCCGTTAATTACAGGACAAACCGAGCGAACCGAATTAGAAGATACAAGTTTCGTGATTAACTTTTCTGACTTAATCGTAGATGACCCAGACTCTAGCTATCCATCCAACTTCAGCTTAGATTTATTTCCCGGCGCAAACTATGTTGCTAGTGATGGCAACGTGTCCCCTGATGCTGATTTTTCAGGTAGCTTAATGGTCAACCTGTCAGTAAATGATGGGGTGAGTGATAGCAATGTGTTCCCATTTGTTGTGCAAATTGAAGCCGTTAATGATGCTCCTGTTGCGGTGGATGACAGTATTGAGATAGAGCAAGATTCAGGGACAATCAGCATAGATGCATTAAGTAATGATACAGATGCCGACCAAGACTCGTTGATTATTTCCGAGGTCACCTATGTGGGCACTGGACGCGTGGCGATTGATAATGGGCAAATTAGTTATACCCCCGCCAATGGCTTTTTTGGCAGCGACAGCATTATTTATCGTATTGAAGATCCCAGCTTTGCCACGGATTCGGCAACTATCGATATTACGGTGAACCAAGAAAATGTCACCCCGTTACCCATTCCTCCCGCAGACGACTCTTCTGGCGGCGGCAGTTTGGGTTGGTTCATGTTGTTACTAGCAGCTACAAGGATAACAGTTGGCAGATTAGCGGTTTGTTCTAAATGAATGTGTTGAAAGTGGCTTGTGCAACCTTGGCAGTGATTAATTTATCTGGCTGTATTACAGAAAATGTCAGTTCTACCTCAAATATTTCAGCAAACAAATCTGCAGCTGGTTCAGCATCTCAGTCTCAATTGAGTTCAATTCAACAAGCAGAGGCGGATGCAAAGGTTGCAGTTAAACAAGGGAACTTTAGGTTATTAGCCTTTACTAACAGAGTGATTAGCTTTCCTGGCATAGATATGGATCTCTATCCTCTGGCGGTGATTGAACAACAATGTGGCATTAAGTACTTAGCAGGTAGTGGTGATACATTAAAAATGGGGGAAAGTACCGCGTCCAGAAAAGCCCTTAAAAAATATGCCACAACCTATAATTTAATTGTCTTGAAAGGCTGCCAAGCATTTCATAAAAATAATCAGAAATAAGATTATCCGACAGCAAATTTTTGATAGACTCTCGTGCCAGCAGCAGGATAAGCGCTATTCTCAGCCTAATCATTTTTCCTGTTATTAAACATAAGGGTATGCGATGAATTTTAAAGGTCAGCACATTCTTTCGGTTAATCAGTTCGACCGTGATTCTATTCAGGCGATATTCGATGTAGCTGATAAGATGACACCCTATGCGCTTCGTCAAAAACGTACAACAGTGTTGGACGGAGCGATTTTGGGCAACCTATTTTTTGAAGCCAGTACACGAACACGAGTTAGCTTTGGTACTGCATTTAATCTACTTGGCGGTGAAGTGCGAGAGACCACCGGCATGAGTAGTTCGGCGCTGGCCAAAGGCGAATCTTTGTTTGATACCGCCAGAGTATTAAGCGGATATTCCGATATTATTACCATGCGTCACCCGCAATCAGGTTCAGTATCTGAATTTGCAGAAGGCAGTCGAGTTCCAGTGATTAATGGCGGTGATGGCGCCAATGAACACCCGACCCAAGCTCTGTTAGATTTATACACTATTAGTAAAGAGCAGCAATATCACGGTGGACAAATTGACGGTATTCATATTGCCATGATTGGTGATTTAAAATATGGTCGTACGGTGCATTCATTATCAAAATTATTAAGTTTATTTAAGAATGTTCGTTTCACTCTGATTTCCCCCAAAGAGCTGGCCATGCCTGAGGCAATTTTACAGGTGATCCGCGACGCAGGTCATAGCGTTAAAGTAACAGATCAGCTTGAGGGCAGTGTAGATGCCGACATCTGTTATCAAACTCGGATTCAAGAAGAACGTTTTGAAACTCAAGCTGAAGCAGATAAATATCGCGGAAAGTTTCGTTTAAACCAAACTATTTACACTAAACATTTCCAATCCAAAACCGTCATTATGCACCCACTTCCACGGGACTCACGAGCCGACGCGAATGAGTTAGACAATGACCTAAATTTACACCCCAATTTAGCCATTTTCAGACAAGCTGATAACGGCGTATTAGTCAGAATGGCGCTGTTTGCACTGACCCTTGGAGTAGAGAATTTAGTGTCAAAATACGATCGTGACGTTCATTGGTATAGTTCAAAGAGATTATAAATTACATGCAAAAATCACAACAATTGTTCGAACAAGCACAAAAGCACATCCCAGGCGGAGTTAACTCCCCAGTAAGAGCATTTAAAGCCGTTGGTGGCACTCCGCCGTTTATCGTCAAAGCCGATGGACCATACATTTACGATGCAGATGGCAAACAATACATCGATTATGTGCAATCTTGGGGACCTATGGTGCTAGGCCATAACAACCCGAAAATACGTCAAGCTGTTATCGACGCTGCGGAAAATGGCCTTAGTTTTGGTGCTCCTACGGAATCAGAAGTGACCATGGCGGAAATGGTTAATAAATTGGTTCCTTCAATGGAAATGTTGCGTATGGTGAACTCAGGTACAGAAGCGACCATGAGCGCCATACGTCTAGCCAGAGGGGTAACGGGCAAAAACAAAATTCTTAAATTTGAAGGCTGTTACCATGGTCACGCAGACTCATTGCTGGTTAAAGCCGGATCGGGTGCCTTAACCCTAGGTGTGCCTAGCTCCCCTGGTGTACCTGCAGATGTGGCACAACATACCTTGACCATGGAATTCAACAATATCGACAGCGTGAAACAAGCCTTTACCGAGTTTGGTGATGATATTGCTTGTATTATCGTAGAACCCGTTGCCGGCAATATGAATTGTATTCCACCAGTTGACGGTTTTTTACAAGGTCTAAGAGACATTTGTGACCAGCACAACAGTATTTTAATATTTGATGAAGTTATGACTGGTTTTAGAGTCAGTCGTGGTGGGGCTCAAGAGTTATATTCCATTGTTCCAGACTTAACTTGCCTAGGAAAAGTTATCGGTGGTGGCATGCCAGTGGGCGCATTTGGAGGCAAAGCAGAAATTATGCAACAAATAGCCCCAACAGGCCCTATATATCAAGCGGGCACCTTATCAGGAAATCCAATTGCCATGGCGGCTGGTTTGGCGTCTCTGACACAAATTCAAGAGCCTGGCCTGTATGACAAACTCACCCTTGCAACCAAAACACTCGCGGAAGGAATAAAGTCCTTAGCCTTGGAACATGGTATTCCGATGACAGTGAATTATGCCGGCAGTATGTTTGGGATTTTCTTTACGGACATTGAGAAAGTGACTAATTATCAACAAGCGATTAATTGCGACACCGAGATGTTTAATCGTTTTTTCCATAGCATGTTAGCCAAAGGAGTTTATTTGGCTCCAGCGTCATATGAAGCAGGATTTGTGTCTGCATTGCATGATATGGATATTGTTGAAAAGACATTGCAAATTACCAAAGAAGTCTTCGCTGAATTAACAGCCGAGTAGGTTTAAAAGAGATGCTGTGTTAGGTTGAATACAACATTCACAAAATAATAAGAAAAAGACGCAAAAATGTTGCAACAAATTTTACAACCTCTGCCGTTAGTTTTAGTGATTATAATAATCATTATGGCTGCGGCATTGTTGCGTCTAAAACGAATCTTAAAACAGCAAACTAATCCAAACCAATCCGCTCAAAACCATGTTGAAATGGAGACGCAGGTGCAGAGCACCCTGCGCGCCAACGAAGCAGATCAACGATTTTTATCTAAAGCAGATGAAGCCTTACGCTTAACGCAAACCTTTCAAAAATTTGTACCTCGACAATTTGTGGAGCATTTTGCTAAGCATGGTTCAGACACCTTAGAGTTAGGTCGTGCCGATGAAGATGAAGTGGCTATTCTGTTTTCCGATATTCGTGGTTTTACCGGTTTATCGGAGAATATGACACCGCAAGAGTTGATGAAGTTTCTCAATTCCTATTTCTTACGAATGAATGACCCTATTCATCAAAATGGGGGGTTCATTGATAAGTTTATTGGTGATGCGATCATGGCGTTATTTGACCATCCCAAAGGCACAAATCGAGATAAGGCCATTGATGCTCTCAAAGCGGCTGTCGATTTACGTTATGCCTTGAACGTTTATAATCAACACAGACACAACAGTGGTTATCCGCCCGTCAATATCGGTGTTGGCATTCACTTTGGGCCCGTAATTATTGGCACCGTGGGCTCTGATGATAGAATGGATACCACTGTGATTGGCGATAGCGTTAATATAGCGTACCGTTTAGAATCCCTAGCACCTAAATTAGGGGCTGACATTATAGTCAGTTCCCAATTATTGGAAACTGCGGCAGCAAAAGAAAAATTTAGCTACAGGTTTCTCGATTGGGTCAGAGTTAAAGGCCGCAAAAATCCTGTGGAAGTGTATGAAATACTCAATCACCTTCCCGAAGAAACTATCGTGTTACGAATGAAAACCGCACCTTGGATTGAAAAAGGAGTGGAACATCGCAAGTCTCAACAATGGGATGAAGCTTTAAATTGTTTTGAAAAAGCGCGGATGTTGAATCCAGATGATCATTTAGTTGCCCATCATATCGCCCAGTGTCATTCCATAAAAAGCTCCCTAGTTTCCCTCGATTGGGATGGGGCCGCCGATTTGTAACCCACGGGGCTAAAGCCCCCTGTAACATGGCCTTTAGGCCATGGAAAAACCAAACACATCCGCGGGGCTAAAGCACCCGCCTACAACTCCCCCGTAGCATGGCCTTTAGGCCATGAAAAAAACCAACCACATCCACGGGGCTAAAGCACCCGCCTACAACTCCCCCGTAGCGTGGCCTTTAGGTCATGGAAAAAACCAACCACATCCACGGGGCTAAAGCACCCGCCTACAACTCCCCCCGTAGCATGGCCTTTAGGCCATGAAAAAACCAAACACATCCGCGGGGCTAAAGCACCCGCCTACAACTCCCCCGTAGCATGGCCTTTAGGCCATGGAAAAAACCAACCACATCCACGGGGCTAAAGCACCCGCCTACAACTCCCCCGTAGCATGGCCTTTAGGCCATGAAAAAAGCAAACATAATCGCGGGGCTAAAGCACCCGCCTACAACTCCCCCGTAGCATGGCCTTTAGGCCATGGAAAAACCAACCGTCATCACAGCAAGACTTTATTTTCCAATGATTTTCATTCACTTACAGGTTTGTTATATTGCCTTCAGTAGTAGTAAGGAGAGCCAGTCGTGATTTCACATTCCCCCCAGCAAGAACCTTCTAACAATCGACTTTGTTTCACAACAATTTCCCCTATAGACGTGCCTTTTTCTCTTATCAGAGGGTTTAACCGCAAATCTGATAATTTTAAAAAGCTCATGTCCTCACTGAGTCAAAGGGAAGATATTGAAAGTGTAACCTGGCTAAATGATGGACCAGAATATGTGAACCTAGATAGTGATGTATCTTCTATGTCATTTTTCTTATGGAAGACACAGTGGGAAAATGTTGAAGTGAAATTTCATATTTTCCCAAATGAACTTGCAGTAGTGGAATGCCAACTAATTCTGCCAGTTCAGACTGACGTTAAAACCATGGAATCAAAAGTTCAACAACAGGCGGAAGCAGCCATTCAGCAATCATTACCGGCCCTAGAAGCCGTGATAAAAGACATTTATAGTAAGATCAATAATCCCTTATTAATCAAACCAAGGTCGCGTTCAACACGACTTTATTGGACTGCTCGCTCATTGAATGTTAAGCGCACCCAACTTGAAGATACCCAAATCCGTCAGTTAATACATCAGTGGTTAGCGGAAACAGAATGCCCAGAAGATGCAGATAAAATTTGTAACTTGATCAACTATGACAACGCAGCTAGCGCCAATGATTTTGATCCCGTTAAAACCGAATCCATGACTTGGCTAAACTATGTAATCGTCGACAAACGGGCAAAAAGTGATCCTCGAATCGACACTATGATACTTGCTCAATACTGCTACACCGCCCAAGAAAAGTGTAATTTACGATTACACGAAGCCATTGCCCACGCTTATATAGATGGAAATTTATTAGGTGCGCAAAATCAACTAGAAGACAGTCGCATTCAATCCAAACTCCATCAAGTTTCGATAAATGAACACAAAAAGTATTTAACGCGACAAAAAAGAAAGTATTTGGACGAGATCTTTGCATCATGGGAATTCGATTTGTTGATCAAAAACGGCGATGACATGAAAGAGATTTGTTCAAACAAGATTGAAGAAGCCAACTCTAAACAAAGCAAACTCAATAGTATCAAAACCGATAGAATTCTATTTGCCATCAGTCTTTTCACTATTTTCGAGTTATTAATATTTCTATCCCAGCACAGTAGAGAGGTCATGTCTCGCCCCGCGCTAGATTACAACGACGAAAGCTCTTCTTGGATCCTAACGTTAATCGCCAGTTTAGATGCAGATACCATGTTTGGTATTGGTATAGGTTTAATGATAGCCCTTGCTTTCATTTATATGTCTGTTGCCAAAAGGAAATTGTAATCATGGGCAAGAAACTATTCTTATTGATGGCTTTGCTTTTAAGCGCCACGTTTCAAACCGCAAGAGGCTATGCACAAGACGCCTCAATTGAAGTACTAACAGATGTTTGGGCTCCCTATATTAATCCACAAAGTGAGCCAATGGGACGGGCGGCGAAAGTATTAGATACCATAGCGGCCTATGCACAAGTCAACATTAACTGGCGTTATGTGCCCTATCGTGACGCAGCCTTGTTATTAGAGAAGCAAAAAGCGCATCTTAGTTACCCCTATTTTTATACCCAAAAAAGGGCTGAAAAACACTACTACTCTAAACCTATATTTTACCTCACCAGTCGACTTTATTTTAATCGTCATTTTGTGTCTTCTAAGTTAGCCAACAACAACTTAGAATCCCTCAAGATAGCCAAAGTGGCCGGTTACAGCTATGGTGAAAAAATCGATAATATCGTGACCGATGCACAACAATACGAAACCGAAGAAGATGCACTTATCGCACTATTGAACAATGAAGTACAAATACTGCCTATGACCGAAGGGGTAATGAATAATTTATTGGATACCCGCTACGACGAGCAAAAGCAGTTAATTATTCCCGTAGACAATGTGAAAGACGAATCCAGTCTACACATTATTGCCAGTAAAACGCCTGAAGGTAAGGCTCTCATTGAAAAATTTGATCAGGCAATCACCATGCGCTTAAATGGTGAAGACGCGCAACTTCAACCCACTCAAAACCTACAACAAAAAGTAGATTTGGCGACCTTAGTGACATCTGAAGGTTTCCCTGCCATTTTAGGCGAATTTACCAACAAAAACGGCAGTATTGATTACTACACAATTCCCATCGGTACCAAGGTGATAGTTCTGCAATGGAGTTCAAAGATTTTAAATCCGTCCCATTCAGATCGAATTTACAAGAATATGATGGAAACCAGCAACGTAGTTATTTTAAATGGTCCCCATGTGGGAAAAGAACTGCGGGTTAAAAACATGCATATTCAGTTAGAACCATGATTATTATAGGTTTAGGCTGGATAGGCACGGTTTTATATTTACTCAACCACGCCTATCTGTCTTTGGTAACGAACTGGTCTCCACGGGTTTATTATGCTGGAAATTTAATAGCTGCCACTAGCCTGATAATCAATTCGGTATTGGTCTCTTCATGGCAAGCCGTTGTCATAAATGGCTTTTGGGCAGTTATTAGTTTGTTATTGCTGCTCAATATCCCGTTAAAAAATACCCCGCTTACATTTCGAATGATGGCAATTACAGTGGCTTGTATGTGGGTTGCCGCTCTTTTCGGTTTGTTTTATCAATTTGAATTGAGCATTCGCTTTTTAGGTTGGACATCCGCTTTAGTCTTTGGCGCTGCTTATTTGTTATTTTGCGCTCAGAAAATGACGCAAAAAACCTATTTGTATTTAAATGTGTATGCCGCATTGGCATTAACGCCGCAGTTATGGATGGATAAAAATTATCCGGTACTCACCTTAGAAGTGATTTGGGCGTTGATATCTATTCATGGGGCTTTGCGTCAACGGGACAATACCCATTTAATAGATTAGTTGTTATTTGGGCGGGGCTGTAGCATGGCCTTTAGGCCATGGAAAAACAAACACAACCACGGGGCTAAAGCGCCCGCCTACAACTCCCCTGTAGCATGGCCTTTAGGCCATGAAAAACCAAACACAACCAGATGCTAAAGCACCCACCTACAACTCCCCCGTAGCATGGCCTTTAGGCCATGGAAAAACAAACACAACCACGGGGCTAAAGCACCCACCTACAACTCCCCTGTAGCATGGCCTTTAGGCCATGGAAAAACCAAACACATCCTCGGGGGCTAAAGCACCCGCCTACAGCTCCCCGTAGCATGGCCTTTAGGCCATGGAAAACCAAACACAACCACGGGGCTAAAGCGCCCCCCTACAGCTCCCCCGTAGCATGGCCTTTAGGCCATGGAAAACCAAACACAACCACGGGGCTAAAGCTCCCGCCTACAGCTCCCCCGTAGCATGGCCTTTAGGCCATGGAAAAACCAAACACATTCTCGGGGCTAAAGCTCCCGCCTACGACCTATGTCTTATTGTTTGCTACGGTTGCCAATGACATCCTGATTAAAATCCAAACAAAGGTGATTATTATGAAGGCTGCAAAACGTTTAAAACTCATGGGATTGGGCGCTTATTTGCTTGCTATATTCGCGCTACAGCAGGTGATCATTATTCCCTTAATTGCGTTACTTTCTATTGTAGCCATATACAAAAGCAAATCTGAGATCATAAAGTCTCATGCGAAATACATCATTTCCGTGTTTGTTGTGGTGATTTCAGTGGTATTAGTTACAGCCAATGTATTTAACGGCGAACAACAGGTATTTGCGGCTATGGTGGCCATCAGCATTGCCTTTCTTATGTTAGCTTATGGGGCGTTACGGATGGGATTTTCTAAGAAACCTTTCGCAAATAGATTGGATGCTAATTTAGATTCAAACTAAAGCACTGGCTATCAACTTACTTCTGGGTTAAATCAAATGACAGTATTTAAGTTGGTGCGACTAAAAACAAAAGAGTATTATCATAGCACTTGATGGTGTCGACTTTCTGTTCGACACCTTAGTTATCAACCTCTTTTTACCTTCCCCTCTTACTTATCTTTGTTACCTTTAATAAAGTTTAAAGAAGGTGCAAAAAATGCAGCGCCGGTTTCTGGCACGGTAAAGTCTAACAATCTATCATAAACGCCATTTTCGTCACCAAATACCATGCTGCTTAACATCTGCGTAAAGGGTTTTGGACTATTCGCTAGGGATACAAAAAACAGCCCTTTCACCACCATATCGCCATAGGGCATACTCTGGCGTAAAATTTCTAGACTGTTACCTTGGGCATCTTTAATTCCCGAACGTTTGACATGAGAAAACGCGGGTTTATCTTCGCTGGCATATTCCACATTGTCTTCTTTAGTGCGGCCAATAATGTCTTCTTGATTTTTAACCGGTAGTCTTTGCCAACGGTCCATGTGAGTCCGATAGCGTTGAATATGAATGTAACTGCCACCAGCAAAATCAGGGTCTTTATCCCCTACTATGGCCACTTTACGTTTGTGCATACCTTTGGGGTTTTCTGTCCCATCAACAAAACCAATTAAGTCGCGACCGTCCAAATATCGGAAGCCTTTAACTTCTTCAAATAACTCCACGTGTCCCTTAAGTAATTCACACACTTCACTGCCGATGGCAAAACAAACATCAGCACGGTCAGCGCGAATTTGAATAAATAAATCACAAGGTGTTGCCGGAGCATTGCGGTCATCACACTCCATATCCGGAAAAGGAGCAAGTTCCATGGGAATTAAGCCTGGATATAAATCGGTCCAATAACTATTTCCTATGGCAATTACACCAGATACCATGGCTTCATAATGTTCTTCATCATAGTGTTCAAATATGTTGAGGATATGTGCGAGTTTTGCACGTATAACTTGCGCATCGTCATCGATAACGTTAAACATCAGGTATTGGGCGTGTAAATTAGGTTCCGCACAAATGCCTTTTTGAGGTTCAGTCATATTTTTTTGTTCTTTTAATTTAAGTATTTTAGCAATAAAAATGGCATTAGTAGCCTGATGCCTGCCCATCTTTGCGGCTTTCAGAAGCGCCAAAGTATACGCCAGTTTTAGGGTCTCTGAGAATAGCTTGATAACCACCATAGCTTCCCGACACATCTCGTAAAACATGCCCTTTTTGTACTAACTCTCGTCGAGTTTTAGCGGAAAAACCACTTTCTAGGCTCACATAACCGCCATCGGTCATTGAGGTGCCTGTGGGCTGACTAGAGCCACTGTGCAATATTCTTGGTGCATCACCCGCTTCTTGCAAGTTCATCCCAAAATCAATTAAGTTAATAATAATTTGCGCATGCATTTGCGGTTGTGTGCCGCCTCCCATCACACCAAAGCTCAACCACGGTTTACCATTTTTAGTTACAAATGCCGGTATAATGGTGTGAAACGGACGCTTGCCTGGTGCATAAAGGTTAAAGTGACCTTCTTGCAACGAGAATAACTCGCCACGATCTTGTAAAATGAAGCCCAAGCCAGTGGGTGTCATGCCCGAGCCCATACCACGATAATTTGATTGAATAAGGGACACCATATTACCTTCTTTATCAGCCGTGGTGAGATAAATAGTATCACCTTCATTAAGTCCAGCATCGATGCGCTTAGATGCGCGTTGTTGGTCAAGTAATTTCAATCTTTGTCGCGCATATTCTTTGGAAATCAGCCAGTCAGTGGGAATATCATTGAATGCAGGGTCGGCGTAATATTTGGCACGATCTTCAAAGGCGAGTTTTTTCGCTTCCACAAAAGTATGTATATATTCAGCTGAGCCAAAACCCATGCCTTCGATGTCAAATTGCTCAAGCATATTTAAAATTTGTAACGCCGCAATGCCCTGAGAATTGGGTGGTAATTCCCACACATCATATCCACGGTAATTGCTCGATACCGGCTCCACCCAAGTTGACGTATGACTGGCTAAATCTTCATAACTCAAAAATCCACCTTGCTCTTTCATATATGCCGCTATAGTTCGGGCAATATCGCCTTTGTAAAATGCATCTCGGCCACCAGTAGCGATTTTTTCAAGAGTAACAGCTAAATTTTGATTAACGAACACTTCTCCTTTTTTCGGTGTTGCCCCATAGGGCATATAAGTTTCAGCAAATCCCTCATACTTGCTGAGAATCGGTGCACTGCGATTCATATACCAAGCAATGAGCTCACTGACAGGAAAGCCTTTTTTCGCATAATCAATTGTCGGTGATAAAATCTCGGTCATAGGTAATGAGCCAAATTTACCATGCAACTCAAACCAACCATCAACGGCGCCAGGAACGGAAACTGGTAGCGGGCCATGGGAAGGAATTTTTTCCATGTCATTTTGTTTGAAGTATTCAAGCGTGAGGGATTGAGGAGAACGACCTGACGCATTCAACCCGTAAAGTTGCTTGGTTTTAGCATCCCACACAATCGCAAATAAATCTCCACCAATACCATTACCTGTCGGCTCGACTAACCCCAACATAGCGTTGGCAGCAATGGCTGCATCTATGGCATTTCCGCCCTGTTTAAGAATATCTAACCCGACTTGGGTAGCCAATGGCTGGCTGGTGGCAACCATACCATTAGTGGCTATCACCTCAGAGCGAGAAGCAAAGGTTTCACCAGTAATACGGTCATAGGCTGAACTGAATTGACTAAATACAATTAATGAAGCGAAGATACACGGCAGAAATCTCATTAAACCACCTTTTATACTATTAGATGCCTTAGAGGATACGCTGTGCGCCCGCTGGTTTAAAGAAAATATAGAAACTAGCAAATAAATTTCGTTTCTAACCGTTAATCCTTATTCATAAGCTTCCTCAAGATCGACGCTGCCCTCGGGTTTGTTCTCGTCTATAGTGACTTCTTTAACCTCTAAAAAGCTCACTTCATCATCCATTTCCGGATCATCAGAGATATTACAACTTAACGCCATGTAGTTCCACATAGGTATTAATCAACAACTTAGAGTGAGTTGAAGAAGTAGGTGAATGGCTTGTTTTCGTGCAATAAAAAACCCCGCTAGTAAGCGGGGTTTTGACTTTTTAACAACATTAGGACCTTGTTATTGTTTTTGTTCTTGTTTTTGTTCTTATTATTTCTTTATCGCCCTAGTTGTTCCCTTAAATATTAGATATTAAGAACGGCCACCGGTGAAATCTGGGTATGCTTCCAAACCACACTCGCCGATATCTACACCTTCAAACTCTTCTTCTTCGCTTACACGAATACCGATGATAGCTTTAAGGATTAACCAAGCGACCAAGCTGGTTACAAATACCCATACAAAGATAGTTAGTGCACCAATGATTTGACCAGAGAATGAAGAACCGTCATTTGTAAAAGGTACTAGTAGAAGTCCTAGTAGACCTACCACACCATGAACAGAGATAGCTCCAACTGGATCATCAATTTTCATTTTATCTAAAGCAACAATACTTCCAACAACCAAAATACCACCTAAAGCACCGAATAAAGTAGCTTGTAGAGGAGTTGGCGTTGAAGGTTCTGCAGTAATCGCAACCAAACCAGCTAATGCGCCGTTTAAGGCCATAGTTAGGTCAGCTTTACCGAATAACACGCGAGCTAGAACAAGAGCAGCAACTAAGCCACCTGCAGCAGCAGCGTTGGTATTCATAAATACCACGGCAACAGCGTTAGCACTTTCTACGGTAGCTGTCGCTAGAACAGAACCACCGTTGAAACCGAACCACCCCATCCATAAAATGAATGTACCTAAAGTCGCTAAAGGTAAGTTCGCACCAGGAATCGCGTTGATTTTACCGTCAGCAGTATATTTACCTTTACGAGCACCAAGTACTAATACACCTGCTAAAGCAGCAGCTGCACCAGCCATATGAACAATACCCGAACCAGCGAAGTCAGAGAAACCTAAGTCGCCAAGGGTATACATTCCGAATACAGATGCGCCACCCCAAGTCCAAGAACCTTCCATAGGATAGATAAACCCGGTCAAGATAACTGCAAAAGCAAGGAACGACCACAATTTCATACGCTCAGCAACCGCACCTGAAACGATTGACATTGCTGTAGCAACAAAGACTACTTGGAAGAAGAAGTCAGCTGACGGGGCATAAGTTGCTGGTTCAGCTACATCAGTAGCACCATCGCCAACTATTCCATCAAGGAATAAAGTGAATTCACCGCCACCGTACATGATTGAATAACCGCAGATCATATACATGATACAAGCTACAGAGTATAAGGTAATATTCTTAGTTAATATTTCAGTGGTGTTTTTAGCACGCACTAAACCGGCTTCTAGCATGGTAAAACCAGCAGCCATCCACATGACTAATGCGCCACATATCAAAAAGTAAAAGGTATCTAGTGCATACCCAAGCTCAAATGTAATTTCCATGATTTTCTCCTGCCCTGCTGCTTAAATGGCTTCGCCGTCAGTTTCACCCGTGCGGATACGTACTGCATGCTCTAAGTCATATACAAATACTTTTCCGTCTCCAATCTTGCCCGTTTTTGCTGCGCTAACAATAGCTTCAACTAAACGTTCAACATGATCGTCTTGCACCGCAATTTCCAATTTAACTTTTGGTAAAAAGTCAACTTGGTATTCTGCACCACGGTACAATTCGGTATGACCTTTTTGACGTCCAAAGCCTTTAACTTCAGTGACAGTCAAACCATCAATGCCAATCTCTGAAATGGCTTCGCGAACATCATCAAGCTTGAAAGGCTTAACTATCGCAGTTACTAATTTCATTGTGTTACTCCCGATATTTTAATTTTGTTTTTATTGAAACGCTCTATTCCTAAAACAAGTCTTATGCCACTAATGTTTACGCATAAAAATCAATTACTTAGATTAGAAAAAATGGATTGAACCTACAATTAAAGCACCAATAGCGAGCAAAAGGCAAATTTCGCACACAAATGGTGCATAGATTCACAATAATCGAAAAGCGTTGCTAATAGGGAACTAAAAGAGACGCGGCAAGTCTACTGTCGAATCAATTAGACAATAAATATGCTGGATAGCGCGCACCTTGGATTTTGACCGCCAACAATATATTCCCCCAGAAACGAAAAAACACTCTTTGCAAAAAGTACTGCTTATTTCTGTACTTGCTCACGTTTTAATCGGTTGGTGGATTTTGTCTCAACAGCGCATAAAGGTTCCTGCAAAAGTAGAGCAGGAAACCTCTGCTATCAATGCTAAATTAATCTTTTTTACCCCACCGAAAGTGCAGGAAAATACCGTTGAAACTGACGCTGCGGAACAATTACCTGAACCTCCAGCAGAACAAATAGAACAAAGTAACCCCGTGGTTGAAGAGCTTCATGTCGATGAGGTAGTGGTAGACGAAGCCCCAGAAACGATACCCGCGGAACAAGAGGTTCAGACAAAGGATGTACCTGATATCGTTGAACCTGTTACCCCCGAGCTACCCACCATAGAAAATGACACTAGACGTGAAGATTTACCTTCGATTGATTATCCAGGCAAATCTGACGAAGAGACGCCGGTTGCGACCTCTCGTAATTTAGCCCAAAAACATTTATTAGATCACTCGGCACAAGCCAATCAACGCATGGCGGAACAAGAAGCACAGCGCTATCGTCAACAAAGGGAATCACCGGATCTGAATTTACCTAAATTTGATCCCTATAAAACCGAAGATGAAAAGTTGATGGAGGAAAATACTATCCGGGTAGATTGCAGTTCAGCGGTAAATAAAACACTGCTCACGGTTTTACAATATACCACTGGAAGCACTATGGATTGCAGTAAATCTCAAGATTTTGAGCCTTACATCGATAAGCATGTCAAAAAGCCCATTAAGCCAAAAGATAGACGCTAATTAACCGCCTTTTGGCTCATTAAGCTTGTAAACCTAATTTCCAAACAGTCTTTCCCAAAAGCTTTTACGCTCTTGAATTTTTGGGTTTTTGGTGTCACATTTATCCGCTCGTTTGGGCAGCACTTCTAATATGGCAGGCAAACTCATACTGGTCTGACAGCCCGCTTGGGTGGCTCTTCCGGTTTGTGGATTAAAATGGGCGATACCTAAACCTTTTGGAAAACGCCGAACCAGTGACTTTGGCGCTTGCAGGGCCTGAAAATCTAAAAACAAACTCAATGCACCACTGGCCCCTGTTAATCCAGTACTCTTATTGTCATCTGTCCCAATCCAACTGGTAACTAAGATATTTTTGTCATAACCACTAAACCAGCTATCACGGTAGTCATCGGTTGTGCCTGTTTTACCCGCCATATTGATAGTAGGAAAACGTCGGCGAACTTGTTTGGCGGTGCCTTCTAAGGTCACTTTATGCAGAGCATAATTCATTAAATAAGCGACTTTTTCATCGATAATTCTTTTTTCTGGGGCATCAAAGGAGTACATCAACTGATTATCAGAAGACATAATAGCATTCACAGTATGAAGAGGGATCTGCACGCCATTGTTAGCAATGGTTTGGTACATTTGATTAACCTGAATAGGCGATAAATCAAGGGCACCTAAAGTCAATGCAGGATATTGGGTAATAGGTTCAGTTACGCCAAGGCGTTTAAGTGTTTGTGTTATATTATCTAATCCCAATTCCATACCTAAACTTACAGTGGGAACATTGAGGGATTGGGTTAATGCAGTATACAAGGGAACTTGACCACGAAACTTTTTATCGGCATTTTGCGGCTCCCACGTTTCCCCGCCTTCACTAGGTAATTGAATGGGATTGTCGAACAAAGGAGTGGCTAAGTTATATTCTTCTGGATGCTCTAAAGCAGTAATGTAGATTGCGGGTTTAACTAAAGAACCGATGGAACGTTTAGCGTCTAACGCCCGATTAAAACCACTGAAGCCTGTTTTACGATCCCCAACCATTGCACGAATTTCACCGCTATCAATGTCAGTTACCACCATTGCGGCTTGCAAGTTTTTTAATTTACGCTGTTTTTCGATACTTATTATGCCACCTGCTAGTGCCGACTCTGCTTTACGTTGTGCATTTGAATCAAGGGTGGTGAACAGTTTCACCCCCGAGTCACGAATATTTGGATTATCTAAAATAGTGTGTAATTCACGCCCCACTCTATCCATAAAGGCGGGATGTTTACCCTTGACCAGCGTTGCGCCTGTGGCCACTTGAATTGGCTTGTCCAACAATGTTTCAAAGGTCGACTTATTAATTTTTCCACCTTCAAACATCAGCCTCAACACCAGGTTACGTCGCTCCAAAACACGTTCAGGGTGACGTCTTGGGTTGTAGTAAGAGGGGCCTTTAATTATACCGACTAAAGTAGTCATCTCTTCTAAGTTAAGCTCGTTCAGCGGGCGGTCAAAATAAAAGTAGCTTGCTAAACCAAAGCCGTGTACACCGGTATTCCCACTTTGTCCTAAAAACACTTCATTTAAATAAGCTTCCATTATCTGATCTTTGCTATATCGAGCATCGATTAGTATGGACATAAAGGCTTCTTTGATTTTTCTGGTTATGGACTTTTCATTGGTTAAGTACATATTCTTGACCAATTGCTGAGTTAGGGTACTACCACCTTGCACAGCGCGCCCGGCTGAAATATTTGCTATCAAGGCTCTTAAAATGGAAAGGGGAGCAATTCCATGATGCTCATAAAAATCCTTATCCTCAACCAAGACCAGCGCTTCAACCAACTCTTTAGGAACTTGTCCAAGAGATACCAACATACGGTCTTCTTTGCCGTCACTAATCAAGCGTGTCACTAGCCATGGTTCTAACCTAAAGCTACTGATTTGTTTACCGCTGTTAAGGTTAACAATGCTTGCTACACGGCCTGATTTTACGGTTAACGAAAGAGCTGTTTCCCCTTGAAAACCATCGGGAAAATGAAAAGCCCGACGATACACTTCAAAATGATTGTTACTGTATTGATACTCCCCTGTTCGGCTGGCGTTAGCTACCCGTCGATATCCCAACAGTGTTAACTCTTCAATAATTTCTTTACTGGTAATTTCCTCTTTTAAACTTAACACTAATGGGCGCGCATAAATTTGCGCCGGCACTTGCCATTTATTGCCAGAAAACTGATGGGCAATCACTGCGTCTAAGTAAACCATGTATGCGGTCATAGCAACGATACACACCAGAAACATTTTCCAGAAATATTTGCGAAACCAAGGTAAGGGGTTCAATTTTTGAGCTACTGACATGGTTGATTAAGAGGATCTTTGTTGGGGTTGTTTTTAGATAAGCAGTCTATCAGTGCCGACGAGTTGGCTCAAACCAGTATTCCAAAAATATGACAATATTTGGATATTGTTGTCACTACTTGCCGATGCTCTATCAACAAATAGTGACTGACCAACACTCAGTTAACTTACCGAATCACAACATTCTTAAAAACCGAATTTGAATTTGGATTTTCTACATCATTATCCATTCCAAAAACGATATAAGAAAAGGCACCGGTATAGTATTCCCCAATGGGGATGACGAAGGTTTGATATTCCCCATCTCCAGTATATTGAAAGTCGTGATTTGCCCAAATTTGGGTTCCAAACAAACGAAAGGTTAAACTTTCATCTACGACTTCATCACTGGTAAAAGCAATACCATGAACTTCTCCCTCTGCTGTTGATTTAAACTCAAACTCTAAAACAGTGTCTTCAGTTATAATTGTAGGGCTTGCTACTTTCTGCCATAAGTTTCCTTGAAGTTGCAATGTATAACCAGAATCTAAAATCGTCAGCGTACCATCACCTTCTGGATTTTGACTGGGATCAAAATCAAAAATACCTAATTCATTGAAATTTAACCCTTCACTTGGGATGGGCTCTTCATCGGTATTTTCAAAAATAGAAATACGACTAAAATGACTGTTAGCAACAGAGTCTGGTATGTCGTTATCCATTGCAAATACTAAATACGGATATATACCCTCCTCAAAATATTGGCCTACAGGAATAGTAAATGACTGATACTCACCACTGCCTGAATAACTAAAGTCACTTACCCCCCAGGTTTGAGTTCCATACAATTGAAAGGCTTTAGTGCCATCTGCTAAGTTATCAGAATAGAAGCCAATTCCGTGAATTTCCCCTTGTGAAGTAGATTTGAAATCAAAGACCATCATTGTATTTTCCGTAATAACTTGATTTATATCAATTTTCCTCCATAAATTACCTTGCAGCTGCAACGTCTCTCCCCCATCGAGCACATCACTAAAGCTTGAACCAACGGGATTTTGTGTAGGGTCAAAATCGGAGATGGTGAACTGACTTAAATCAAGGAATTCAGTGGGTGGAGCATCATCGTCGGCAGAGTTGTATACTGTGACATTTGAATAGGTTCCGTTGGCTGTGGAGTTTTCTACATCATTATCCATGACAAAATAGAGATACTGAACATTACCAGTATAAAACTGCCCAACCGGAATAGATATATGCTGTACTTCACCAAGCTCTGTATAACTTGTACTATTTATTCCCCACGTTTGCGAGCCCGCCAATGAAAATGTTCTAGCTTCTTCCATATGATTATCATTATCTAATCCAATACCATGAATTTCACCCAATGATGTACTGATGAAATCGAACTCTAATACTGTATCTGGTTGAATTTCATAGTTTAAACTTACTTTAATCCATCGATTACCTTGAAGGGTTATACTCGAACCAGCGTCATCAATAGTCACAACCCCCTCTATATCTTGATCACTAGTGAATGAAGAGTAAGGTAAATCATTGAAGTTTAAAAATTCACCTGAAGGATTTTCTGTCACTTCAACTTCAAAGTTTTGTATATCTGTTCCATAATCATTGCTTGCACTAAATTGAATTAAGTTAACTCCTAGCTGACTGGACGTAGGCGTCCATGCAACTAGCCCATCTTCAGAGAGAGTCATTCCCTCTGGACCATAATCCAAATTAAATGTTAAGAGCTCAGAACCTTCTGCATCAACTCGATTATCGGCATCGTATTGATAAGCTATTCCAGAGGTTGCAGTTGTATTAGGAGTAGAAATAATTAATGGAGGGGATATATCAGCAAGACAGACTCCAGAACTGACCAATGCATCCATTTGCGACAAACTACAATCTGAAAACTGATCACTGCCATTAATACTTGGGTTCATTAAAAAGCCCCCATTAGTTGCGGCGCAGGCCGAACCCGATTGATTATCATGGGGAGCACCAAAGTTATGCCCTATTTCATGGGCAGTAATTAGTGCAGTATTAGAGCCGAAACGTTGAGTTACACCCACTGAGTAGCTATTACAAATAGCGCCAACATAGGCGATACCAATTGTCCCTCCATCTAAATCCTTTCCTGTAAATAAGTGACTTAGACCTGGATTATTATAACTCACGGCAACGTAGGTGCGATAAGCCACGATTAAATCTTCGGCATCCGTCATGGTTAATGTGCCGTTATCCTCTAATACGCGGATATCATCCACGGTAACCTGAACGCCTACTTGTTCTGAAAAAATACCATCAACTACATTCATTTCGATGAGCATTTCCGTCGCCGCGTCCAGGGGATCTCCAGCTTCGAACTCGGCATCCGCTACCAGTGAGACTAAAATTTCCTTAGAAGCCATTTCACTTGCCATTTCAGCTAGTTCGTCGATGTAACTGGAATAATTAAAAGCAGATTGAATTGCATGATTGTCAAGAGCACAAGTAGCGCTATGACTCACGTCTTTTGCGTTGTAAACCACCAAATCATTAGTGCGTTCACTAAGGGTGTCGACCAAATTTAATTCAGCCTCGAGTTGCTTTTTATAATTCACGAAATATAAATCATGACCATCATAAAATGCCCCACTAAGTTTTCCTTCAACAAAACTGAATCTGGCCCAAGAATTTTCAGAACCGTCCAGCTTTCCTTTATACAAAGCAATCGTAGAATGTAATTTGAGCCTCAAACTTGCTGATAAAAGTTGATTATTCTCGACTAAACTAAATGTTCGTTCCTCTGAGTTGGTATTTAAAGCCAACCTAGTTTGAGAATTCTCACTGTCTATTTTTAAAAAATTAAACTGCGCTTCGCTTACGTGGGAAATAGTTAGATCATGCTTAGACTTGGCATCTGCATTCGAAAGGCTAAAGGTAATTAGAATATAAAAAATGGTTAAGATTGAGCGCTGGAAAAAGTGGATAGTTTGCATGTTTGCTACCTATTAGTGACCAACACAGCCCAGAAAGGGCAAGCCGTGTTCAACATCATTCTATTGTATCGGTTAATTTATACGCACCTCCAGCATTATATGTGAGTAAAATGTTAAACAGATGAATTTACAGATAAATTAATTTCCGCAAATCATCGCCAGAACAAGTTAAAACTACATATACTTCTTAACTCGGGTGGTTGCTTGCGCTGTTGCGGGATTGTCAGGCCAAAAGTGCTTGGGATAACGCCCCTTCATTTCTTTTTGAACATCGGCGTAACTACCTTGCCAAAATCCAGTAAGATCTTGGGTTTTCTGCAATGGTCTGCCGGCTGGTGATAATAAAGTTAGGGTGATTGGCACTTTGCCATTGGCGACACTGGGAGAACTATCGTAGCCGTACATGTGCTGCATTTTCACTTGCATTTCAACTTGACCATCAGCTGAATATACTAGTTTACATTCTTGTCCAGTTGCATCCTTTATTTTAACCGGATAATGCTTTTGTAAATATTGCTGCTGATCCCAAGTTAATCGCGTTTTCAAAATTGTTGACCAATCCAGTTGTTGTAGCTTAGTGGCATTCTCTATGCCATCAAGAAAGGGTTGCAACCATTGTTCAAGCTCTGCTAATAAAGTGGATTCGGAAAAATCAGGCCAACAATCTCCTTCGACTTTACGGGCTAAACTTGCTCGATGAATGAATGTCCATATCCTATCGTGCCAAGTTAAAAACGACAGCCCTTGTTGTCTGACTTGGTCGAGCACTATTTCTTCGCATTTTGCGGGGTCGGCGGCTTCGACTTGTTTTTCTCGTAAAATTATTGCGCCGAAGCTCTGTTTTTCTCGCGCCACAACTTTATTTAAGGTTTGCGACCAAGTGTATTCACACTGCTGTTCAAAATGGTCTTTGAATAGACCAAAAACCAGCGCTTCATCAATGGGTTCGGCTAATTGAATAATGGCATCGGCTTGCTCACCTACGGTTAATTTGGTCACTATAATCCATTTACTCAACATAGCAGCGGATTGCGCATTAGGATTATAGTATTTTGCCCCAGTTCCATTGACGAGTTGATAAGCACCATTATCCCGCAATCGAGCGATTTGATCCGGATAAGCTGAACTTAGTAATTGACTTAACTTACCCTTTTCTAGATTCACTGAACGACTATCACAAGAACATCCAATGCGTTTTGCCCAACGTTTCCCTTGGACCCAAATGGGATGCGAAGGGTTAGAAATAAGGAATACTAAATGTTGTCGTAATTCTGTTTCCCTTCGTAGCTCGTTGATGGGTCTAAATTCGAGTAAAGCTACCAATAAACAGGCGAGTGTTTTTTGGAAGCTATCTCCTTGTTGACTAAGCGCCAATAGTCCGGCTAATCTTGGGTGACAACCAAAACTGTTCAGTGCTCTACCATGAGCTGTTAGTTTGTTGGAAGAATCAATAGCACCTAACAACAACAACACTGATTTTGCGTAATCAAGTTGTGATGACGTTGGATGATCCAATAAAGGTAATTCAGATAACTCGCTGCCCCAAACTTTTGCATCCAAATACAAACCACTAATATCCGTTTCTAATATTTCCGGCGCACGCTGAGCAATCAAACGTTGCTGAGTCTCCTTCGACCACAATCGATAACAATCACCTGGCGACAATCGCCCGGCTCGTCCAGCCCGTTGAATCGCAGAGGCTTTAGAAATTTGCTTCATGGACAGTTGTTGTATACGTCGCTGCCAATTAAAGTTGGCAACATTCTCTAGACCCGAATCGATTACCACTTTAATACCGTCAATGGTTAAGCTGGTTTCGGCAATATTCGTAGCTAGCACAATTTTACGTCGCCCTTGTTTAGCGGGTTGAATTGCTAAACGTTGTTTGTGTTTATCCAGTTGACCAAACAAAGTATGAGTTTCAATCTCTGGCGCATGATATTTAGCGAAATAATCTGTACAAAGTTGCTGTGTAGCCAGTATTTGTCTGGCCCCGGGCAAAAAGACTAATAGGTCGCCTTCATGGCTATCCACAGCCTCTCGAATTACCTGAAAAACATCTTGTTCCAAAGGGCTTTTCGTTCTTGGTCGATAATGGTCGGCGACCGGAAAGCTGCGGCCAAGGCTTTCTAGCTGTTTGGCATCCGGTAATAACTTTGTCACCGCAGCCGCATCTAAAGTCGCAGACATAACTAACAATCGTAAGTCATCACGGATTGCCTGTTTCACTTCTAAACATAGAGCTAAGGCAAAATCAGAATGTATATTGCGTTCATGAAACTCATCAAAAATAATCAATCCCACATTGGCTAATTCAGGATCGTTTTGCAACAGACGGGTAAGCAAACCTTCGGTCACAATCTCTAGCCTAGTGTTAGCACTTACTTTCGATTCGCCTCGCATGCGATAACCAATAGTTTGACCTACAGGTTCACCTAACTGCTCAGATAAATAGGCAGCAATCGAGGTAACGGCGATTTGCCGTGGTTGTAGCATAATAATTTTTTGAGCTGCAAATTTAGGGTGTTGAAGCAGTTTTAATGGCAAGTAGGTGGATTTACCCGCGCCAGGAGGAGCGACTAATATCACATCTTGATCTTCTATCTCTTTTTCTAATGCTGGCCAGCAAGTTTCTACAGGTAACACGCAGTCAAACCAAAAATCCTCTATAATCAGCTCATTCTATCGCTGCTGGAGTTTCAATGCGCTACTTTTTAGGATTTGATTTAGATGCCAAATCAAAAATTGCATTAGATGATTGGCGTGACAAAGCCTTGCCTAAGTTTGAACGTGCTGTTCCTGCTAAAAACTTTCACATCACCAGTGTATTTTTAGGACAAGTTAAAGAGCAGCAATTAGATCACCTTTGTGGTGCCATACAGGACAGCGAGTTTCATAACTTTAACCTGCAAATTAATACCTTAGGTTATTGGTCGAAACCCAAGATTTTATGGTTGGGCGGAACGCGAATACCGCAACAAATGTTGCAGATCAACAAACACTTAACTGAATTTTCCCAACAAGCAGGACTAAATTTACCAATTAGAGAGTATATTCCTCATGTTACGTTAGTCCGAAACGCTAAAAGTAATCCTCCGGCTCCACTGTTTGCTCCGGACTTTGAGTTGAAGATCGGACAATTACATTTATTTGAGTCAGTAAGTGGAAAAAATGGTGTGCAATATCCTATTCGGCAGAGTTGGTTCCTTTCGCCTTCCATTCGCCCTCGATAAACTTTTATGTAATTCCAATAAATGCTTTACCTCGGGCCTATTCCGGCAGCACAATAAGAAGATTAGTAGTGAGTTCGATTTTAAGAGGGTAATTTATTCATGCAACAAACCTTTAGACTGGTAATTGATTGTCCAGATCAAGTGGGATTAGTCGCCGCTGTAAGTCAGTTCTTAGCTGATCAGCAAGCCACTATTGTCGAAGCAAGCCATCATACAGATGCTAAACTTGGTCGCTTTTTTATGCGCCACGAAATAAAAACTGACACCTTAAAACTGACGTTGGAAAGTTTCAAACAAGCGTTTGAACCTATTGCACAACAATTTTCAATGAAATGGAAAGTTTCTGACTCATTGCAAAAGCAAAAAGTAGCCTTGCTTGCTAGCCATGAATCCCACTGTCTCATCGATATCTTGCACCGCTGGCATAGTGGCGAATTGGAATGTGAAATCCCCTGCATCATAGCCAACCACCCTCAGATGAAACAATTTGCTGATTGGTATCGAGTACCTTTCCATTGGGTGGATTTTAAAAATCAAGACAAAGCAGTCGCATTTGCTCAAGTTGAAGCTTTATTGGAAGAGTATCAGGCGGACCTCACTGTCCTTGCGCGATTTATGCAAATTGTTCCCGACCACCTATGTCAAAAGTTAGCGGGCAAAGCCATTAATATTCACCATAGCTTTTTACCCTCATTTGCTGGCGCTAAACCCTATCAACAAGCCTATGATCGAGGCGTAAAATTGATTGGTGCAACCTGTCACTATGTAACCAAAGATTTAGATGAAGGGCCCATCATTGAGCAAGAGGTAATCCGTATTAGCCACAGTGACTCTGCCGAAGATATGGTTCGTAAAGGAAAAAACTGTGAGAAAGCCGCGTTAGCCAATGGCGTTCGTTATCACTTGCAAGACAGAGTGCTCATTCACAAAAACAAAACCGTTGTTTTTGCATAAGGTAAGGGCTAACTAATGTCTATTTATCTAGTTCGCCACGGTGAAACAGACGGTAACCGGAATCGCATTGTACAAACACCGGAAACGCCATTATCTGCCCATGGTCATCTGCAAGCACAAGAATTGGCTGATGCTTATCAAAATCATGAAATTTCAAGAATATTGTGCAGTGATCATACTCGTACCCAACAAACCGCAAAACCTTTGCAGCAGCTGTTAGGCTGCGAATTGGTTTTAACTGAACTATTACAGGAACGGAATTTAGGTGCGCTCAGGGGAACGCCTTGGAAACAAATTGATTTTGACTTTTTAGCCGCCGATTATCATCCTGAAAATGGTGAGAGTCAGCCACAATTTGGCCAGCGTGTGGAGCTTGCATGGCAACAAATTGTTAAGCAGGCTAACGAACTAGAAAAGAGTTTAATGGTAATCACCCATGGTTTAGTATTGCGCTATATTCTGCAACATATTTTGCAGATTGATGAGGCTAGTTTAGAACGTGCTGGAATTGAAAATACCTGTGTAACTCAAATCGACAAACAGGATTTCAGTAACATTAAGTTATTATGTGATATTGCACATTTACGTCAAGAAGTGGTCAAAGGAGCAGTGATTTAATCCCATTCTTAAAGTTAGAAAAACGCTGAATAATTAACGTTAACCTGATTGTCGATCATATCTCGGTTAAATAGCGTCCCAAACTCGCCCGTCGCCTCCCAATGATGACTACTCAATGCTATATCCAATTGGTGGTCATCTCTTACGCCTTTAAAACGGCTGCTTATTTTGAAGATTTTACTTTTAGGTAAAGCTAATTCCAGCCCTTGGGACGTTCTAAATTCAGGAGCAGATTGCAATATCACACCAGCACTGAAACTCATTTCTCGGCTCAGGCTATAACGGGGCAATAATGCGTATCGTTTGAGACTAATTTTTTGATTATTGATACCCCATTCTAATCGACCATTTGCATAGCTCATGCCCCCTTCAAATGATAAACGCTGATTAACGGGATGCACAAAGCTCAACTCATATTCTCGATGTCGACACCCATCAAATTTTATACGTAGTTTATTAAACTCAATTTTGGTCGTTTCAGGTATTATACTATTTAGCCAACTCACTCCTTTAGAGATGATGTGCTCTTGTGCTTGGCAAGTACTGCCAAATAGCAACATAAACAAACATAGGCACTTGAACATGATGTGAACTCTTAGGAGTGATTTAACGTGTTTAAATATTACTCAAAAAAGGCTGTCTATAACGTACATTAACTGACATTAAGTATTTAATTAAATACCTGTTATCGGTTTTTCTAAATGCTAAATGAAACTTTTCAACCACTTAGGTAAAAAGTGAGTGAATAGCAATTCAAAAAATTTGTTGAAAAAGAATCAAGGACTATGTTCTGTAAGGGTTTGTAGACGATTACTAAAAGTTGATTTAGCGCTGATGCTTGTAGTTTTCTTACTAAGGATTAGTATTAATAACAATACTCGCATACGAGTATAAAACGTATAACAATAAAAATAACAGCAGAACCGTCTCTTAAATAATTGGTAAAAATTAAATGAAAAAATTTGCTCTGACACTAACAAGTGCAATGCTAATTGCCACGCTAAGTGGGTGCTCGCAAAGTACGAGCTCCTCACAAACTGAAGACAATATCTCTATGGCTGATCAAGTCCAACAACAAACCAATCCTCTCCTTGCTGAATATTCAGGTCCTTATGGCGGTGTACCTGCCTTTGATAAAATGGACTTAGCCTTGCTCATTCCCGCATTAGAAAAAGGAATGGAAATTAATTTGGCCGAAATAGAAGCGATTACGAATAACCCTGCAGCAGCAACATTCGAAAATACCATCGTTCCATTAGAAAAATCTGGTGCAGCATTAGGGCGAGTATTCACTTATTGGGGTATTTGGAGTTCAAATAGAAACAGCCCTGAATTTCGTGAAATTCAAAAAGAAATGGTTCCTAAAATCTCAGCATTTAGCTCTAAAATAAATCAAAACCAAGATCTTTTTGCTCGTGTTAAAGCGGTATACGAAAGTGAAGAATATAAACAGCTTAATTCGGAACAACAACGTATAACTTGGCTAACTTACAATAGTTTTGCACGCAATGGCGCAACCTTGGTAGGTGAAGCTAAAAAACGTTACGCAGAGATCAATCAAGAAGTTGCAAGCTTACAAACTAAATTTGCCAACAATGTTTTGGCAGATGAAGAAAATTATGTGCTTTACATCGATGCCGATCAACTCTCTGGCCTACCTGAATCATTTGTTACAGCAGCAGCATCAGCAGCAGCTCAACGTGGTCATGAAGGTAAGTATGCGATTACTAACACGCGTTCTTCAATGGATCCGTTCCTTACTTACTCTGAAGAGCGTGAGTTACGTAAGAAAGTATGGGAAACCTATTATAGCCGCGGGAATAATGGCGACGAGTTTGACAACAATGAGCTGATTAAACAAATTTTAATGTTGCGTCACGAACGCGTTCAACTATTGGGCTATGACAACTACTCTCAGTGGAGACTCGAAGATCGCATGGCAAAAAACCCTGAAAATGCCATGGGGTTAATGAAAAAAGTTTGGCCAGCAGCCATTGCTCGTGTTGATGAAGAAGTTAAAGACATGCAAGCCGTGGCAGATGCAGAAAATGCAAATATCACTATTGAGCCTTGGGATTACCGTTTTTACGCTGAAAAAGTGCGTAAACAAAAATACGATCTAGACTCTGACCAAGTGAAACAATACTTGCAACTAGACAAACTTCGCGAAGCAATGTTTTACGTTGCCGGTCGTTTGTTCAACTTCAAGTTTACTCCTATTGAAGAAGGCAAAGTTCCTGTTTTTCACCCAGATGTTAAAGTTTGGGAAGTAACCGACCTCACTTCTGGAAAACATATTGGTTTATGGTATTTAGACCCATTTTCTCGCAAAGGTAAACGCTCTGGCGCTTGGGCAACAACGTACCGCAGTTACACCACGTTTGATGGTAAGAAAACCGTACTTTCTTCGAATAACTCAAACTTCGTGAAAGGCCCTGAAGGCGAACCGACTCTAATTTCTTGGGATGATGCAGAAACCTACTTCCATGAATTTGGTCATGCTTTGCATTTCTTGTCAGCTAAAGTAGCCTACCCCACCTCACATTCAGGGGTGCGCGATTACACTGAGTTCCAGTCACAATTATTAGAGCGTTGGTTGATTACAGATGAAGTTATCAACAACTATCTTGTTCATTACAAAACTGGTGAGCCTATTCCTCAAGAGCTAGTTGCTAAAATTAAAAAAGCATCTACTTTCAATGAAGGTTTCAAAACAACTGAGTATATGGCATCGGCAATTATGGATTTGTTGTACCACACAACAGATCCAGCCACTATTGACCCTCAGAAATTTGAACAAGAACAACTTGTGAAAATGGGTATGCCGGAAGAAATGGTAATGCGTCATCGCAGCACTCAATTTGGTCACATCTTTAGTAGTGAAGGTTATGCCTCTAGTTATTATGGATACATGTGGGCTGAAGTTTTAACCTCGGATGCAGCTGAAGCTTTTGCTGAAGCACCTGGAGGTTTCTACGACAAAGAACTAAGTGAAAAGTTAGTTAAGCACTTATTCGCCATTCGTAACGCAATGGATCCTGCAGAAGCTTATCGTTTGTTTAGAGGTAGAGATGCAAATGTTGAAGCCTTGATGCGCGACCGTGGATTTCCAGTGAAATAAACGGCACCTAAGCCTAATTTAGTCATCAAAAATAGCACTTTTTAAGTGCTATTTTTTTGTCTTGGTTTTGCAAGTATTCATCGACACCACCGATGAACCAGAACCATGCCATGATAACGGTTTCTTCTAATAATCATCAACTTGAGAGATTTTCTCTAGCATATTATTCTCGTAGCCATATGGTGTTAGCCCGTTCACTTTGTGAGTAACAGGACAACAACTCGTTTCTCAAAAGTCTGAAATATGGTTGTCAACCAGCGAGCCCCCTCAATGACTAGACATACATAAACAATGACAACACAATTTAAGAGCCTGGGCCATGTATTGGCACAAGCAAACTGTTCTTTACCACACTCAATGCAAACCTTTTATTCTCACCTCAGCAACTCACCTGTTTTGCCAATTTGGATTTGATTAATTTTTTAATTGAACTAAGGTAAATAAAACGGCGCTAACAGCATTTCTCGTCAAATCTATTACATTCTTTTAAGTCTGACTCTTTAAATAGTGTGTATGTCCCTATCATAATGATTCTTACAACATGGAGTTGAAGAATGTATTCTGACACTGATCCTGATCTTATCTTGCAAATGCTGGACTATGCTATTGTCTGGTTACCGGCTTTTTTGGCGTATTTGTTACTGCGAACCGCTGCGGTGCGGGCTGTGTTATATTTTATGATGCAAAAAGCAAAGTCAGAGCTGTCGCAACCGTGCGAGTTTACAAGAGGTAACGCACATAGAACTTCGTTGAACAGTCGAGTTTATAATTCACGTTTCAGCATTTCCCCCACTGACACCTTGCAATATGATAGATGGCAAAAAGCACTTAAATCAGGAAGTAGCAGTTGGTGGCGATTCGTTAAAGCTTGGGCATTGTTTACGGTTATTCTGTCATTTTTAATATTTTATGGGGTCAAACATCCTCCAGATTTAGCCCGATACCCCATACTTGCCGGAATGTTACCCTTTGTTTTCGGTTTCCTGCTATTAATTGTCATAGTACTCAATGGCGCAAAACGTTATTTATTGGGTTATGTGCCTTTTGTCAGTAGTTTTTTGTGGCTATTAATGATCTCATTGTGTGCGCTTTTAGTTGCCCCAGTATATGAGTTAAATTGGTTTGTATGTGCCTTACCCGGCGTGCTTAGTTTGTTATATTATTTCACAGCATACAGAAGGCAACGGTTTAAAAACTGCGAAGATGAAAACAATCGATTATTGATTTTACGGGTGTTTGACTCAGATAAAAATACCGCCTTTACGTTTGGTGATATCAGTCATTTTTGGCGCTTTATTGGTTCCACGATCACCGTTGTCGACCCTTCTTATTTGCGCTTTCGGTATTCGCTTTCTTACCCTCGCAGTAAGTTACGATTCATGCGAATTGTGTTTGTCGTATCAGGGCTCTTAACCTTAATCAGTTTAGCTATTGGTGGAATAAGTCTTTTAAATGGACAAGTTACTGGATTGGGGGGAATTTCACATCAGGTCAGAATCGAATTACTGGGTATGTTCGCATGGCTAATACTTATTCCATTAGCCTTGTTGCCATTAATTTTTATTTTGAAGCGCCGTTTTATAGCTAGTCAAGATGATCTGAACACCAATTTAACGATGATCAATAACGAAGCTGTATCAATCGACGGTGTGTATCAAGATATCTCATTATATTGCCACAGCAATGCTTGGAAACCAGCTATTAGTAGCCTGCTTGATATAAGTACAGTAATCCTGATGGATTTAAGAGGACTCACGCCAGACAGAGCGGGCAGCTTATATGAGTTGGATTTAATTATTCACAGTGTGGCGCTGCATAACGTGGTTTTTTTGATCAATGACGAAGCAGAACAACATCAACTTACAGATTTAATTAGAGAACGAGTAGCGTTAGCGTCAGCGAACTCTCCGAATCGCGATGTCAGCGAGATTAACCTAAATATATATCAGCCAAGTCGTTACGAGATTCGCGACACGGAACGACTACTTGCAATGCTCGCAAGCGCTACCGCAAAGCCAGGCCCGGGACACTTCTCCTATATCATTGACACCTTAAGTGTATGGCAACGCTTCAAAATTATCATGGCAAAACCCATGCAAATGTGGCGCGTAATTAGCGAATATATTGACATGATTATTTCGCGACCTCCTTTAGCTTACGCGGTGATACCTGCTATATTTTTGATAGTGATAAGTCTATTTAGCGTCCGGATTATGGCTGTACTAAATTCCTTACCCACACAAACCAATCATCTGACTCAAAACCAGACAGACCTAGAACCCTTACCACAACCTATTATAAACAAGCCCATTAGTTCCCCCGTAGATTTTGAACGACCGACAGAATCCGTCGAAGTATTGGACCATTACGCATTTACCAATTGGAAAGGTTTGTCTGTTCGATTAGATATTAATACACCTTATGCAGATAGCGCTATGGAGATGGGCTTGGTAAAGGTGTTTGAGTCGATTGCTGACAATCAAGCAATAAACATAAGCGAAATCAATACAGGCTTGTTTAGCCCGAACTTGTTAACCGCAATAATTCCAGTTAAACGGGGATCAATTACAAATGTATCATCGGATGGAACTACCACTTCCACAAAAACGCATCCCAAAGGCCAAATTCGAATTTGGCTGAAGTTCGAGGATAGTAAATCGGTTAATATCGTAAACAATATAGACGGCGAACTGCTGTTAAAACTTCCTAACCCAGCTCAGGTAGTACAAATTGAATTAAAAAACATTCAAGTTTCACAATCATTTACTATTAAAGGCTTTGAGTCGCTCGGATTATGTACTTATAAATATTATCCCGACGCCAAGTCCCTATTAGTTTCATTTGAAAATCCGCTCCCTCAAAATAGCAAAATATTTTTCCTAGATTCCGATGGCACCCGCATTAGTGCGACATCTAGTAGTAGTGTTTCAATGGGGTCCGGAGCGAATAAAAAGCGGTCCTTCAATAAAACGTTCTCCGTTGGTTCAGTCAAAAACATAAGCTTGGAAATCATACAGCTAGCTAATATGCTTGAAGTTCGTGTACCATTCTATGCCAACAACATCCCCGTTGAGCGTAGATAGCGGATATTAAGATGCAGACGAATCGAATACACAAAACATTATACGCGGGTAGTAAAACTGGTGTGGATAATTACAATGAGCAGTTATTTGAACAGTATAAAATTTATTTAGCCTCAGCCGATACTATTAGTAGTCGTCGACAAAGCGCCAATAGTTTTTTTGTCACCCTCAATACTGTGCTGGTGTCACTCATCTCCTATCTCAACATAGGTCACACAGAAACCACAAACATATTCTGGTTAGTATCTATTGCTGGAATAGCAATATGCTACATGTGGTATCGCTTAGTGCGCTCATACCGCGACCTCAACACGGCTAAATTTAAAGTGATTCATGAGATAGAAAAGAGTTTACCCTTATCTCCTTTCGACGCAGAATGGGAAGCTGTGGGCAGAGGCGAAGATAGCAAACTTTATTTACCCTTCACTCATGTGGAAATGTATGTCCCCATGGTATTTATTGTTTTGCACTTATTCGTTTTAGTATCGAGCTTCGTAAGTTTTTGAATCCTTTTGACATCCCTATTGATAATTTACAAAAAAGTTTTGTCTCACTCAGATAGTGTTGCATCCCTGTAACACAATATCAGAAATGTCAGTGTCAACTGGCTTATTTTTAAGCGAGACACTTGCTGGGCAAAACTGCCACATATATTTCGTAGCTTTGTCTTCTTTCGTCACGTTTAGCGTGACTTCATCAGCCGCAATCATAGGTTGCTTGATTATAATCTCATTTAGCATGGCATATAGTGCCTTCATGCATATATAGGTCGAGCAAACTTGTTTTCAACAATGCTAATAAGACCAACAATGGACTTCCTAAAACCCACATAACTTGTCTTCAAACAAGTTTAATACCTTTGAATTTACATGGGATTGCAACGTTGGAATTAACTTGGAAGAATGAGGTTTACTAGACGCTTACTTTGCTTTAACGTTTTGAGTTTGTTTATTTGAGATTTTTGGAGATGTGTTTTTTAGAAGACTGAAAAATGCCTACCCATAATGCTATTTCCAAAAGCAAACCCAAGGCTATAAATGCAATGGCCCCGATAACATTTCCTACATAGTAGCAAACTACAGCTAAACAAAATAAAGCAGCTAATAATAAATATTTAGTTATTTTCGTCATAACAATTTCTTCCTTTATTAAGGACATTGGGGAGAAACTTCATTCTCAGTACAAGGAAAGCAACTGCGAACTTGTTTGCCTTTATAAGCATTGCAAACATTACCGGTTTCAACATCTACCAGAAAGGACTCATTCTCAGCTTGATAGTAGTACTGAACAAAAAGCTGCCCTTGATCTTCAAATTCATGCTGGGAATCGGGCTCACCTTTGGCAACCAATAAATCTTCCTGATTTGCCAATTGAACGGCAACGTCCCCTAAACCATTTTTAATAATAAAAAATGCCCCACATGCTAACAACATGCAAACAGACTTCTTCATTTAGCGCTCAACTCCCCATTATTTTTAATGCAAGGTACGGAGAAACGATAAAAACCAACGTCATGGCTTTATAAATACTCAGAAAGTTAATATATAAAGGCGGCAGCGTACTTTTTTCAACTTGAAACACTTTACTATGGATTGAAGATATGACTTCAGGTTTGAGTGTAACAATTAATGTAGCAAGCATTAAATAGACAATATTAATTATTGAAGCCCAACCAAATAGCTCGGTTATTTGTATAATACTCATATGGAATTACTCTAATTTTTTAGTCTTTTAGTCAGTATGGCTCATTAATAGCTGAAAAGCCCAATGACCGGATATTTTACACGGCTTTCAGACCTCTTGGTTTTGGACAGTATCTAACATTATTTAAGATACTCCAGCTTCAAGAACGATTAAGGTATATTTGTCCCACATTAAAAAATCACAGGATTATGTTTTGAAACGTCACATTGGTTTTGCTCTAAATATTCTTGCTATAGGTCTGTTTTTTCCGGGTATATTGCTACCTATGTTTTCATTAGATATGGATTTAGCAGCATCCCTAGGAGGCTCTGTTTTGAGTTCTGATATTGTCGACAAAGAACTTTCCATAATGGCCACTATTGACGAATTATGGCACGACCAAAGAATTTTAGTGGCAAGTCTCATTTTACTTTTTTCAGTGGGGATCCCACTTCTGAAAACAACTATGGTTTGTATTGCTTATTTTCTTCCTGGACACAAACTAGAACGTATTTTTTTGAGCGTGGTTTCTAATATCGGAAAGTGGTCCATGGCCGATGTATTTGTAGTCGCCATTTTTTTAGCCATCTTATCCACAAATCATGCAGAAACAACAGACTCCCATACTTTTGCAGTCTTCGGATTTAAAATGTCTCTAGAAATTAGTACCCAAACTCTGTCTAACGCAGGCCAAGGTTTTTACTATTTTGCAGGGTATTGTTTGTTGTCATTATTAGGCACTCATTTTTCTATTAAGGGCGTAAAGAGCAAAAGCCGCGACAGTTTTGTTAGCTGAATATTCACTTTTACCTTTCACAAAACCCAAAATTGTATGAAAATACAGCAATGCGAATTTAAAAGGGGTTCGCATAACAAAACAGGTTAAGACAATTTACCTTTGTAAAATAAATAAATTGTCGCAGTAAATAACCCGTAAATTTCCCCATTACTATGGAAAGGAGTCATTATGGCTATTGGAATTATGGAATTTATTGGTGGTATATTTAAACCAGCAGCGGATCTAATTGATAATGTACATACTTCAGACGAAGAGCGTTTAATATTAAAAAAACAATTGGATGAAATTAGTTCAGGTGTGCAACTTAAGATGATTGAGTTGGAACATAAGGTTCTTGAATACGAAACTAAACTGCTTCAAGCGCAACAAGCTGTGATAATAGCTGAAGCCCAAGGTAAGAGTTGGATACAGCGAAATTGGCGACCAGTATTAATGATGGTCATCATTTTCATCGTTGCGAACAATTACATTCTGTTTCCTTATCTTAGTCTATTTACAGACAAAATTAAGATGTTGGAACTTCCAGAGGAGCTATTTACGTTATTAACCGTTGGCGTAGGCGGATATGTTGTGGGCAGAAGCGGTGAAAAAATTGCACAATCAATGCGCAAACAGCCTGGCGTAGAATCCGTGCATAAATAGTCACTAAGCAAGGCCACGTTAGTTTATAATGTGGTCTTGAGTTCCCTCCCCATTTTCAATTTGTACCTTCTACTTACTTTGAGCTCAACCCCAGAGTCTAGTCTTGCGATATATTCGCCATTTGAATTAGGAGTGAGGTGGGTAATTCTGCTCAGGTTTATGATAGTTGAACGATTAATTCTTGGAAAACACGTCTTATCCAATTCAACTTCAAATTGACGTAGGGTTTTACGCACAATGTGTGTTTCATCTTCGGTGTGGATGCACATATAATCTCCAGCAGCTTGGATCCACAAAATACATTCTAGTTTTATTCGTAACCATTGAGTCCCACTCTTAATGGAAATAGTTTGTTGCAAATCCGTTATATTGGCCTGCTTTGAATGTTCTAAACATTGCATAAAACCATCCAATGATTTTCCGGTTTTAGTGCACAATAATTGATTGAGTTTACTCTGTGCTAACAAAGCTTGGTTTTCTAACACCGCATTTCGAAGCCGATCTAGGCAAGTCGTTAGACGGCCATCAGAAACAGGCTTGATGAGGTAGTCAAAAGCATTGTGTTCAAAAGCTTGCATAGCGAAATCACTAGAATCTGCCAAAAATACTATTTTAGGCAGGGCTTCCATTGCCTTGCTTAACTCTTTAAGCAACCCTAATACGTGGGTTCCTAACATTTGCATATCAACAAATAATACGTCAGGTTGATTATTTAGCACCGCAGTAACACTGCAAATTTCCTCTTCACCACTGAATAACATCTTCAAATTGTCTAAATTTTTTAGTCTTGTCGTCAAGCAATTATCAGTATCTAGGACGTCCTCAATGACCATTGCTGAAATACTTTCCATCCCATTTTCTCGTGTCAATTACCTATAATGTTATTGTGGAGCTTTACTGATAACCTGCAACTTCTATATGTAACAAGGTGTTGATACATATTTACGAGTATTTGATAGGCTAAGTGATGATTCTGTTAGGGAGTAGTGTAAATTCAACTCATGTGTGAAGCGAAAGGTCGTTCGTTACTATGAGTGTAACAGCCACCACCGAGAAACGTGGTGACTAATAAGGCGAGTCCAATTAATGCGTTGTTTTGCGTTTTAGGCGAGCGATTAACCCTAAAATACCAATAGCAAAAAAGCCTAAAGTAGCTGGTTCTGGAACTTGAGATACCGTAATGCGCGCAACTTCAAACCCATTTGCGGTGAAATCAGCGGCAGCTTGATCTATCGTATAGCCCGTTGCAGCCGTTCCACCAATAATGGCTAAACCACCAGGAAGTACTTCCAACCCGTTGTGGAAAGTGACGACCCCGTTTTCATTTTGACGAGCTTCAGCGTTAGCTCCTTGAAGAAAAGGCGCCCCGTACCCTCTGTTAAGTTCAGTACCAGAATCCCAAACCGAAGATCCCAAAACTAAAATATCTAAGCCAACAAAATCTCCATCAGCATTAAATAACGAATACGCCAAAGGGTCTTCGTTTCCAATAAAAGCGTCATTAGTGGGAATGAGCATTGATAAGAAACTAAAATAACCACTGCTCATGGCATCAATTTCTAGCAAACTTGATGTGGCTGTTTCTCCAGGTTCGAACACAGGGGCAGACCCAGAAGGTGCAGTTAAAACAGTTTGAACCCCCATAGGATTTTCCATTGAGAAATCGGATTCAATGCCTGCAGTCATGCCATTCTCTGCCAAGTTTTGTAATGATGATGAGGCTGTCGAGCCAGCATCAAATGAATCAAAAGTACCGTCGTGAAAGCCTAACCACACTGGTGTTATAGCCAAGCCCCCATCGTCAAATAAACTACTGACCTGCACTTCAATCTTGGTAGCATTGGCCGAGAAGGTTAAGCACGTTCCTAAAGCAATAGTAATAATGCCTTTGTTAAATGTTTTCATAATTATGATCTTCCAATATTCTGAGTAAACGCGATATCAACATTAAGCTGAAAACGCTCCCGCGGCTTATATCCCTTGCGTTTGCATTATCAATATTAAAATTAGAGGCAGTCACATGCATAAAATCATTACTACACATAAAGCAAAATGGGATAACTACTAGCATGGGAAAGATTAAAGTTGGTTTATCACAGAAGTATCACAGTCTAATCACGAAAGATTAAAAAAGAGTGAACCGCTTAAGCGTAAAAGCAGACCTATAAAGTATGAAAAGAAATAGCGAAACAATTTTAACAGAATGGTTAGTTGTCAACATTCAAATGGGCGATGAAAAAGCCCTCGATCAGTTGCTTCGTATTTGGTACCCGAAATTAATTGGCTATGCCACGAAACTATTAAAAGACGAACACTTAGCAAATGATGCCACTCAAAGCGCATTATTGGATATGTGTAAAAAAATTAAAAGCGTTGAAGATCCTGCAGCCTTTCCTAAATGGATGTTTAGAGTTTTACAAAATAAGTGTGCAGATTCCATCAAACATATTCAAAAAGAGCGAGTAAAAATTAGTGCTCTAGAAGCTAATTTAGTAACCACAACCAATAGTGTTGAAACAACGGAAAGTAAACCAGAACTAAATTTGTCTAATTTGGATACTAATTCATACCAGTTGCTTTATTTACACTATTTTGAAGAGTTTTCCCTAGCCGAAATTAGTCATATGGTCGGACTTCCAGTGGGTACCTTGAAATCTAGGCTCCATGGGATTCGGCAGAAACTTAAAATAAACAACAAAGGACAATAAAATGAGCGATATTAATCAAAAAATTTTAGCGGCCATGCAACAAGAAACTGAAAAAGTATCAGAACAACAAGCAAATACATTTCAACTCATAGGTCGGAGTTTCAGAGGAACTTTCAAGTTCACTGCTATAGCCATCATAGTCATGCAATTAATCTTTATTGGTTTAGCTATTTACTTTGGGATCAATTTATTTGATGAAGAACGCACTGATACTAAATTACATTGGCTATTAGGCACCCTAATTTCCTTTATCATTTTTGCATCGATGCGTTTATGGTTGTTTATGGAATTAAATCGGTTATCTGTACTCAGAGAAGTCAAACGTGTTGAACTCCAATTATCATTGATAGCCAATCAACTCCATTCAAAAGATACTGTTAATGATTGAACTTTTTTCGGCTTCACACGTTTATATTCTTATAGGTTGATATAGCGAAGCGATATACTCAATCGATAAAACTAATTATAAAAAATATGCTAATCAACTATACTGATTAAAAGATTCTTTAGATAACAAGGAAATATTATGAAAATTGACATTGGTATTAATGAAACAGATCGTAATCAAATAGCGGATGGTTTGAAAAAGTTACTTGCAGATAGTTACACTTTGTATCTGCAAACTCACAATTTCCACTGGAATGTAACGGGTCCTCAATTCAGAGAATTACATTTGATGTTTGAAGAGCACTACACCGAATTAGCAGTAGCGGTAGATGATATTGCTGAGCGAATTCGTACATTAGGGTTAGTTGCTCCTGGAACGTATAAAGAATTTGCTAAATTAAGTGCAATCAAAGAAGTTGATGGTGTTCCTGCTTCAGAAGAAATGGTTAAAATCTTACTTCAAGGGCACGAGCAGGTAGTGAAAACCTGTAGAGATGCTCTTAAATTAGCTCAAGACGCCGACGATGAATCTTCTGCAGCTTTAGTATCTGATAGAATGCGTGAGCATGAAAAAACAGCTTGGATGCTTAGAGCAACTCTTAGATAAGAGAGTGCATTCCCTAGAGTAGCCTCTAGTATCAATTAAACTATCGAACATTGTAAAGGCCGCCTTGCCAACTTGAACTTATGGTTTAAGCTGACAAGGCGGATTTTTTATAGGTCGTTATGCGAGGCGTTAAAAGTAGAATCCTCAATTATCAGCAATACCTCCAAGTTAAAGATATAATTTTCACTGGGATTGAAGTTAGATATCTAAAGTGTGTCTAGCCTTGGTTATTAAACTGCATTTCAGCGCTATAAGTTTGCACTTGATTTTTGCCTTGGGCTTTTGCCACATATAGTGCGGTATCTGCAAAACTAGCCAACTCGTTAAAATCGTTACATTGCTCCAGATTTGCTGCTAAACCAATACTAAACGTGACACCTTCTACTTTTAAACCTGCTTTGGGGAAGTTTGACTGTATGCTCTGAAAAAGTCGTTTTGCTAATTGGTTACCTTCGTTTTCGCCGCTATTAGGTAGAATAAAAATAAACTCTTCTCCACCAACTCGTCCCACGTAATCTGAGGCCCTTAGCGCTCCTTCACAAACTGATGCAACGAACTTGAGTACCTTGTCCCCTTCACCATGACCATAATTGTCATTCACTAATTTGAAATTATCCACGTCTAACATAAGAACGCACAAGTTTTGTTTGTAACGTTGACTAATTGTAAATACTTGTTCACCCGCATCTAATATACTTCTGCGATTACGCAATCCGGTCAGGTTGTCTAAAATTGCTAGACGTTTATTTTTACGGTAGAGATTAAATATAATGCCGAGGAAGAGCATTATTAGAATAGTAAAAACAATAAGCCCAAACACTATCCATTGTTGCCTTTCTTGTAATTGTCGTTGTTGCTCTAATTGTGTCTGTAATAAATTATTCTTTTCATCTAAGAACTGATTTTCCAATTGTTGTTGGGCTAAATTAAACTCACTGTTTAATCTTGCGGATTGACT